>CAZJZO010000004.1:0-64128 GCA_964550495.1 uncultured Porphyrobacter sp. | reverse complement strand
GCCCTGCCAACCCCGCAGCAACAAGGAAATTCCGAGCTTCCGAACGCATACCGTAAGTCCTCCAGTAACTACGGGAAAAGCCTTAGACGCGGCTCTGCCGCAGTGCAACAGAGACTGGCACAAACTTGGGTACGGAAAGGCTTCTCGATCGATTGTTAAGCCGATTGCACGAATCCATCGCCGCTGTGGCCACTTCAAGGGGCGACAATTGCCATGTTTCGCACGAATGCTATGTCGGTCTCTCCGATTTTCACCCACCAACTGCGAAAGCTCGAAGCACGTAGAATGCCGGCCGACGGACCCTCGATGCTCTCGCTAATGGCGGCGGCTTTCTATGTCTTGGTAGTGATCGCGTGCACGGTTGCCTCGATCGTGTCACGCACGCACAGGCAGCACCCGGCGCATGCACGAAGCTGGCTCGCTCTTGCTCTACTGTTCGCGGTGCTCATTGGATTGCGCGTGTTGAACTCCGAAGAGCTCGCTCGCGATGGACTACGCGAATTCCTGCTGGACAGCGACTGGTACGACGACAGGCGCGGCATTCAGGGGCCGCTGGTCATGGTGGTGATTGCAGCGGGCACACTGGCTGGAATCTTCTGGCTGTATCGCAAACTGCGAGCCGCCAGAGGTCGTCGGAACCTGGCGGTGCTCGCGGCGCAGGCTGCAGGCTTGCTGATGGTGGCTCTGGTGGCGTTGCGAACGATCTCTTTCAGCGCGCTGGACAAGCTGCTGTTCGGACCGCTGAAACTGAATTGGCTGACCGATCTCGGCAGCTCGATCGTGGTTGGCGGATGCGCGCTTCTGTATATCGTCGTCGTGCGTCGTCGTGCGCGCCCTAGCCGGGGTCGTGCCGGGCGATGATGTCGGCGATTTTCCGGCTGGCTGAACCATCGCCATAGGGGTTGTGTGCCTTGGCCATTGATTCGTAATCGGACGGGTTTTCAAGCAAACGCGAGACTTCACTGACGATGCGGTCTGTGTTGGCGCCGACCAGCAACGCTGTTCCGGCCGAAACGCCTTCCGGTCGCTCGGTCGTGTCGCGCATCACGAGAACGGGTTTGCCGAGGCTGGGTGCCTCCTCCTGGATGCCGCCGGAATCCGTCAGGACAATGTCTGCGGCGCTCATCATCGCCACGAAGTTGAGGTAGTCCAGCGGTTCGATCAACGCGACATTATCGATCTCTGCCAACGCTGGCCGCATCACTTCGGCGACGTTGGGATTGGGGTGCATCGGATAGATCAGCGCGACATCTTCACGGGTAGACAATTTTCGAAGAGCATCCGCGATCTGGTGCATGCCGTCTCCTAGATTCTCTCGTCGATGTGCGGTGACTGCGATGATCCGTTTGCCCTCGAAACGCTGGCGAAGCGGTGTGATGGCAGGCGCGAGCGATGGATCGACAGCGATCTTGTCGCGAGCGGTCAGCAGCGCGTCGATCACCGTATTGCCGGTAATGTGGATTGCGCCATCAGGCACATTCTCCGCCCTCAGCGCAGCGGCAGCGTTGTCGGTCGGCGCGAAATGCAAGTCCGCGACCGCTCCGGTGACCTTGCGGTTCACCTCTTCGGGCCAAGGTGCATAGATGTCGCCGCTGCGGAGGCCCGCTTCGACATGCCCGACCGGGATCCGCCGGAAGTAGCATGCGAGTGTGGCCATCATCGTGGTCAGCGTGTCACCATGGACCAGCACACGGTCCGGTTGCTCGACATCGAGCGCTTCGCCGAAACGAGTGACGATCCGCGCCGAGAGCGCATCGAGGCTTTGACCCGGCTGCATCAGGTCGAGATCGATATCGGGTTCGATCCCCGCCATCTGCATCACCTGATCGAGCATTTCACGGTGCTGCGCGGTAACTGCGACCCGAACGTCGAAGGAGTCGGCTTCGCGCAGGGCCTGGACCACCGGAAACATCTTGATCGCCTCGGGGCGCGTCCCGAAGGTCACCATGATCCGTCGGCGTTTCGGAGAGTTGCTCACCGCTTCATCATGCCGCGCGTGTCATACACCAGCTTGCCCGCGAGGTCCGCAGGAGTGAGGTGTTTGAACGCGGTGTGATCGACAAGCACGACAACGACTTCCGCCGTTTCAAGCGCGTCGTCAAGGCTGGCAAGCTGTGCGCCGGTGCCGGCAAATCCCTGCGGCAAGGACTCGGCGAAGGGCTCCACGAGCAGCAGCCGCTGACCGCGCGTTTTTGCAAGGCTCAGCGCGATTTCCATTGCCGGGCTCTCGCGGAAATCGTCGATGTCGGGCTTGAAGGCGAGGCCGAGCAGCGCAACCTTGCCATCTGGCACGGCGTCGAGCAGCGCACGGATGCGGCGCTCCGAATATACAGCCTTGAAATCATTGACTTCGCGGGCGGTGCGGATCAGCCGCGCAACTTTGGGTGCGCTCGACACCAGGAACCACGGATCGACCGCAATGCAGTGTCCACCAACGCCCGGCCCTGGCTGGAGGATATTCACCCTCGGATGGCGATTGGCGAGGGCGATCACATCCCACACATTGACCCCGAGATCGTCGGCTATAACACTGAGTTCATTGGCGAAAGCGATGTTGACGTCGCGAAAGCTGTTTTCGGTCAGCTTCACGGTTTCCGCCACGCGGGCATTGGTCGTCAGGCAGTCGCCTTCGACGAAGCTGGTGTAGAGCGCCTTGGCCCGCTCCGCGCAATCGGGTGTAATGCCACCGATCACGCGATCGTTCTGCACCAGTTCGCGAACGATCTTGCCGGGCAAAACCCTTTCGGGACAATAGGCTAGCGCGATGTCGCCGGCCTCCTGCGAACCGAATACCGGCAGTTTCAGATCGGGTCGCAACTCCGCAATCACCTGCGCGACGCGTTCGGTCGTGCCGACGGGAGAGGTACTTTCGACGATCACGCAGGCGCCGGGCAGGATCTTCGGCGCAATTGCGCGGGCTGCGGCCTCCACAAAGCTGATATCAGGCGCTTTTTCGTCGGTCAGTGGGGTTGGAACGGCGATCATGTAGAAATGCGCGGTCGGCACTTCGATCGAAGCGGTCAGGCGCCCGGATTCGGTCGCTTCGCGAACCAGTCGATCGAGGTCGCGTTCCTCGATGTGTACACCGCCCGCATTGACGGTTTCGACAACCTTTTCAGATACATCGATGCCACAGACATTCCAGCCATAGCTTGCCAGAACGGCCGCAGTGGGAAGACCGATATAGCCGAGACCAACCACCGCGACCTGATGATCCGGAGCGGGTTGGGTCGCGGCATCCGGCCCGAAGGCCGTCGCGGTGTCGAAAGGTGCATTCATGAGTTCAACATTCCTCGCGGGATTTGCGAGGGATATTGGACGAAAAGGCCTTAAGATCGCGTTAGGGTTGCCGCGATTTTCACCATATCGAAGCGATGTCGGTAAGGCAGCACAGATGGGGGCTCAAAGCTTCAGAGCCTGCCTGTAGGCGGCCAGTAGCGGGTCGATCTGGTGTTGCCAGTTGAGCTCTTCGACCACCCGCTTGCGGCCATAGGCTCCCATCGCCTCGCGCCGTTCCGGATCGTCGATCAGTTCGACGATCTTTTCGGCCAGGTCGATCGGGTCGTTGGGCTTGGCGTAAAGCGATGCCTCTTGCGCAGAGAAACGACCTTCGGTCACGTCGAATTGCACCATCGGTTTGGACAGCGACATGTATTCCATGATCTTGTTCATGGTCGACTTGTCGTTCATCGCATTGACCCGATCGGGATTCACGCCGAGCGCCATGGTGGAGAGCACTTCGAACAATTCCTGGTCGGGGGCGCGGCCGGTGAAAGTGATGAAATCGGCGAGGCCACTCTCGGCGGAGAGCGCCTTGAGGTCGTCCAGTGCAGGTCCGCCGCCAACCAGCACGAACTGGATGTCCTCGCGACCCTTCTCCCGAACCAGGTATTCGACCGCGTCGACAAGCAGGTCGATCCCTTCCTGCTCACCCATCACGCCGACATAGCCGACCATGTGAGCGCGTCCGTTCTTCCAGCTTGATACCGGCGGCACCAGTTTCAGGCGCGACAGGTCGGGGCCCGAGCGCACCACATGCACTTTTTCCGGTTCCATCCCTCCGCGTTCGACCGCGATCGCCTTGTAGCTTTCATTGGTTGCGATCGAGACGTCGGCGAAAGCGAAGGTCAGTTTCTCGAACGCGCGCATCAGCTGCCAGAAGAAGCCGCGTTTCTCGAATTTGGCTTCGTAGAGCTCGGGATTGATATCGTGGTGATCGAAGATGTATTTGACGCCGAACAGCTTGAACGGGGCGGCGACAAGAAAGATCAAATCGGGCGGGTTGCAGCCCTGGATCACGTCGATCTTGCGTTTGAACTGGATCTTCCAGGCCAGCACCGTTTCCCAGAACAAAGCGGCTCCGTATTCCAGCAGGAATCCGAGCGCACCCTTGGCTTCGAGCGGGAGGGGATGGCGATGGATCTCCACGCCTTCGATCACTTCGAAGCGCTTTTCGAATCCTTTGCCGGTCGGACAGATGATCGAGACATGCGCACCCGCCGCCTTGAGCGTGCGCGCCTCCTGCCACACCCGTCGATCGAACGGCAGCGGCAGATTCTCGACGACGATCAGGACGTGCTTTCCCTTGAGCGGCTCGCCCGCGATCGTCTTGGGGATGCCTTCTTCGGCAGCGATGACATCGCTCACGGAATGGTGCTCACATCGACGACCTTGTCGGCCTCGATCGACAGCGTATCGATCAGTCGGTTGGTGGCGATGACGCGGGCGTGGTCGCCGCTTTCCGCAGCGGCCTTGTCGACCAGCAAACCGTCGATCTTCGGTAGCCACGCATAGGCATAGCCGAGGTTCTGGCCGACCAGATTTTCCGGCTCGATCTGTGGATCGTAGATGTCGAGATCGTAGCCCGCTTCGAGCAGCTTGCGCGCCATGTCGACCGCCGGGCTTTCGCGCATGTCGTCGGTTTCGAGCTTGAATGCGAGGCCGACCAGCAGGACTTTCGCTCCGGGTCCGAGGCCTTGTGTCGCGTGCTGGAACTGATGGTGCTTGTGCGCCTCATTCGACCGGATCAGCGAGTCGACCAGGTGCGTCGCCGATCCCGTGTCGGCGGCGATGTATTGCAGAGCGCGCACATCCTTGGGCAGGCAACTGCCGCCGAACGCGCCACCCGGACGGGTGTAGTAGGCCGAGATGTTGAGCTTGGTGTCGCTTTTGAAAATCGCGTGAACGTCGCGCGCCGAGATATCGAGGTTCTGGCACACGCGCCCGATCTCATTGGCAAAGGCGACTTTCACGGCGTGCCAGCTGTTATCGACGAATTTGGTGATCTCCGCCTCGCGCAGGCCGACCTCGAAGACTGGCGCGTCGATCCCTTGGTGCAGCGCGTGCATATTCGCCGAGGGCTTCCCGCCGAGCGTGCCGATGACGATCTTGGGCGGGTTGAAATAGTCCTCGATCGCCGAAGCTTCGCGCAGGAATTCGGGGTTGTAGACCAACTCGACTGCATCCGAAGCCCGGTCGCCCAGCGCATTCTCGATGATCGGCCAGATGATGTTCTCGCACGACCCGGGACGCATGGTCGATCGGTAGGCGAGTGTGAGCGGTTTGGCGCGATCCGGTTTCAGTGCCTCGGCAATGTTGCGCGTCACTTGCGCGATGAAGCTCATGTCGTGGGCGCCGTCGACGCCGCTCGGCGTGCCGACGCATACGATCGCGAGATCGGCATCGTCCAGTTGGTCGGTGAGCTCGGTCGCGGCGCTGATCCGCCCGTCCGCCTGCGCTTTGGAGACCAGGTCGTCGAGGCCCGGCTCGTATACCGGTGCCCGGCCCGAATTGAGGGCGTCGACCTTTGTCTGGCTGGGGTCAACGCCGACGACGGTGTGGCCTTGGCTGGCGATGCAACCGGCGGCTGTCGAGCCGACATAGCCGAGGCCGAAAATGGCGATCTTCAAGAATTGGCTCCTGCGAAGGGCGCGTAGCGTGGAATACGGGAAAACGCCTAGCGAGCGGCACACGGTGGTGCAACGCACAACGCGGGCCAAGTGCACAGCTCTGCCGCACAGGTCTTGCCAGCCTGACCCTCGCACGCCACAGGATGGAGCAAAGGGAGAGTCGAGGAATGAGCCAGCCGAGTGGGCCGCTAACCGGCCTGAAAGTGATCGAATTCGCCGGGATTGGACCGGGGCCGCATGTCGCCATGCTGCTGGCTGATCTGGGTGCCGAGGTGGTGCGGATCGAGCGTCCCGGCACTGCGGTCAGCAACCCGGTGGTCGAGCGGGCGAGGCACCGGGCCGAAGTCGATTTGAAGAGCGATGAGGGCAAGGCATTCTGCTTCGACGCTGCGCGCAAGGCCGATGTGTTGATCGAAGGTTTCCGTCCTGGCGTGATGGAGCGATTGGGACTGGGGCCTGACGAGTTGCTCGGAGCCAACCCCCGTCTGGTCTACGCGCGAATGACCGGCTGGGGCCAGGAAGGGCCGCTTGCGCAAGCGGCAGGGCACGACATCAACTATATCGCCGTCACCGGCGCGCTTTCGGCAGTCGGTACACCGGGCGAACCGGCGGTGCCACCGCAGAATCTCGTTGGCGATTTCGGCGGCGGCTCGATGTATTGCGCGTTCGGGATCATGGCCGCGCTGTATGAGCGAGAGAAGTCCGGCAAAGGTCAGGTGGTCGATGCGGCGATCGTCGATGGTGCGACCAGCTTGATGAGCTTCTTCTTCGGCGTCCGCACTCGCCCGTTCCTCACCACCGAGCGCGGCAAGGGCATGCTCAGCGGCGGCGCGCATTTCTACCGCTGTTTTACTTGCGCAGACGGCAAGGAGGTCTCGGTCGGAGCAATCGAACCGCAATTCTACGCCGAGCTGCTGGCGAAGACCGATGCGCCCGCCGAGCTCGCCGAAGCGCAGATGAACCCGGCCAATTGGGATGACTATGCCGAGAAGCTCGCGGCTCTGTTCAAGACCAAGACCCAGGCTGAGTGGACCGAACTGCTTGAGGGCACGGATGCCTGTTTTGCACCGGTCCTCAGTCTCGATGAAGCCCGCGATCACCCACATATGAAGGCGCGCGGCGCGTTCGTTGAGCATGATGGCGAATGGCACACGGCGCCCGCTCCCCGCTTCAGCCGTACTCCCGGTTCGGTGCGGTCGAGCGACGACGATGGCGCGGCGGTGATCGCCGGATGGAGCGCGTAATGGCAGGCAAGTTCTTCGATGAATGGCAAGTCGGCGAGACCATCGAGCATGAAATCCGCCGCACCGTTACCGAGACCGATAATCTGTTGTTCTCGACGATGACGCACAATCCGCAGCCGCTGCATCTCGATATCGAAGCGGCGAAGGAAAGCGGGTTCGGGCAAATCCTGGTGAACTCGACCTTCACCTTTTCGTTGCTGGTCGGCCTGTCAGTGGGTGACACCACTTTGGGGACTTTGGTCGCCAATTTAGGCTTCAACAACGTCGTGACTCCCAACCCGGTGTTTATCGGCGATACGATGCGGGCGCGCAGCGAAGTGAAGGAATTGCGCGACAGCAAGTCGCGGCCCGAAGCGGGCATAGTCACCTTCACGCACGAGCTGATCAATCAGCGCGACGAGGTTGTCTGTCGCTGCGAACGCACGGCGCTGTTGAAGCGGTCTGCTTGACGAACGACACATTCCCGTCGCAGGGTTGCCTCCGGGACAATTGAGGGAGGGAACATGCGTAAGGCATGGAACGGACTCGGCATTGCGAGCCTTGCGGCGATCGCGCTTGCGGGTTGCAGCAGCGAACCCGAAGTCGATCCGGCACAGGCCGGCTCGGGCGAAGACACGATCGAGCTCGCAGAATTTCCCGACCGGCCCTATTGGGGCGACACTCACCTGCACACCGACAATTCGGTCGACGCGTTCGGTTTCGGCACACGGCTGGGACCGGAAGAGGCCTTGCGCTTCGCTCGCGGCGAGGAAGTCACCGCGACCACCGGTGCCCAAACCCAGCTTGCGAGGCCGCTCGATTTCCTGGTGATCGCCGACCACTCCGATGCACTGGGTGCCACGCGTCGGCTCTACGATGCGCCGCGCTGGTACGTGAATTGGGTCATCGGCGACGAGACCGTGCTGCGCTGGTACGACATGATGCACGAAAGCCCGGAGCAATCGACCCGCGCGATCGGCGAGCTGATCACCGCTGCGGCCGAAGACAATGTGCCGGAAGCCTTCGCCGATCCCGAAGCTGCGGCCGAGGGCACCAAGGATATCTGGAACACCCAACTGAGCATTCTCGATCGCTACAACGAGCCGGGCGTGTTCACCGCTCTTGCCGGGTATGAATGGACCGCGATGCCGAACGGCAACAATCTCCACCGTGTGGTGATGTTCCGCGACGGCAGCGACAAGACGCGGCAGACGGTTCCGTTTCCCGGTCTCCAGACCACCGCTTACCAGCTGTGGGAATACATGAAGGCCTATGAGGAAGAGACCGGCGGCCGGGTGCTGGCGATCCCGCACAACCCGAACCTCTCCAATGGCCTGATGTTTCAGATGACCATGGAAGACGGCTCACCGATGACGCCGGAATATGCGGCGATGCGCGCCTGGGCCGAACCAGTCGTCGAGGCAACGCAGATCAAGGGCGACAGCGAAACGCACCCCTATCTCTCACCCAACGACGAAATGGCGGGTTTTGGCGTGCAGGGCTGGGACTTCGGCAACCTCTCGCTCAGCGAAAAGACCGAGCCATCGATGTATGCCGGCTCCTACACGCGGTCGGCGCTGCTGCGCGGGCTGACGCTTGAAGCGCAGATGGGAGTAAACCCCTACGCGTTCGGGATGATCGGCGCGACCGACAGCCACACCTCGCTGGCGACTGGCGATGAAGACAATTTCTGGGGCAAGCACACCGGCAACGAGCAATCCTACACCGACCGCGCGGCGGTGGCTCAGAACCTCGGGACGCGCGAGGGACGGTTCGGCTGGCACTATCTCGCCGGTGGCTATGCAGCCGCGTGGGCGCGGGGCAACACGCGGGCGGAAATCTTCGACGCGTTCGCCAGGCGGGAAGTGTACGCGACGACCGGTCCGCGCATGACCGTGCGCGTCTTTGGCGGGTTCGATTTCAGCGACAGCGATTGGGACGGCGACTGGGTGCGCGAAGGCTATTCGCGCGGCGTACCGATGGGCGGAGAACTGGTCGAGGGGGGCGAAGCGCCCAGCTTCATGATCAGCGCTCTGAAAGATCCCGACGGCGCGAATCTCGACCGGGTGCAAGTGATCAAGGGGTGGCTCGATGCGTCGGGCGAGATGCAGGAGCGCGTCTATGACGTGGTCTGGAGCGATATGGAGACCCGCCGCAGAAGCGGTGGAAGCGTGCCCGCGGTTGGTGACACCGTGAATCGCGACGACGCGACCTACACCAATGATATCGGCGCGGCGGAACTGCGCACTGTCTGGACCGATCCGGATTACCAGGCGGGCCAGCGTCCATTCTATTATGTCCGTGTGCTGGAGATCCCCACTCCGCGCTGGACTCTGTTCGACGCCGTGCGTTTTGGGGTGACGCTGTCCGACGAAGCGATGGCCGACGCGGTGGCGCAGGAGCGTGCCTATACCTCGCCGATCTGGCTCACTTCCGGTTCATAGCGGAGGGCGAAGTGAACCTTCCCGGTTGGACGCGCGAGCCGCTGGTCCATTTTGTCGCCTTGGGCGCAATTCTCTTCGTGGCGCTGACCTGGGGTGGCTCGCCGCCCGATCCATCCTCGCGAGTCATCAAAGTCGGGGCGAGCGAGAAGGAAAAGATCGCCGAAAGCTTCGCCCTCACCATGGGCCGCTCGCCAACCGACGCGGAACTGGATCAGGCGATCGACGCCTTTGTGCGCGAAGAAGTGCTCTACCGCGAGGCCTTGCGGCTGGGCCTCGATGAAGGCGATGCCATCGTGCGACGGCGGCTCGTCTCAAAGATGGATCTGTCCGCCAGCCTCGCTGCTGAAACGGCGGAGCCGAGCGATGCGGTGTTGCGCGCGTTTCTGGAGGAAAACTCCGAGCGATATTCTGGCCAAGGCGCAGAGCGCGCTCGGGTGAGCTTCGACCAGGCCTTCTTCGCCCGCGAAGCTGGGGCGAGGGCGGCGCTGAGCGGCGCTGTCGGCGGGGGCGAAGCGACCAGCCTGCCGGGCAGTATCGAGGCTGCCAATATGCGCGAGGTCAGTGCACGTTTCGGGGCGCAGTTTTCCCAAGCGCTGACAGAGCTTGAACCGGGTGAAGACTGGCAAGGTCCGATACAGTCCAGCTTCGGCTGGCATCTTGTAAGACTGCGCGACCGCAACGTCCCGCCCCCCGATTTCGATGCCCTGCGCGGTGTGCTCGCCAATGATTGGCGGAGCGATCAGATCAGGCAGCGCAAGGAGCGCGCCTACGATACGCTGCGGGGCGCATATCGGATCGATATCGACCGATGAACGGCGTGTTCCGTTTGCTGGGCATCTTGCTTCCAACGCTTGCGTGTCTCGCGGCTTTCGGCCCAGCATCGGCTCACGAATTGCGGCCGTCCGTGGTGGAACTTCGCGAAACCGAGCCAGGCGAGTTCGCGATGGACTGGAAGGTCACCATGGCGGTCGGCAGTGCCGCGATCGTGATCGAACGGCTTGAACCCATCACTCCCGCAAACTGCGCATTGCAGGGCGAGGCGGTGCAAAGGGTCCAATCGGCAGCGTTGATGGGTCGAGCCAACCTCTCATGCGACGGCACGCTCGCCGGAGAGCGCTTCGGCCTCAGCGAATTGCTCGGCAAGTCGGATGCGATCGCGCGCTTCGTCCCTCGCGACGGACCGGTTCAGAGCTTTCGCCTGACCGCCGCCGAGTCAGCGGCGACGAGCCTGGCAGAGCCCGATGCGTGGAGCGTCCTGGGCGATTACTTTGTGATCGGGGCCGAACATATCGTCTTCGGCTGGGACCATTTGCTGTTCGTGATTGCGCTGGTCTTGCTGGTGCGGGTGCCCTGGCCTGTGGTCAAAGCCGCGACCGCATTCACCATCGCCCACTCGATCACTCTGGTTGCAACCGTGCTCGGATATTCGGGGTTGCCGGGCCGCCCGGTGGAAGCGCTGATCGCGCTTTCGATCGTGTTCCTGGCGGTCGAAGTGGCGATCGTCTTGCGCGATCCCGACAGGCAAACCCTTACCCGGCGATATCCGTGGGCCGTGGCCTTTGTCTTCGGGCTGGTCCACGGCTTCGGGTTTGCAGGCGCCCTGGCGGATATCGGGCTGCCCCAAACACAACTTGCGACAGCCCTGTTCGCCTTCAATGTCGGTGTCGAAGCGGGTCAATTGCTGGTGGTGGCGCTGACACTCGCCGTCCTTGCGGCGCTACGACACGTGCCAAGTGTGCCCGAAACCAGCGTGCTCAAAGTCGCTACTTATGCGATCGGGATCACCGGCAGTTACTGGATGCTCGAAAGGGTCATTCTCTAGGCGCCGGTGTCGAAGTCTTCGCCGCCCAGCGCTTGCCAGAGCAGGATCCGCGCCCGCTGCGCCCGGCCCAGAGCTGCAGCCGCCCGCTCGCCGCTGGCATCGGCCGCGCGGCGCGCCTCGAGTACGGTCAGGAAGTCGGCCAGCCCAGCCCGGTAGCGAGTGTTGGCCAGCGCAGCCGCGCGCTCCAATTCGTCGCGTTCCTTCACTGCCAGCAGCGCTTCGGCATCGCTTGCTTCGATCAGGCCGTAAGCGGTTTCGGCATCGCCCAGCGCCTGGAACACTGCGCCGCGATAGGCGGCAAAGGCGGCCTTCTTGTTCGCGGCGGCGCTATCGATCTCCGCTTCGATCCTTCCGAAATCGAGCAAGGGTCCGGCGATCCCGGCGGTCAGCGTTCCGACAATCGAATCCTCATCGAACAGATCTTCGGGATCGAACGCCAGCAGCCCGAGCACCGCCGACAATGTTAGCCGAGGGAAACGCGAACGCGCGGTGGCGGCGAGATCCTGATCGGTGGCCGCGAGTTCCGCGGCGGCCGCCAGCACGTCGGGGCGATTGGCTAGCAGTTCGGAAGGCAAAGCTGTTGGAGCAGGCGCAGGTTCGAGCGATGGACCTGCTTGCGCAAGAGCGGCGTTGACGCTCTGTCCATCGAGACCTGTCAGCGTCACCAGTCGTCCGACAATCCGCGCCCGTTCGCTCTGCAATGCGGCCAGGCGCGAACGCGAGGCGCTGGCTTGGGACTCCGCACGAACGCGATCGAAGCCCGGTGCCAGCCCGGCATCCTCGCGGGTCTTGGCCAACCTGGCGAGTTGCTGCGCTGCCTCGACATCCTCTTCCAGCGCCTGTGTGCGCGCGGCGAGGGTGCGCCAATCGGTAACGTTGCCTGCAATCTCGGAAACCAGTGCAATCCGCACGGCATTGGCCGATGCGTCGGCAGCGTCGATCCGGGCGAGCGCTGCACGTTCCTGCGATCGCAGACGCCCGAACAGATCGGCGTCCCAGCTGGCAACGAGATTGGCGCCATAGGATGTTTGCGAGCGCGGGATGAATCCACCTTGACCGGCCTGCCCGAACTGCGCGGGGTTGATCCGGTTTTCCGTTACATTCGCATCGGCATCGATCCGGGGCAGGCGTTCGGCGCCAGCGCGGCGCGCTCCGGCGCGGGCGCCTTCGACCCGGGCCAGCGCTTCGGCAAGGCTCGGCGCATTGTCGAGCGCTTGGCGAGAAAGCTCGCGAAAGGCCGGATCTGCGGTGGGCAACAGCGTGCCGAGCGAAGCGCTCGTATTGCCGTCGGGCGCGTAGAGATAGTTGGCCGGCAATTGCGGCGTAGGTGTCGCGATCTCCGGAGCCGGTCCGGCGACGCAGGCACCAAGGCTGGCCGTTAGAGCCAGCGCGGCGAGCGGACGGGAGAAGCGACGCATCGGACTATTCTCCTTCGCTCGTTCTGTCCTTGGCCGAGATGAATGCATCGACCTGCTGCCCGACACGGAATTCGTCTCCGTCCGGCAATTCGTAAATCACTTGCAGCACCCGTACATCGACCCGTTCTGCTGCGCTGTTGGTCAGCTGTCGCTTGGGCACGACCTGCGGTTCGGCGCGAATGAACTTGGCTTCGACCTGGATCTCGGCGGCACCGCGTGGGGAAACGATCGCAGGCTGGCCGAGATTGACGCGTGAAGCTTCGTTTTCATCGATATCCACGCGCACATGCAGCGGATCTGTCTGGCCCATCTGGATAAAGGGCGAGGCGTTGCCGCCTCCCTGGGTCGCCACGAATTCGCCCGGGCGAATGTTGACCGCAAGGATTTCTCCGGAGATCGGCGCGCGCACCACCAGGCGTTCGATTTCTGTGCGGGCGCTCGACGAGGCGGCTTGCGCGGCAGCGAGGCGCGCCTGCGCCACTTTGAGGCGGCTGGCTGCTGCGGCTGCGTCGCCTTCGGCGCGGATCACTTCCGATCGGCTCACGGCGGCAGGATCGTCGAGATTGCGGAACAGAGCGAGTTGCTGGTTGGCGGTGTCGCGTGCGGTGCGCGCTTCGCTGATCGCAGCGCGGGCTTCGGCGATCGCGGCATTGGCTTCTTGAAGCCGGGCGCGGGCGGCGCGGGCATCGACCAGAAACAGCGGCTGTCCCTTTTCGACCTGGTCGCCGGTTTGCACGCGCAGGTCGGTCACGAGGCCGGACAATGCCGATCCGATATCGATGATCTCGCTGGCCGGTTCCACCAGACCCACGCCAGCGACGCGTTCGGCATTGGCCAACTGTCCGGTCGCCTTGGGCGGCTGCTTCTCCGGCTCAGAAATCTCCCGGTCGGGCAGGCCGTTGAAGATGAAAATGACCGCAGCGATGATCCCGACAAGAGCAAGGATCGGCAGCGCTTGGCGCGAGAAGCTGAAGTTGGTGGGTAAGAATGCCATGGTGAGTTTCCGTGAGAGGTGGCGGGCGGCTGGGTTCAGTGGTCGTCCGGCATTTCGGTGCCGTCGTGGGTCACGCGGCCGTCCTCGAGCACGAGGATGCGGTCGGCGAGGTCGAAAATGCGGTTGTCGTGGGTAACGATGATGCAAGCGCGGTCGGGCGCAACCGCGACTTCGCGCAACAGGTCCATGACCCGCCGACCGGAGCGCGCATCGAGCGCAGCGGTCGGTTCGTCGCACACCACCAGGCGCGGCTCGTGCACCAGCGCGCGGGCGATGGCGACGCGCTGTTGCTGGCCGCCGGAAAGCTGACGCGGCAGCTTGTTCGCCTGATCTCCGATATTGAGCGCTTCGAGCAATTCGATTGCCTTCTCGCGCGCTTCGCCAACCGGCACGCCTTTGGCAATCAGGGGCACGGCGGCGTTGGCCGCGGCGTCGATCGACGGGATCAGATTGTACTGCTGGAAGATGAAGCCGATATTGTTGAGGCGGAAATTGACCAGCTCGGTATCCGATAGCGAGTAAATGTCGGTTCCGAACACCCGCACAGCCCCTTCGGTCGGCCACAGGATTCCGCACATGATCGAGATCAGCGTGGTCTTGCCCGACCCGGATTCGCCGACGACGTAGGTCATCTCGCCAGATTTGATGTCGGTATCGATCCCGTGCAGCACGCGGATCGTCGATTGCCCGGCCTGGAAATCGCGGACGATACCGCGCGCGCAGATTGCCGCTTCGGGGTCGCAACCGCCGATCGCGGATGTATCCATGACTTCGATCTCACTCATCGGAACACCGCCGCGGGTTCTGTCCGCAACACCCGGCGCAGCGCAATCCAGCCTGTCAGCGCGAGGATGACAACGACTGCGACAGCGCTGATGAGAGGGATCTGCCAGGGGATGTAGAAGCCCTTGAATTCGGGAACGCCGCCAAAGGCGTACATGAACAGAGCGGTGCCGACGACGCCGAGCGCGTAGCCAACCGAGCCGACCAGCGCGGCCTGCGCAGCGACCATGCCGATGATCTTGCGGTTGGTGACGCCGATCGCCTTGAGGGCTCCGAACTGTTTGATGTTGTCGCGGATGAACAGGCTGAAGGTCAGCCCGACGATGGCGACCCCGACGACGAAGCCAAGCACCACCGTGATCCCGAAATTGGTCGGGATGCCGGTGTTCTCGATAATGAAATCGACCCCGGCTTGCGCAAACTCGTCACGGGTCTCGGCCTTCAGGCCGGTCTGCTCTTCGATCCGCGCGGCGACTTCACTCGGATTGGCGCCTTCGCTGACTCCTGCGAGGACGAAGCTCATCCGGTTGCGGGTTCCGGGCACATAATTCAGCGCCTGGCTGTACTTTGTGTAGAGCGTCACTTGGCTGGTGAAAGACGGGATCGAATCCGCGATTCCCCGGATCACCGCACGCTGGTCGTTGAGTTCGAGCCGCTGCCCGATCGGATTGGTGCCGTCCTCGAACATGTTCACCACGCCGAGATCGTCGATGATCACCGTATCGGGACGCGAAAGCGCTTCCTTCGATCCTTCGAGCATCGTGCGAGGCAGGCCGATCAGCGTCGCATCGTCGACGCCGATAATGGCAACCCCTTCGAGGTCACCGGTGCTGTTGCGGACCGACGCATTGGCGCGCAGATGCGGGACAGCCCATTCGACGCCGCGCACCGAGCGGACCTCGTCGAGCGCGGTCGAAGGCATTTCGTACTTCACGTCGGTGGTGCGGCTGACCGGATCCATCACCCACACTTCGGCTTCGGGCGCGTTGAACACGCCGCTGGCCCCGCGTTCGATCAGGTTGACGAAGATCGTCAGCTGCTGGGTGATCAGCAGAGTCGAAAACGCGATTCCAAACAGCAGTCCGTAGAATTTCTGACTGTCGCCGGTCAGCATTCGTATTGCGATCCAAAGCACGGGAGGGAACCTTTGCGAGGGGAGGGGGTTGCTTTGCTACAATGAAGTGATCATTATTGAACGGTCGCGTTTAATTGTACGGAACCGTTCATTTTGTCAAGTAAGTTGTCGCAAGAAACTCAAAAAAAGCTCGGGAGGCCCTCCGACAAGGCCAAGCGTGCGGCGATCGTAGAGGCCGCTGCGCACAGCTTTTTCGATGTTGGGTTTGCGGCCACCTCGATCGAGCAGGTCGCTGCGGATGCCGGCGTGTCCAAGGTCACAATCTACAATCACTTCGGCGACAAGCGGGCGCTGTTCGGTGCAGCGGTGGAAATCGAATGCGAGAAGATGCGCGGCCATTTCTCGCTCGATTCGATGCCGGCAGGTTCGATTCGCGAACGGCTCACCAAGATTGGCGAGGCGATGTTCGCGTTTCTGTCACGCCCGGAAATGATCCAGTTCGAACGCCGGATCGCCGCCGAGACCGTGTCTGAACCGATCATCGGCCGGGCATTTCTCGAAGCCGGCCCCTGGAGGATGAAGCACGCTTTCAGCGCATTTCTCAATCACGCGAGCGAATGCGGCGAACTGGACGTGCCCGATCCTGCGCTGGCTGCCGAGCAATTCGTTTCGATGTGCAAGGGAATGGGCGACCTGGAGCAGCGTTTCGGGGTGCCGGTCACTGCCGAAGACAGCAAGCGGCGCATTGCCGGAGCGGTCGATGTGTTTCTGGCCGCCTACGCAACCGAGCGCAGCCGCGGCTCGTAGATCGAAAATTCGCACCACAGTGTTCGAAAATTAGCATTCGAACCGGTAGGGTGCATTATCTTGCCATTCACCTGGCGTTTCCTACATACGCAGGTGAGAAAGGAACTATCCGCATGAGCGACCAGAACGATCCACAACAGGAGCCACCCGAGGGGCAGAACCCGTGGGTGAAGCAGTTGATGATCTGGGGCGGGATTTTCCTCGCGCTGCTGCTTGTGGTGTCGATGTTCGGCAATGCCGGACAGAGCGCTGGAAGAGAAATGCAATATTCCCAATTTCGCGAGGCGGTGACGGCTGGCGAGGTCGAGGAAGTGCAACTTGGCCAGGATCTGATTACCGGTACGCTCAAGAACAAGGAGACGTTCTCGACGGTGCCAGTGCCCTCCGACACGAAGATCACCGAACTGCTCGAAGAGAATGGCGTCGAATTCTCGGGCCGGCAGCGTGAAGAGCCCAATGTGCTGCTCTACATCCTGATCCAGTCGCTTCCCTTCATCCTGATTCTCGGCATCGCGTTCTTCGCCCTGCGGCAAGTCCAGAAAGGCGGCGGCGGCGGTGCGATGGGCTTCGGCAAGTCCAAGGCCAAGATGCTCACCGAACGCCAAGGTCGCGTCACGTTCGAAGACGTCGCCGGTATCGACGAAGCTCGTGAAGAGCTCGAAGAGGTGGTCGAATTCCTCAAGGATCCGCAGCGCTTCTCCAAACTTGGCGGTCAGATCCCCAAGGGCGCGCTGCTGGTCGGATCGCCCGGTACCGGTAAGACGCTGCTCGCGCGCGCGATCGCGGGCGAAGCGGGCGTGCCGTTCTTCACCATTTCGGGTTCCGACTTTGTCGAAATGTTTGTCGGCGTCGGTGCGAGCCGCGTGCGCGACATGTTCGAACAAGCCAAGAAGAACGCCCCGTGCATCGTCTTCATCGACGAAATCGATGCGGTCGGCCGTTCGCGCGGACACGGGCTCGGCAACTCGAACGATGAGCGCGAGCAGACGCTCAACCAGCTGCTGGTCGAGATGGACGGCTTCGAAGCCAATGAAGGCATCATTATCGTCGCTGCGACCAACCGTCCCGACGTGCTCGACCCTGCGTTGTTGCGACCGGGCCGGTTTGACCGCCAGGTCGTGGTGCCGATCCCCGATATCGACGGACGCGAGAAGATCCTCGGTGTTCACATGAAGAAGGTGCCGCTGGCTCCCGACGTGAATCCGCGCACGATCGCGCGCGGCACTCCGGGCTTCTCGGGTGCGGATCTTGCCAACCTGGTCAACGAAGCTGCGCTGCTGGCTGCGCGTCGCAACAAGCGCCTCGTCGCCATGCAGGAATTCGAGGACGCCAAGGACAAGGTCATGATGGGCGCAGAGCGTCGCAGCATGGTCATGACCGAGGACGAAAAGAAGATGACCGCCTATCACGAGGCCGGCCATGCTCTCGTCAGCGTCAACGAACCGGCATCGGACCCGATCCACAAGGCCACGATCATCCCGCGCGGTCGCGCATTGGGCATGGTGATGCGACTGCCGGAACGGGACAATTACTCGTATCACCGCGACAAGATGCACGCGAACCTCGCCGTCGCCATGGGAGGCCGCGTCGCCGAAGACATCATTTTCGGGCACGACAAGGTCTCGAGCGGCGCATCGGGCGACATCCAGTACGCCACCGATCTTGCGCGCAACATGGTGACCAAGTGGGGCATGAGCGACAAGCTTGGCCCGCTTATGTACGAGCAAAGCCAGGAAGGCTATCTCGGCATGGGTCAGACCAGCCGCACCATGGCGGGCGCGGACACCAACAAGCTGATCGATGCCGAGATCAAGGATCTTGTCGAAGGCGGCCTCAAGCGCGCCGAAGACATCCTCAAGAGCCAGGAAGACAAGCTTCACCTGCTCGCACAGGCCCTGCTCGAATACGAGACGCTGACCGGCGACGAGATCACGACGCTGCTCGATACCGGCAAGATCGATCGCCCGGACGAGCCCAAGGGCCCGACCATCGCGCAGCCCGCGCATGGTTCGGCGATCCCCAAGGCGGGCAAGCGCTTCGGCTCCAGCGGGGATGAAGCACCCCAAGGAGCATAAGGCTAGGCGACTTGAGACAAGCGGGCGTCCGGGCCGATCCGGGCGCCCTTTTTGTTGGCTCTTAGAACGCCCCCAGCACCAGCAAGGCCTGCAGGAACAGCACCAGGATGATGAGGATGCACACCAGCAGCACCAGGAAGCGCCAGATCGTTGAGAACCGCGAGAGACCGTAGGTGTGCTTGAGGTGCTTGTAGACATGCAAGGGCGCGACCGTCGCGAAGATCGCGAATGCCCATCCTCCGGTCCCGTCAAGAGGACTCGATGCCAGTAGCGAGATGGCAATGAACAGCAGCGACATGAAGCTGAGCGAGTAGGTGACGAAGATGGCGTGATCATACGCCTTGAAGCGCCGCCGCCAGGCGAAGGTCAGCCACACGAACGGGATCGAAAGCGGGATCAGCAGCCAACTGAATTTGTAGCCATTGGCCTGAAGCTTGTAGAGCATCAGGCTGGGGTTCTTGTTCCACTTGTCGAACAGCGAATCGAGAAAGCCTACGCCCGTCTCAGATACCTTCAGCGAACCATCTTCACCAATCGAGACCGGACTCGATTCTTCGAGCTGTTGGAGATTGGCAATACCTTCTTCCGCAGATGCAATCTCGCCGGCAAGTTCGGCATATTCCGCCGACCCCACTGGCAAGGTTTCCAGCTTCGCCTTGGCTTGCGTGACCTGGTCTTCGCCGGAGGCCTCGAGCTCATCCAGGAATTCGCTGCTGCCCGAAGTCAGCATTTCGGTGAGGTTCCGGCCGCGCGTTTCAATCAATGCGAGATCGGTTTCGAGCCCTTCGCGGCGGGTCGCAAGCTCGGTTCGACGTGCCTCATCAAGGTCGGTCCTGGCCAGTTCTTCATCGACTTCGGCGATCTGTGCCGTGATTTCGCGTTTCTCGGCTTCGGCCAGGGCGGTGACCTGGGCGCGAGCGTCGCCGACCAAATCGGTCGGTGTGGTGAGCCCGATCATCTGGAAAACCGCAAACATCGCGAAAACGCTGAACAGGAACATCGCCATCGGGCTGACGAACTTGGCACGCTCGCCGTCGATATAGCGGCGGGTCAGCTGGCCGGGCTTGAAGGTGAGAAGCGGCAGCGTCCGCCAAAGCTTGCCGTCGAGGTGCAGCACGCCATGGATCAGATCGTGCAAGATCGCCGAGATAGTGCGGTGGACATGGCGTTTCTGCCCGCATTGCCCGCAATAGATGTCGGAAACCATCGCTCCGCAATTCGAGCACTCGACCGGCTCGAGCGGTTCCTGCGCGGCTTCGCCATGGCCGGGTTCGACTGCACGTCCGGCCAACGCGCCTTCAATCGCTCCGCCGATACCTTCGGTCACGTCGCTCATGGAAGCAGATCCCCTTTGCTGCGATGCACATAAACGGCATCGACGCTTTGGGGCAATGCGCAGTGTCGGGGTAACTACGTCAGAGCTTGGCGAGCTTGCGTTCGATCGCCGTCCACAATTGCGCGAAGCTGCGGGTCGCGGGGGAGCGGGGCGCGAATTCTCCGACCGGCTTGCGCTCGACTGCGCATTGCTCAACCGCGCTGGCTTGCGGCACGACCGGCCACTTCTTGTTCGCTTCGCGCGCTTCGCGATGCAGCGTCCGGCGCATATCGATCATCGAAAGAACCGGTAGGATCGGTGGATGCCCCTTGCCGCTGCCGCGCACTTCCTCGACCACTTGATCGAGCGCGCGCGCCGAAAGCGGCGACGGTGGCAGCGGCACAATTACCAGGTCTGCGGCCCGCATCACTTGCGCGCTGACTTCGTTCAGCACGGGCGGGCAATCGAAGATGATCCGGTCATAATCCTTGCGCAATTGGTCGGTCAGTTTGCTGAGCCGCTTCTTCTTGCCAATCCGGTCAAACTGGCGGCCCAGTGTGCGGATGCTCTCGTCCGCGGGCAGCAGGTCGAGATTGGCGAAGGCCGTCTTCTGGATCAGCTTCCCGGGATCGCGATCGGCTGCGAACACCGATTTGGCGGTGCGCTTTTTCTTGGGGTCGATGCCGAGCAGGAAACCCGAGCCATTGGAAGCGTCGAGATCCCACAACAAAGTCTTGCGCCGCGATATGCTCGAAGCGCACCAGGCGAGGTTGACGGCAAATGTGGTTTTTCCGACCCCGCCTTTGACACTGTAGACTGCAATCGATGCCATGGTGGTTAGCGCTCAGTTCCTTCCAGTTCGCTTGCTGACTGGTTGTGTTACGGTTTTGTTACAGGCAATCCAGTTGCACGCGCAGCGGCTTAAGGCAAGGACACCGCCACCGCGTTATATTTGTGTCATGCCGCGCACAAAAAAGGTCGCCAAAATGGCGACCTTTTCCAAAACGGGACATTTTGTGTGGGCTCTAAGCCCAGCCTCAGCCCTCGTAGTCGGCTCCGATCGAGGTCGAACGGGTCGGTGCCGACGCGGTGATCCGCAGCGCTTCGGCCGACTGGCTGAGCGAGCCGATTTCGTCAGCATCGTCCTCGTCGTCCGGAAGGATTTTCTGCAGTCCGGTAACCAGCGCTTCGCTCAGTTCCTTCGGCTTGATCGTCTGTTCGGCGATCTCGCGCAGAGCCACAACCGGGTTCTTGTCGCGGTCGCGATCAAGCGTCAGTTCGCTGCCACCCGAAATCTCGCGCGCACGCTGTGCGGCAAGCAATACGAGGTCGAACCGGTTGGGAACCTTGTCGACGCAATCTTCAACGGTAACGCGTGCCATCGTGGGCCTCTTGAATCTCGGGTTGTCTGAAAGAGCGTTGCACGTAGGGACGACAGGGCGGAGAGTCAAGAAATTGCAGTCGCGGGGCGCTTGCCGCTAAGGCTGCGGCAATGACCGAAGATCCGCTCAAACCCCAGCTTGAAACGGGCGATGCCGAACGCTGGGAAAACAGCCCGGAGGTAGCGTTCGAGGGCTATCGCGACGCCGGTCCGTTCGAGGTGGACGCACAGGATCACCGGTTCACCTTCTATCCCGCCGGGATCGACCGGCTCGCCGCGCTTGAAAGCCTGATCGATGAAGCCGAGCGCTCGCTGCACATCTTCTTCTATATGTTCCAGCCCGACGACGCGGGCGAAGTGGTGCGCGATGCGCTGGTGGCCGCCGCACAGCGCGGGGTGGACGTGCACCTGATCGTCGACGATTTCGGCAGCGATGCGCCGCGCTCCTTCTTCGATCCGCTGGTTGCGGCAGGCGGCTCGTTCGACCTGTTCTCCCCGCGCTGGAACGTGCGCTACCTGATCCGCAACCATCAGAAGCTCGCGATTGCCGACGGCGAGCGGGTCATGACCGGCGGGTTCAATATCGCCGATGACTACTTCAGGCCGCCCGAAGAGAATGGCTGGTGCGATCTTGGCGCCCTGGTCGAGGGTCCAGTGGTTGCACAATTCTGCCGATGGTTCCTCCAGCTGGAGAGCTGGGTGTCGAGCGAGGGATCGCAGTTTCGCGCGATTCGCGCGATGGTGCGCGAATGGGATCCTGGCGATGGGCCCGTGCAACTGGTGCTGGGCGGGCCGACACGGATCGCCAGCGCCTGGGCGCGCCGGGTCAAGGACGATCTGGCACGCGGCAACCGGCTTGACATGGTGATGGCCTATTTCTCGCCGCCTCGCAGCATCCAGCTGCTGCTCGAACGACTTGGCCGCCACGGAAAGGCGCGGTTGATCATGGCGGGCAAGACAGACAATGGCGCAACCATCGGCGCATCGCGCGCGCTCTATCACCGATTGCTCGGCTCTGGCGTTTCGCTTGCGGAGTTCCAGCCGAGCAAGCTGCACATGAAGCTGTTGGTGATCGACGACGTCACCTATTTCGGCAGCGCCAATATGGATATGCGCTCGGTCCGCTTGAACCTTGAACTGATGTTGCGGGTTGAGGATGCGGCCCTCGCTGCGCGGATACGCGAGCTTGTCGACCATCTTGCAGAACACAGCACTCCGATCACCTCCGAATGGTGTCGCAAGCGCGGCGGCTGGTTCAATCGCCTGCGCTGGCGGATCAGCAACTGGCTGGTGACGGTGATCGACTATTCGGTGACCCGCAGGCTCAATCTGGGGCAGTAGCGCCGTGACCTATTCGAAGCCCCAGTCCGAATAATCCTTGAGATTGGGCGACGAGAATTTGGTGAACTCGCTGTGGAACAGCAGCGGGACGTTGCCGGTCGAGCCGTGACGCTGCTTCGCGACATTGATCGATGCCCGGTTCCTGACCTCCTCGTAGCGCTCTTCCCAGGCGCGATACTTCTCGACCGCTTCCGGGCTGCTGGTTTCGGTCGGAAAATCGGGGCGGATCGCTTCGAGGTAATAGTCGTCGCGATAGACGAACCAGACCATGTCGGCGTCCTGTTCGATCGAGCCCGATTCGCGCAGGTCCGAAAGCATCGGGCGCTTGTCCTCGCGCTGCTCGACCGCACGGCTGAGCTGCGACAGTGCGATCACCGGCACGCTGAGTTCCTTCGCGAGCGTTTTAAGACCGCGGCTGATCTCGGAGATTTCGTTGACGCGGTTGTCGTTCGCGCGACCGGACCCCTGCAGCAGCTGGAGATAATCGACCACGATTAGGCCGATATCGTGCCGTCGCTTCAACCGCCGCGCCCGCGTCCGCAGCGCACCGATGGTGAGCGCAGGCGTGTCGTCGATATAGAGCGGGAGTTCGGCCAGTCGCTGGCTCGCGAAACTCAGCTTCTGGAAGTCCTCGCGGCTCATCTTGCCGCTTCGCAGCGCTTCGGAGCTGATCTCGGCCTGCTCGGCAAGGATACGCGTGGCGAGCTGGTCCGCGCTCATTTCGAGGCTGAAGAACGCGGCCGGCGCGCCGTAGTTGAACTCGCCGCCATCGCGCTGCCATTCGAGGTGCGCTTCGGCGCAGTTGAAGGCGATGTTGGTGGCGAGCGAGGTCTTCCCCATGCCGGGACGCCCCGCGAGGATGATAAGGTCGGAATCGTGCAGGCCCGACGTCTTGCGGTCGATCGAATCGAGCCCGGTGGTCTTGCCCGACAGGCCGCCGCCCGAATTCATCGCCGCTTCGGCCATCTTGATCGCGGTCAGCGCGGCGTCGCGGAAGGTCGCCGCTTCGCTCCCGGTTGCGGCTCCTTCGGCCACCTTGAACAGGTCCGCTTCGGCCTGGCTGATCCGGTCCATCGGATCGGTTTCTTCGGACGTGTCGAGCGCCCCCTCGACCAGTCCGCGACCGACGCTGACCAGTTCGCGGAGCAGCGCGAGGTCATATATCTGCTGGGCCAGTTCGCGCGGGGCGAGCAGGCCGGCGCCATTGGCGGTCAGCTGCGCGAGGTAGCTGGTCCCACCGAGCTCCTTGAGAGCCTCGTCGGCCTCGAAATAGGGACGCAGGGTAACCGGCGAAGCGGTGGCGTTGCGTTCGATCAGCTTGAGAACACGCTCGAAAATCCGTTCGTGCAACGGTTCGAAGAAATGGTCGGGCCGGATCGGCGTCTGCAGCTCCTCGATCACGCGATTGTCGATCAGGACCGCACCCAGAAACGCCGCTTCGGCTTCGAGATTCGAAGGCAATTTTCGTGCGGTCGTCGAATCGCCTTCGACGAGCTGGAGCTTTTCGGGTTCGGCCATGCGCGGCAAATGCGCAGCCCATGCTGATTTGCGCAAGTCCAAATCCGGCCGATATATTTTTTCCGAATCTCTTGCGGCTGTGGATAGTGGGGATGGATCGTGGAAGTGCTTGAAGTGGAGCCCCGCGATCTGCGAAGGCAGGCAAGTCATGGCCAGTTCGCCGCCCGATTCCGCGAGCACTTTCCGCATCGCCCACATCGCTCTCGATGAGGAGACGATCCTGTGGCGCAACGCGGATGTCGAGCAGGAACGCCGGGTCGCAATTTACGATCTGATCGAAGAGAACAGCTTCAAGCCGGTCCGCAGCGCCGAGCGCGGCGCCAATGGTCCGTATCGCCTGCAGCTGGCCGTACGCGACGGACGGCTGGCAATGGCTATCAGCAATGACGATGAGGAGCTGCTCGAAACCCTGTTGATTGGTCTTGCCCGGTTCCGCCGCCCGATCCGCGAGTACTTCGCGATTTGCGACAGCTATTACCAGGCGATTCGCAAGGCGACGCCATCCGAAATCGAGACGATCGACATGGCGCGTCGCGGGATACACAACAGCGCGGCCGAGCTGCTGCTGGAGCGGCTCGACGGCAAGGTCGAGACAGATTTTGCAACCGCGCGACGCCTATTCACGCTCATTTGCGTGCTGCATATCAAGGGTTGAACGAGGCGATGGCTCGGGCAAGATCTCGCCGCAGAAAGGGCGGCGCCATGCGACGATGGATTGTCCGTTTCGTAGCGTTGATGGCGTTGATCGCGATTGTCTTCGCGGCCTGGTTCTGGTGGGACATGCGCGAATGGCGTCCATCCGAAGACCTCTATCCCGAGCAGGGTGCGGTGGTGCCGAGCGAAGCGGACCGGATAAATTTCAAGACGCTGAAAGCGGTCGGCGCGCAATTCGCCTATCTCGAATTGCAGCCGGCATCGCGCGCGCTCGACGATGATTTTGCCGATCGGTTTGCGCGTGCGCAGGAGGCGCAGCTCGAGGTCGGTATCGTGTTGCAGTTCGACCCATGCCTGCGTGCCGATGCGCAATCGCGGCAATTTACCCGCATGGTGCCACGCAATGCCGATCTGCTGCCGCCGGCGGTCGCATTGATGGCGACGGGAGATGCATGTGTCGAACCGGTCAGCGATGCCGCAGTCGAAAGCGAATTGCTCACCCTGGTCAATCAGGTCGAGATGCACACCGGCAAGCCGGTCATCCTGAAACTCGGCAAGGCGTTCGAGGCGCGGCACAGCACGGCTCGAAGCCTGGCACGGGATCTGTGGCTGATGCGCGACCGGGCGAGGCCGGATTATGCTCCGCGCCCCTGGCTGCTATGGAGTGCCAACAGCCAGTTGGTTAGCGAAGCAGCGGATCAACCGCTGGAATGGGTGGTGGTGCAACGATGACGATGGAAGAGGCGACGAAGGCAAAGCTGATCGGAGCCGCCCACGAAGCGGCCAAGGATGCCTATGCACCCTATTCGGACTATCAGGTCGGCGCCGCGCTGCTGTTCGACGATGGAGCGATCATGACCGGCAGCAATGTCGAGAATGCCAGCTATGGCCTCGCTCTGTGCGCCGAGACGGTCGCAGTGGCGCGGGCCATGGGGGAAGGGCGTCGAGGTGGTTTACAGGCAGTGGCCGTGGTTGGGCCAAGCGACAAGGGTGATGGCGCTCCGATCACGCCATGCGGGCGTTGTCGCCAGGTCGTGAATGAGCTGGCGCAGCTCGGCGGGACCGATCCGATCGTGTTGTGCGTGGGAACCGACGAAGTGCGAGAGGTCGCGCTGTCGCAGCTGTTACCGCACGCATTCGGCCCGGCGCATCTGACCTGATCCTAGAGTATTTCGCCCAGCGCGCCGCCGAGATTGCGCAGCGGGTTCTTGCGGAATTCTCGCTCTTCGTTGCCGACATAGGCAAAGATGCCATCGAGGCCCTGATCGGTGACCGAGCGGTTGATGCTTTCGCGGTTGAGACCGGCGTCGCGGATGAAGCTGTGCTTTTCCGCCAGTCCATCGAATTGCGCGTAGACCCCGGCCTTTTCGAGCGCCGTATCGACCAACGGTTCGAGCTTCGTATGCAGTGCATCGTTCGATGACCGGCGCAGATATTGGGTGCCGCCGTCGCTCTCGCGGATGATCCCGGGCGCGTCGCTGAAGGAGAGATTGTCGATCGCATCGCGGAAGATCGGTTTGGCCTCGCCCGCCGCTACTCCGGCGGCGTCGTTGATCTTGCGGGTGATCCCGTCGAGCAGGCCCAGGCGATTGCCGGCATTGAGGATCCCGCCGAGCAGCCCTCCACTGCTCTTGCCGACGATCGGTAGACCGATGCGAATGTCCTTGTCGTCGTAAAACGCGCCGGGCTTTGCCAGCTTGTCGAGCGCGCTGTCCGTCGCACGGCCAAGAATCGCGGATAAACCGCTGCTGCCGCCAGTCAGCTGGGCGTGCGCGGAGTACGGGAAAGTTGCGACAATACCGGTGGCTCCCAGGCCGATCAGAAAGGCGCGGCGGCTGCTGTGACAATGGCTGCGATCCATGGCGTTGGTCCCTCTTCTGCTGTTGCCCAACAGATATAGCACATCAGCGCGCAAGAAGCTGAACCAAGCCACTCACGATGTAAAATGTGATTGCGCAGCTATTCGCGCGCTTCGAGCCATTCCACCAACGCCGCCAGGCAATCGCGCGCCAGCAGCTTGCAGCGCTCGGGCGACCAGCCCTGTTCGGGTTCGGGGAAGTCGGCGAGATCCTTGTACGGCATTTCCAGCGTCATCGCGCAGGTTCCAAATCGCTCGGCAACCTGATTGGTGCTGATGGTGAGATTGGCGCGGCCGGGCGGCGTCTTGGGGTAACCCAGCTTGGTCTGGAAATCGGGGGTGCGGCGATCGAGGATGCGCTGGTAGCGATAGAATTGCTCGCCTTGCTCGTTGGTCCAGCTTGGGATGCCTTCGAAACCTGCAAGGAACACCGCCGGGATCGCTTCGTCGCCATGCACATCCATCGCAAAATCGACCCCGGTTTCGTCCATTGCGTTGCGGATGGCGAGCACTTCGGGCGATTTCTCGGCTGAGGGTTCGACCCATTCGCGGTTGAGATTGGTGCCGACGGCGTTGGTGCGCAAATGCCCGCGGCGCGAGCCGTCGGGGTTGCAGTTGGGGACGATATGCAACCGGCATTGCTTACGCAGCGCGCGCGCCACGGGGTCGGCCGGATCGGTCAGGCACTCCAGCGCGCCTTCCATCCACCATTCAGCCTGCGTCTCGCCAGGATGCTGGCGGGCGTAGAGCCAAACCTGGGTGTCGCCTTCCCCCATCTCCAGCATATCGAGCGGTTGCCCGTCGAGTGTCGTGGTGAGTCGGACCAGATCGACGCCCTCGCTGGCTGCCGTCTCGGCGATCAGATCATGATGTCGCTCCATCGAATAGGGGGCGAAATAGGCGAACCAGGCAATGTCCGAAGCCGGCGTGTAACGGATCGTGAGCGTGCCGTTTTCTTCGTCCTTGTCGAAAGAGCTTGCGGCGCGCGCCCAATAGTCGCGATCTTCCGACACGCAGGCGTCATAGTTGGGCCATCCGCCGGGATAGGCGCTGTCCTTCAGTCCGGTCAGCTTGAGCTCGACTTCTTCGCCGGCGGCGCAAGCGACCCGGAAATGGAACCACTGCGCAAACTCGCTCATGTGATCCTTGGGTATTGCAAGCCGCGCCTTGCACCCGTCAATCGACAACACTTCGATATTGCCGCTGTCGAAAGCGGCATCGATCGAGATCTGACTCATTGGGTTCCTTCAAGTTCGTCGACCGAAATGGTCACGGTCTCGCCATTGCCGCCAGGAAAGTCCTTGAACAAGGCAGCGGCGAGCGTGCGGGCGCTTACATCCACATCTGAATATGGCGATTTGACGCTGGTGGCCAATTGGGCGCGGCCTTCCCACAGCGCCTGGCCCGATGCATCGGAGATGCGCACCTCAAGCTCGGTAACCGCGTTCGGGCCGCTGCGGCCTCCGCCGAGATTGATCCCGAGCCCGACACCGACGCCGCTGCCGAAAGAACCCGTGCTGCCGCCAACGCCGACGCTTACCGGGCTGCGCGGATCGTCGCCGGCAATCGGATTGCGGCGTGTCCGGATCGTGGCTTCCTGACCTCCTTCCGGTGCTCCCGATAGGGTGTAGCCAAGCTTGATCAACTCGCTGCCGACCGCTTCCCGAAACGCCGCACGGGCGCGGTCATTTTCGATTTCCTCGGGGACCGTCAGTCTGATTGTGCCTTGCCCCAGAGCGGCGGGCTGTTCGGACACAAACCGCGTGACCTCGACCGGCCCGGTATAGGTGCTGGTGCATGCAGGCAGGGCAAGCGCCGCCAACGAAAGCGCGATCAGGCGGGGATTCTTCAGGATGCTAGGCATGGGGTGCTCCTCTCGCTGCAACCTATAGGAGGCATCGCCCGCTGTGCAAAACAGTCGGATGATTGCGGTCCCCTTTGTTTCCTGCTGCGCTTTCTTTGCTAAACGCCGCTGCATGAGTGTTTCGAGCAGACCCAGCGTCCTTGTGACCGGCGGTGCCGGATATATCGGCAGTCATGCGGTGCTTGCCTTGCGCGATGCCGGGTGGCCGGTTGCAGTGATCGACAATCTGACCACGGGGTTCAGGTTTGCGGTGCCAGACGGTGTGCCGCTCTACGAAGGCGATATCGAGGATGGCGAGTTGCTTGGCCGCATCTTTGCCGAGCAAGGCACTGGCGCGATCATGCACTTTGCCGGGTCGATCGTGGTCCCTGAAAGCGTCGAGAACCCGCTCAAATATTATCACAACAACACCGCAAAAAGCCGCGCATTGATCGATGCGGCGGTGGCGGCTGGCGTCCCGCACTTCATATTCAGCTCGACTGCAGCGACCTATGGCGTGCCCGAAGTGTCTCCGGTGAGCGAAGACACGCCCCAGCAGCCGATCAATCCCTATGGCTGGTCGAAGTTGATGACCGAACAGATGCTGGGCGATGTTTCGGCCGCACACGCGATGAACTTCTGTGCCTTGCGTTACTTCAACGTTGCCGGCGCCGATCCGCAGGCGCGTTCGGGGCAATCGACCGCCGGAGCAACCCATCTGATCAAGGTTGCGGTCGAAGCCGCGCTCGGCAAGCGCGAGCATGTGAGTGTGTTCGGGACGGACTACGACACTCCCGATGGGACCGGTGTACGCGATTACATCCATGTCAGCGATCTCGCCGCCGCGCATGTGCTGGCGCTCGAAGCGCTGATCGAACAGCCCGAACGATCGCTGACCATGAATTGCGGATATGGTCGCGGTTTCTCGGTGCTCGAAGTGCTAGATGCCGTCGACCGGGTGACCAATATGACGATCGATCGCCGGATGGAGCCGCGGCGCGCGGGCGATCCGGCCTCGCTGATCTCCGATCCGGCGCGCATTCGAGCGACGTTGCCATGGAAGCCAAGGCACGCCGATCTCGACACGATCATCGGCCATGCGCTGGCGTGGGAGCGCAAGTTGTCCGAGATCAGGGAGTCCGAATGATTCGGCCTCACCTTGCCGGTCAGACCAATTGCTTGACGAATCCGTGCCTTCGCCATATGTGCGCCGCAGAAATTCCGCGCGTCGGACCGATTCCGGCGCGCTTTGTTATTTGAGAGACCTACGATGAAGATCCGCAACAGCCTGAAGTCGCTGAAGAACCGCCACCGCGATTGCCGCGTGATTCGCCGCCGTGGTCGCACCTATGTCATCAACAAGACCAATCGCCGCTTCAAGGCTCGCCAGGGCTAAGCGATGATTTGAATGCGCCCGGGTAGCTGGGCGCTTGCGGCGGCCCGCCTCCACCTGGAGCGCGGGCCGCAGTCGTTTCGGGAGCTGGTGATTTGCAGAAGGCAGTGGTGTTCGATGTCGGGCGGGTGCTGTTCCATTGGCAGCTAAGGGCGCTGTTCGAAAAACTGATCGACGACGAGGCAGAGCTTGATTGGTTCCTGTCCAATGTCGTCACCGAAGAATGGCATTTCGAGCACGATCGCGGTCGCCCGTTGGCGGATATGGTGCCCGACAGAATTGCACTGTTTCCCGATTACGCGGCGCATATCCGGGCCTACGCAACCCGCTTCAACGAGACGGTGCCGGGTCCGGTCGAAGGCGTCCACACTCTGGTCGAGCGTCTTCACGCGAATGGAGTCCCGCTCTATTGCCTGACCAATTTCGGCCATGAATTCTGGGCGGCGTTTCGCCCGACCGAGCCGATCTTCGATCTGTTCGAGGACATTATCGTGTCGGGCACCGAGCAAGTCGCCAAGCCCGATCCGCGTATCTACGAGATAGTCGAGCAGCGCAGCGGCCGTTCGGGTGATGCGCTGTTCTTCACTGACGACAATCCGGCCAATATCGCGGCCGCGCAGGCCTGTGGTTGGGACGCGCATCTCTTCACCGATGCACGGGCGCTTGAGGCGCAGCTCGCGGCATCCGGGTTTCTGGAGCAGTAACGCAAACTCAAAAAATAACCCCCGGTCGCAGCCTCTGGGGATATGGCTGCACCGGGGGTCGATAACGCCGCCTGATGTGGAGAGATGTCAGGCAGGCATTCAGTCAGGTTGGCTTAGTTGCCGTTGCACTTGGCCAGCTTTTCAGCGTCCAGTTCCTTGCCCTTGGCGACAAAGCTGGTGATCTCGCCGAACTCACGAGCGAGGCCGCGGCAGATGCGCATCGGACGCGACGTGCCCTTGTTGGCGACGCACTTGTCGTCCTTGCATGCCCAGGCGACGCCGCCGGCAACTGCGCGGTTCTCGTCAGTCGGGGCGGCCAGTGTTGCAGAGTAATAGGGGCCGGTCTTGGCTTCGGCGGCGACGGGGGCCGTTGCAACGCCGAAGGTCAGGCCAGTGTAAACCAGCGCCATCGCGAAGACGGTGAAGCGGCCGGTGCGGGGGAGGGAGAGGGTCATCGCATTGGTCCTTATGAGAGGGTTTCAGTAATCTCGTTTTGTGCAGTGCAAAGTTTCTTTTCGAAACCAGTTGCGAATCACTACCTATGCGATTAGGTTTCAGGTTGCAACTAGAAACTGAAATTTTTTTGGCCCCCGCGAAAATTCAGGTTAAATAGGTTGCGGGGAAAGGACTGATATGGGTGACATAAGAGAACCATTGCGCGAATTGATCGAGTGCGGCCTGCCGCAAGCTCTTGAAGTTATGGGAGAACGCTGGTCGTTCATGATCCTGCGCGCGAGTTTCAACGGCTTGAAGCATTTCGAGGAATTCCTGAGCGAGCTCGGCATCGCCCGGAACATTCTCTCCAATCGACTCGCCAAATTGGTCGAACACGGCATCCTCAGGCGCGAACCTTGCGAAGATGACCGGCGCAAAATCGAGTATCGCCTGACCGAAAAGGGCTTCGATCTGCTGCCCGCCATGATTGCACTGCGGCAGTGGGGTCAGAAATACGGCGCCGAGTTCGTGCACGAGGATCCGGTGCTGGTGGACCAGGTGGATCGCCTGCCGATCGGCCCGGTCTCGATTCTCGCTCACGATGGTCGCATCCTGACCCATGAGGATCTGTGGATGGTGAAACGCGCTGACATCGGCAAGCGACCCGACGGGACGATCGCGACGCCGGGTGCCGACATCCAGCAGGGCGATGTCGTCGATATCGAGAGTGCAAAGCGGGCTGCCGGATAAGCCCACCGATTTTCCGCCCCGCGCGGCTGCACATATTGGCTTGATCGGTTAAGGCCGCGCAATGGACGCGGTCGCAGCCCCCGATATTCATCGCATACTTCGCACGACTTTCGGCTTCGCGAACTTCCGCGGCCAGCAAGAAACCGTGATCGAAAGGATCATGCACCGGCACGACACGCTGGCGATTATGCCGACCGGTGCGGGCAAGTCGTTGTGCTACCAGATCCCGGCTCTGGCGCTACCTGGCACGGCAATTGTCATCTCTCCATTGATTGCTCTGATGCACGACCAGATCCGCGCCGCCAATGCGGTCGGAATTCGCGCAGCATCGATGACCTCGGCGGACCAGGAGAATGCCACAACTGCGCAAGCGCTTCGCAATGGCGATCTGGATTTGCTTTACGTTGCGCCCGAACGCGTCAACACGTCGGCATTTCAAGCGCTGCTCTCTGCTGCGCAGATCGCGCTGTTTGCGATCGACGAAGCCCATTGCGTGTCCGAATGGGGTCACGATTTTCGCCCCGACTATCGCAGCCTCAGGCCGATGCTCGACCGGTTCGAATCCGTTCCGCGACTGGCGCTAACGGCGACTGCCGACAAGGCCACGCGCGCCGATGTCCTGCACCAGCTTGGGATTTCACAAGACGGGCTGATCTTGGCCGGTTTCGACCGGCCCAACATCCGCTATTCGCTCGCGCCGCGCGACAATATCGGCAGGCAACTGATCGACTTCGTGAACCGCACACCGGGCGCCGGGATCATTTACGCGCAAAGCCGCAAGGCGACCGAGCAACTGGCGGAGAAGCTTGCGGCCACAAGGCGTCCGGTTGGCGCCTACCACGCCGGACTTGCACCTGAGCGCCGGGCCGCAGTGCAGGCCGATTTCGTGCGCTCGGAGGATATGGTGATAGTCGCCACGATCGCTTTCGGCATGGGAATCGACAAACCGGATGTGCGGTTCGTCGCCCATGCCGGACTGCCCAAATCGATCGAAGCCTATTATCAGGAAACGGGCCGCGCAGGCCGCGACGGCGATCCGGCCGAAGCGCGAATGTTCTGGAGCGCGAGCGACTTTTCCAAGGCGCGGCAATGGCTTGCCGAAATCGAGCCGGAGCGCCTCGCCAGCGAACGCGCGCGTCTGAATGCGCTTGCCGGGCTGGTCGAAAGCGCGAATTGTCGGCGTGCTATCCTGCTCAGGCATTTCGGCGAAGAACCGCCAGATAGCTGCGACAATTGCGACAATTGCCTGGAACCACCGACAGTGATCGAGGTGACCGAGATCGCGCAAAAGCTGTTGAGCGCAGTCTACCGCACCGGCCAGAGCTTCGGGATCGGCCATCTCGAAAAGGTACTGATGGGGCGCGAAGACGATCGCGTGATCGAGCGCGGACACGATCGGTTGTCGGTGTTTGGCATAGTCGGCGAAGAAGAAGCCCCGCTGTTGCGCCCGGTCATGCGCGCGCTGACTGCGCACGAAATGCTGGTGAGCACCGAACATGGCGGGCTGGCTTTGGGCGAAATGGCACGGCCGGTGCTGAAAGGCGAGCAGACGGTGACGATCACGGAGCCGCCGAAAAAGAAGCGTCGCCAACGCAGAGGAGACAGCGAGGCCAACCCGGTTGGCGATCCCCTGTTCGATGCGCTGCGCGCCAAACGCGCCGAGCTTGCAAAGGCCAACAACGTCCCCGCCTACGTGATCTTCCATGACAGCGTGCTGCGCGCGATGGCTGAACTCAGGCCGATAACGCTGGAGGCGATGGGTGAGCTCTCGGGAGTCGGGGCCAAGAAGCTAGAGAGTTACGGCGAGCCGTTCTGCGGAGTGATCCGAGACGCCACAGCGTAATCCTTAGCGCACCCCCACAAACTGCCGGTAGCTGAGCGCCTCTGCGATGTGCTCGCGCCCGACCTTCTCGGCGCCCGAGAGATCGGCGATCGTTCGCGCGACCCGCAGCATTCTCGTGTAACCGCGCGCAGATAGCCGCAGCTTCTCGGCCGCCTGCATCAGCAGCGTCTTGCCCGCTTCATCGGGAGCCGCGTGACGCTCCAGTTGCTCGCCTTCGAGTTCGGCGTTGGAGCGCACACCGCGCGCGGCGCCCAGCTTACGCGCTGCGGCGACCCGCGCGGCGACCTCATTACTTCCCTCGGCAGGTGGCGGCAGCCCAAGGTCCATCGCAGATACGGCACCCACCTCGACATGCAGATCGATCCGGTCGAGCAGCGGACCTGAGAGCCGTCCCTGATATTCACCGACACAGCGGGGATAGCGGGCGCACCCTTGGTCGGGATCTCCGGCATAGCCGCAGCGGCACGGATTCATCGCCGCGATCAGCTGCACCCGCGCCGGAAAAGTCACATGCGCGTTCGCGCGGGCCACGTCGACCTGACCCGTTTCGAGCGGCTGGCGTAGTGAATCGAGCACCGGGCGCTGGAATTCGGGCAACTCGTCGAGGAACAGCACGCCGAGATGCGCCAGGCTGACTTCACCGGGTCGCACCTTCAGTCCGCCGCCGGTCAGCGCAGCCATGCTGGCCGAGTGATGCGGGGCGCGGAACGGACGGGCGCGGCTGATCCGCCCTGCCTCCAGCGTGCCCGCGACCGATTGCACCATCGAAACTTCGAGCGCTTCGGTCGAGGTCAGTTCGGGGAGAATGCCCGGCAGGCAGCTCGCGAGCAGGCTCTTGCCCGATCCCGGCGGGCCGACCATCAGCAGGTTGTGTCCACCAGCCGCTGCGATCTCCAACGTGCGTTTGGCTGTTTCCTGACCCTTTACCTGACTGAGATCGTTAGCAGGTGCGGCTACCGCAACGTCGCCGCGCACCGGATCGGGCAGCACTTGCGAACCCTTGAGATGACCCAGCAGCCCGGTCAGATCGCGTGGCGCAAGCACCGGAACGCCGCTTGCCCATTTGGCCTCGGAGCCCTGCTCCGCCGGACAGATCAGCCCGAGTTCCGCTTCGCTCGCATGGAGCGCTGCGATCAACACTCCGGGCGATGCGACCACGCGGCCATCCAAGGCCAATTCGCCTACCGCAATCCAGTCGGTCAGTTGTTCAGCGTCCGTCACACTCATCGCCGCCAGCAGCGCGAGCGCGATTGGCAAGTCGTAATGCGACCCATCCTTGGGCAGGTCGGCAGGGGAGAGGTTGATCGTGATCCGCTTGGGCGGCAGCGCCAGGCCCATAGCCGCGAGCGCCGCCTGCACCCGCTCGCGGCTCTCGCTGACTGCCTTGTCGGGGAGTCCAACGATCGAGAATCGCGGCAGACCGGCAGCGACCTGGCACTGCACTTCGACGCTGCGTGCCTCGAGACCGAGATAGGCGACGGTCCTGACCAGTGCGACCATTCAGGCTCCTTCGATGATCAGGACCGACTGCTCATTCGGTCTTCACGTAATGTCGATAGGCCTCGCCGCTTCCAAGCGTGGCGAGACAGGCGTTCAGGCTGGCAACGGCGCCCGCGGCATCGGGCATTGCGATGCTTTCGATTTCGGTGTCTTCGGCATCGACCAGAACCAGTTTCCGGGCAGCGGAGAGTTCGCGCGTGAACCGGGCGCGTTGCTCGCCGGCCGAATTGGCGGGGCTGAGGATTAGCGCCGAGCGGGTCGGATTGTTCAGCAACTTCTCGCTCACTGCGAGATTGTGCTTGGCAATCAGGGACTCGTCAGCGGCATGAAAGCGGACGCCCGAGACTTGCGCGGCATTTTTGTACAGTCCATCGTCCGGGAAGAAGTTCTTGCGCACTTCGACCTTGCCGTCGGGCCACAGCAGGATCCCGATATTCACGTCATACCCGGCCTGCTCGGCCTTGGGCGTCATATGCGCAGTCATGCAATGCACTGCACCTTCGCTCCCGACCACCCAACCTCCGGCAGTGGCTTGCATCAGCAGCGCCCCCAGCATCAGACTTGTCGCTCCGGCCATCTCTCATCCCCCCAAATGGTTGCCCTGTTACACCGTGCGACCCGCCTCCTGTTTGCCGCGTTAACGATGAATTGTCGAGCCGCTACGCTCGATTCCGAAAGAACTTCGCAAGTATAAAAATTCGCATTTCCTAAAATGCACAGGTGGCATTCCGGCCGAGATGAAAAAGCTCGCTGCGATCCTTGCTGCCCTGCAACTTGCGCTGCTGCCCAGTCTGGCGGCCGCGCAGGATATCGGTGGCGCACGAACGGTTGTGACGGAGCGCTGGGTCGAAGAGTGGGATCCCGCTTCGCAGCGCTGGGTCCGGGTTGCGGACGATCCCGATGAATTCGAAACTCGTTCGTCTCACACATCGGCAAGCACCTTCTCGGTCAACGGCGTAGCTGTTCCAGGCGCTCCCGGAAGTGCGCATTACGAGCAGCCGCAAGCGACAGCGGCGATTGCCGCCTACGGGCCGTTCGTGGTTATCGACGATCGCCGTGCAGCTATCGTCGGTCCGACAGGGCGCATGAGCCCTGCCTATTTCGACGCGATGTTGCGCGACCATCCCGGTCTCGAGGTGCTGGAAATGCTCGAAGCGCCCGGGACCAACCATGATATCGCCAACCTCGAAGTCGGCCGGCGCATTCGTGAAGCCGGCCTGCGGACGCACGTTCCCGACGGAGGGTCGGTGCGGTCGGGCGCGGTTGAGCTGTTTCTAGCTGGAACCACCAAGTCGATGGACGACGGAGCCGAATTTGCGGTCCATTCCTGGCTCGATAACCATGGGCGCGAGCCGGACGACTTTCCCGTCGATCACGAAGCCAACCGCATGTATCTCGAATATTATGTCGAAATGGGCATGAGCGAACAGCGCGCTCGCGAATTCTATGCGATGACCAATTCCGTCCCGCATCACAGCGCGCTGTGGCTCGGTGCCGACGACATGCGCCGCTGGGTCAAGCCGGCTCGAGAACAAGAGCCAGCCCGACGGGTGCTTGATCAAGCGCCGCAACCCGCCCCAATCTATGCAAGGCTCGACCATCCAGTCAGGCTGCCGATGCTCGAGATCGGCATCGAGGTGCAGCTTGCCCTGGTAGACCTGCCCGGGTCTCGCTTTCCTGCAGCGCCGAGCATAAATTACGCCGATGTCACCGGCACGACGCTGGCCCGTCTTCACGTCGATTCGCTTGACTCGTGATGGGCTTTCTCATAATTGCGCGCGCCTGATCGGGCTGCTTTTGCGAGCGGTCAAACATTTAGGTCGCAGTACCGGGTCGCCAGATTGCTTCTCGAACCTGCGCCAAACCTGATATTCGAGGATGAAATGAAGCGGACTTTCCAGCCCAGCAATCTCGTGCGCAAGCGTCGCCACGGCTTCTTTGCACGCAAGGCAACCGTCGGTGGTCGCAAGCTGCTGCGCGCGCGTCGTCGTCGCGGACGCAAGAAGCTCACGGCTTAATTTTCTGGCGCCCTCAGGCGCCGGGCGCGGGCCATCCGGCCCGTTTGGCATTCGCGGCATAAGCCGCGGCGCGCGGTCGCGCTTAGGGGCTCCCTCGGGGAGCCCGTTCCTTTTTCCACCTCATGGCTTGTTCGCGGAGCACGGTCGCGAAGCGACCGCAAGGCCGACCGGCCGCCCGCAGCGATGCGACCTTCAGGTCGCGTGAGCGAGGATATCGCAAGCCGGATGGCGTGCGGAAAACAAAGACTCTGCGCCCGGCTCCACATTCGCTAAAGTCGCACTGTGACTTTCTCCACCCTCACCAAGCGCGCGGACTTCCTTGCTGCGAACAAGGGGTTGCGCAATGCGCGACCCGGCTTCGTGTTGCTGACACGGCCCAATGATGGTGTGGGGATGCGCTACGGGATCACCGTTACCAAGAAGATCGGCAACGCGGTGGTACGCAACCGCATGAAACGCCGCTTCCGGGAATTGTTGCGCGCGGTGCTCCCTCAATATGGCCTGGCCGATCACGATCACGTGTTGATTGGACGCAGCGGTGGAATCGACCGCGATTTCGCAGTCATGAGCGAGGACTTGCAAAAGGCCCTGTCTCGTGCACGACAGGGACAGGGCGATGCGTCACGGGGTCGTCGGCCGAGGCGCGGAAATCGCAACAGGAGCCAAGCGAAATGAGGCACGTGCTGATCGGGATCGCCCGCTTGTGGCAATGGGGGCCATCCCGAGTCTTGCCACCAACCTGTCGCTACGCCCCTTCCTGCAGCGAATACGCGATCGAAGCGCTCACAAAATATGGTGCGCTCAAGGGTGGATGGTTGGCAACAAAGCGGCTACTGCGCTGCCATCCTTGGGGAGGGCACGGCTATGATCCGGTACCGTAGTGGTTCCAATCCTCGCTGTCGTACCTAATTAATACACCAACCAACAGAGTCGTCACGTCAGGGTTTGATCTTGGACAATCAGCGCAATTTGTTGCTCGCCGTAGCGCTTTCGGGCTTGCTTATCCTTGGATGGGATTTCGCGATGCGGGCATTCTATCCCGAAGCTTCGGCGCCCACAGTGGAAGAGCAGGTCGCACCGGCCAACAGCGCCAGCACCGGCTCTGCGCCAGCAAGCACGACGGCTGCCTCCGGAGAGCTGGCTCGGGCCGATACGCCAACCGGCCCGGTCGATCTTTCCGCTGCTCTCGCCGATCCGCAACGGGTCGCAATCGATACGCCCAAGCTCGCCGGATCGATCAACCTAGTCGGCGCGCGCATCGATGACATCGTGCTCAAGGATTATCGCGAGACGGTCGACAAAGACAGCGAACAGGTGCGCCTGTTCGCGCCCGATGGGACCGACAATCAATACTTCGCCGAGTTCGGCTTTGTGGTGGATGGGAACCGTTTTCCTTCGGACCTGGTGTGGCAGGCCGACGCCGAGCGCCTGACGCCGGACACGCCGGTGACGCTGAGCCTGCCCGATCAGGACGGCATTACCTATTCGATCAAGCTCTCGATCGATCAGAACTACATGATCACGGCTGAGCAGGTTGTCGACAATCGGTCTGAAGGCGCGTCGATCGTCCAGCCTTTCGCGCTGATCAAACGCGACGCCAGGGCGGCCTCTCCCGACGAGTTTATCGTCCATGCCGGGCCGGTGGGTGTGTTTGGCGAGACCTTGCACGATCCCAACAGCTACGACGAACTGGCAGAGATCGGACGCGACACGCCCGAGGGCCGCGCAAGCTGGCTCGGCTTTACAGATCGCTACTGGCATTCGGCACTGATCCCCGGCGATGGCGAAGTCGACAGCGCAGGCTTCCGCTCGCTCGGAGACGATCTGTTCCGCACTGACGTGCTGTATCGGCCGATAACGCTTGCAAGCGGTGCGACTCTGACTCAGTCGACGCAGCTGTTTGCCGGGGCCAAAGACAGCGTGATCCTCGACCGGTACGAGGAAAGCGGGATTGTGCTGTTCGGCAAGGCCATTTCGTGGGGCTGGTTCGAGATCATCGAAAAGCCGCTGCTGTGGCTGCTGCGCACGCTCAACGGTTTGATCGGCAATTTCGGCATCGCGATCATAGCGATGACCTTCATCATTCGCGGGCTGCTGTTCCCGATTGCGCAAAAGCAGTTCGCCAGTATGGCGCAGATGAAAGCCGTGCAGCCGAAGATGAAAGCGATCCAGGAGCGCTACAAGGACGACAAGCAGAAACAGCAGCAGGAGATCATGAAGCTGTACAAGGAGGAGAAGGTCAATCCCCTCGCCGGATGCTTGCCGCTGATCATCCAGATCCCGATCTTCTTCGCGCTTTACAAAGTGCTGATCCTCGCGATCGAGATGCGGCACGAACCGTTCATCCCGTTCTGGATCAACGATCTGTCGGCGCCCGATCCTTGGACCTTCCTCAACCTGTTCGGCCTGCTCGACTTCGACGTGTCCGGAACCGTTTTCGGCATCGGCGTACTCGCAGTTCTGCTGGGGGTCACGATGTGGCTGACCTTCAAGCTCAACCCTTCGGCGATGGACCCGGTCCAGCAGCAGATCTTCAATTTCATGCCGTGGATCCTGATGTTCGTCATGGCGCCGTTCATGTCGGGCCTGCTGCTCTACTGGGTGACCTCCAACATCCTCACCCTAGCGCAGCAGAAATATCTCTATTCGAAGCACCCGCAATTGCGGGCGGCAGCGGAGAAAGAGAAAGCCGAGCGGGCGCAACAGGCCGAACGCGAGAAGGCCGAGAAGGGCAAGGCGTGACTTCGGGCGTGACGCCCGACGAGGAGCGCGAACAGCGGCGCCGTGAGGACGCGGCCGCCAGGCTGTTTTCTGGCCGGGTCGAATTCCTGTTATCGGCTCCGCAGCTCAAGTTCCTGCCGGATCCGACCGTGCCCGAGATCGCCTTTTGCGGACGTTCGAATGTCGGCAAGTCTTCGCTGCTCAACGCTCTGACCGGGCGCAAGGCGATCGCGCGCGCATCGGTGACGCCGGGGCGAACGCAGGAGCTCAATTTCTTCGAAGTGGGCGAGCCTACCAGGTTCCGGCTGGTCGACATGCCCGGTTATGGTTTTGCCAAGGCGCCGGTCAAGGTGGTCGAGCGCTGGAAGAACCTCGTGAAGAGCTATCTGCGAGGGCGACAGGTTCTGGCTCGCAATCTGGTTCTGATCGACAGTCGCCATGGCATCAAGGATGTCGACCGCGACATGATGAAGATGCTCGACGAGGCAGCGGTCGGGGATCGCGTGGTTCTGACCAAGACCGACAAGATCAAGGCGAGCGACTTGGAGCGAGTGGCGAACAAGGTCGCGGACGAAGCGCGCAAGCACCCTGCCGCATTCCCCGAATTGCACCTCACCAGCAGCGAGAAGGGCATGGGCATCGCAGCCCTCCGCGCCGCAGTGGTAGAGGATGCTTTGGGAGACGCCTAAGTTGTCGGAAGACATAGTTACAAAGGCATTCGAAAAGTTCGAAAGCTTCCTGAAACGCCATCAGGTTAAGATCACCATCATAGGCATCCCGCTCGCGCTACTGGGTATCTCGCAAACGCTGGTGGAGGGAGTTCAGGTCATCGATATCGTGGTCGGTTGGTATGTCGCGCTCACGCGTCCCGCCGTAGTTCTAATCGATCTAGTCTTCCAAGCCTTCAACTTCACAAGTCCAGGGCGCTTTCCCTTCGATATTGCACTGCTGACATTCTCATCGTTCGGCGCGTTGATTTTCCGAAAAAGGGAAATAGGGCTCGGCTTCAGAGTTTTCGTAACTGCCTTTGCCGTCACATTCGCATTCTGGCTTAGTTATCTTTTTCAACTTGGCGTAAGCGATGCTTCGATTGTGAGCATGGTATTCGGGTCGGTGTTCGTCTATCTCTTGCTTGGTTCGCTCCTAGTCTTGTCGAACCAAATGCTGTTTGCCGATGGGGAAACGTTGGCATTCAAGTCGGAATTCCCTCCTCTGAAGGCGCATTACGACGCGCCGCAACCGGAACTATTCGCGACAAACCTCCTGAAATGGCCGATTGTGTGGACACGCTATTCGCCGGCCAGTCGGTGGGATGTCGGGAAACGCTTCGCAAAGGCCACTACATTCCTCGCATTGATCCTTGCCTTGGGCTTGTTGCTAAGGACCATCAACAACTACGCCGACGTTTCCAAGACTTGGGCCAAGAGGTTTGGAGACGCTACCGAGTGCGCGATTCTCTCCTTCTCGGATTCTGATACTGCCAAAGAACTGCTGAAGGACTGCGAGAAGGTGCGAGCCCAAAACGTTCGGGCTTCCGACTGACGCATTGTATGGCCTATGGACCGGCAGGTGCGGAACGGTGCAGAGTTGAGTGTGACTGCGACGCGAAGGATCTGTCCGCAACCGCCCTCCGCGCTGCTGTGGTACGGGATGCTTTGGGTCAGTGAATGTTACGGTGGCCGCAGGCCTCGACGAAGATGCCCCAGTTCTCCGCATTGTTTTCGGCCTGAGCGGGATTGGCGGCGGCCAAGGCTTCGGCTCGCTGTGTGCCGTTGGTCACTCCGGCCGCTCCTATCACATCCTGCGTTCCCATCAGGAGATGCGTCAATTCGTGCACGAGCGTGTTGAATTGGCTCTGGTGCCAGCCATTCGAGTTGATTGGTGGTGGCGGCGCCAAGCCCGGTGGTGGAGCCAATCCTGGCGGCGGCGGCGGATTGAGCGGCAGGAGCGCCGGCAGTGTGCGAAAACCTGGATCGATCATGATACTGCGAAAATCGACCGTCCCCAACACGTCGTGAACCGTGCGGACCCTCCCGCCGACGCCGGTCGGAGCATTGGTGGCAACGGACATTGCGTTCCGATTTCCGTTGGGCCCGTTTCGCGTCAGCGCATTTTGCACCGGCCCTCGGTTCCACTGAAAATCGGCTGACCCGATGACGATCGAATTGACATTGATGACGGAGCGCAGCTTTCGCAATTTGCGGGCATAGCGCTGTTTGTCCGCCGCCGCATTTGAGCCGAGCCAGCGCAAGGCTGCGGCGTCGCCGGCCGCAGTCCCCAACCGAGTGGCCGCGTTGGCCAGAGCATTCATGATCTGCGGTCCAAGCTGATTGATCAATGGCCTCAGATAGCGGTCACCGGTAGTCAAACCCATAATTACCTCCTGTAAATGCAATGACTTGCACGCCCGATCAGCGATCGGTCAGGAGTGTCGCGGTTGATTTCCGTTTGCCCTGACCGGCCTATGTCCCTTGATCGGTGGAGGCATCAGGAAGGTTCATTTTGCGAACAGATTTCTGGGTCGATGCGCCTGCGCCTGCGATCAATCGCTGTGTGGAAGCACGGCTGAATCGAAAATCACATGCTCTTCGATTGCCATACCATCGGCTAGGTGGAAGCGGTCGACCCCGACATATTCGAACTGCTCGCCTTCGATCATGACCGATGTTCGCCAGTGAATGTAAAGGAGGTCGCCATTGCCCGCGCAATCGAGCGGGGTGACCTCGAGACCCGGCATCGCATCCAGCAGCCCCTGCATCACGCCGACATATTCCGCGCCGGAGAACGTACCCTGACCCGAAAAGTGGATTGTTGCATCCGGCGCGATGATTTCAGCGACCCGCTCACCGGTCGGATTGGCCCAGAACGATTTGAACCGCTCGAAGAAGTCGCGATGCGCGGCGGTAAGATGTGCTTCAGCTTGGTCGGACACGAGGCTTTCCTTTGACATTCCGGAGGTTTGATTCGGATGCCGGAAAATATGTGCGCAGCGCACATATCGTCAAGTTGAAAAACGTGCGCGATGCACATAATGTCGATCCGATGATCGATCGAACCGCCAATTTGCTGGGTGTTGTCGGACTTGCCGTTGCCGACCGGATTGAGGAGACTGCGCGTGAGATCCTGAGCCATTCGGGCGAAACGCCTGCGGCTCTGGTTGTCATCGGTTATGGGATGGGACCATCCAACGACCAGCTGCGTCGTATCCTTGAGCTTTCGCATCCAGGCACGGTGCGCCTGGTTGACCGCCTGGTGGCTGATGGGCTGGTGGAACGCAGGCAAGGACAAGACAAACGCGCGGTCGCGCTCTTCCTGACCGATGCTGGTTACTCCTTGCGAGAGGAGCTGCTCAAAGGTCGTCTTGCCGTGATCCGGCCATTCCTGGCCACCCTAAGCGATGCCGAACAGGACGCGTTCGCCACCCTGTTGCACAAGATGCTGTCTTCGCTGGAAACGACGGATCAGGAACGCTGCACGCTTTGCCGGTTGTGCGATGATCGTGTGTGCCGCGATTGTCCCATACCGGCCAATTTTCGGGGCGATGACTGATCGCGGGCTGAGGCCGCCGACCCATTACTTCGCGAACAATTGCTTGGCATCCGCCATCGCCTTGAACTCAAGCGCATTGCCCGCAGGGTCGCGCAGGAACATCGTTGCCTGCTCGCCGGGCTCGCCTTCAAATCGCACTGTGGGCTCGATCACGAATTCGGTCCCCGCGGCGCTCAGCCGGTCGGCGAGCGCACGCCAGCTTTCCATATCGAGCACCAGCCCGAAATGCGGCACCGGCACGTCATGACCGTCGACCGCGTTGCTGGCACGATCGCCGGCGTCACTGGAAAGATGTGCAACGATCTGATGGCCGTGAAAGTTGAAATCGATCCATTCATCGGAGCTTCGCCCCTCGGTGCAGCCAAGCAGTTCGCCGTAAAAGGATCGCGCCGCGACCAGATCGTCAACCGGGAATGCGAGGTGGAAAGGGGGCAAGGTCATGGTCTGCGAATCTCCATTCGACAGCCCTTCGTAACCTGTTCAGCCTCGACAGCGAAAGACTGAATAACTAGGGCGGTCCTATTCGTCGGTCTCGCAAGGTGGAGCAGGCATGAAGCTGATTATCGGCAACAAGAACTATTCGAGCTGGTCGATGCGCGGCTGGCTCGCGGTCAAGCAATCCGGTCTCCATTTCGAAGAAATCACCGTGCCGATCCTCGGTGAGCACTGGGACAGGCAAAAGCAGGAGATGGGCGACGTCCAGCCTTCCAGCGGTAAGGTTCCGATCCTTTGGGACGGTGAGATCGTTGTGTGGGACAGCCTCGCGATCCTTGAATACTGCGCCGATAAAGTCGGGCGTGATCGCTTCTGGCCCAAGGACGAAGCGGCGCGCGGCATGGCGCGATCGATGGTCGCCGAGATGCACTCGTCATTTGCGGCGTTGCGCAACGATCTGCCGATGAATGTCCGTCGCCGGGTCCAGCTCGAGAATATCTCGGACCAGGCCAAGCACGATATTGTCCGTATCCTTGGCCTGTGGGCGGAAGCGCGTGCCCGTCACGGCAAGGCGGGTCCGTTCCTGTTCGGCACCTATGGCGCAGCGGATGTCTTCTTCGCTCCAGTCGTTTCGCGGTTCATGACCTACGGCATCGGAGTTCCAGGTTTCGCTCAAAGCTACATGCAGGCGATGTGGGAGCATGACTGGACGCAGGAATGGATCAGCGCAGCAGAGGACGAACAATGGGTGATCGAGCAGTACGAAACCGTTGGCTGAATGCTCTTGCGCTGGGGCTATGCGCTGTTGCGATTTTGATCCCAATCCCGGCGCAGGCCTGGGGCTTCTACGCCCATCGCAAGACCGCTGCGATTGCCGAGGCCAATGTCTCGTCTGAAGTGCGAGCCAAGATCCGCCGGTTGATGCGTGCCGAAGAGCTGATCGGCACCCCCGAATGCAAGCTGGCCACGATTGAAGATGCCAGCGTGTGGCCCGATTGCGTTCGCCGCACGCGCTGGCGATGGGGCCATACTGCGGCATGGCATTACCGCACCACGCCGATCTGCGAGTCTTACAGTCCGCGAGCCAATTGTGCGGGCGGCAATTGCGTAACGGCACAGATCGAACGCAATCACCGGTTGCTCGCCGATGAGAGCCTGCCCGATCACATCCGGCTGGAGGCGCTCGCCTTCATGGTGCATTTCGCCGGCGATATTCACATGCCGCTCCATTCGGGCGACAAAGATGACCGGGGCGGTAACGATCGCCGGACCGCATACGGGATCGTTCCCAATCTCAACCTGCATTGGATCTGGGATGGCCCGCTGGCCGAGCGAGCCATTAGCGATCCCGCCGATCCGGTCGTGCGCCGCTATTCTCCGGTCGAGCGGGCCGAGATGGGCGGAGGTAGCGCTGCCGATTGGGGTCGCGAAAGCTGGGAAATCAGCCGCGATTTCATCTATCCGACTGCGTTCGATACGGAGAATGTCTGCGGACAAGACCTGCCGATGGCCACTTCACTCAGCCAGGAAGACATCGTTCGCGGCGTTCCGATTGCAAAGCGGCGGGTCCAGCAGGCGGGCATTCGCATCGCCGAATTGCTGGAGAGTGCGTTTGCACCGGGACCGTTGGAAGACCCGGCGTCGCTCGATCTGCGCCGCCGCTGATTACGCTGCTTGCGATTAAGCTTCGGCCTGCTACCCCAGCATCAATGTCCGACGTTCTCGATTTCGCCAAACGCCTGATCGCCTCGCGCAGCGTTACGCCGGCCACCGGCAAGGTGTTCGACGAGCTTGAGGCGATGCTCACGCCGCTTGGATTTTCCATCCACCGGTTCCAGCGCGGCGACGGTGCAGAGGGCAGCGATGAGGCGCCGGTTGAAAACCTGTTCGCTATTCGCAACGGACCTGAAGGTTCGAAACATTTCGCCTTTGCCGGGCATCTCGATGTGGTGCCGCCAGGCGAGGGATGGGCAAGCGACCCGTTCGACCCCACCGAGCGCGGCGAATTGCTCTATGGGCGCGGCGCCGTCGATATGAAGAGCGCGATCGCGGCGATGGTAGCGGCTGTCGCAGACGTACCGGCGGATGCGGGAACGGTCAGTTTCATCATCACCGGCGACGAGGAAGGACCGGCGCTGCACGGCACCCGAGCGCTGATCGACTACATGGACGCCGAAGGTATCCGGCCAGACCTGTGCCTGGTTGGCGAGCCCACCAGCGTCCACCAGCTCGGCGACATGATGAAGATCGGTCGGCGCGGCTCGGTCAATATCTGGATCACCGTGGAAGGCACGCAAGGCCATGTCGCCTATCCGCATCTCGCCGACAACCCGATCCCAAAGCTGGTCGCGATCCTTTCCGAGCTCGACGCGCTGGTGCTCGATACCGGGACGGACTGGTTTCAGCCGAGCAATCTCGAGATCACCGAGCTTGAAGTCGGCAACCGCGCGCACAACGTGATCCCGGCCGAAGCCAAGGCTCGGATCTCGATCCGATTCAACGATCTGCACAGCGGCGCGAGCCTGTCCGAACGGGTCTGCGCGATTGCCGAAAACCATGGTGGGCGAGCGCTGCCGATCATATCGGGCGAGCCGTTTCTGACCGAGCCGGGCGCATTTTCGAGCATGCTGGCCCAGGCGATCGAAGCCGAGACCGGCAACAAGCCCGAGCAATCCACCACCGGCGGCACCTCCGATGCGCGATTCCTGCGCGCCGTGTGCCCGGTGATTGAATTCGGCCTGTGCAACGCGACCATGCACAAACGCGACGAAGCGGTTGCGATAGCCGACCTCGACGTGCTCAAACGCATTTACACACGCGCGGCCATCGGCGCGTTGCAAGGAATTTGATATGAGCGACACTGCACCTCCGACTTCGAGCGCAGCAGAGGGCGTGCCACCTCCGGGGAAGCGCGGCCTGTTCGGTACTTGGTTCGCGATCCCGCTCTGGCAGCGTGTGGTCGCAGCGCTGATCCTCGGCATCATCGTTGGGTACGTCTGGGGACCAGGCGCAGCGAGCATCAAAATCGTCGGCGACATCTTCATCGCTTTCATCAAGATGTTGGTCGTCCCGCTGATCTTCTTCAGCCTGGTCGCGGGTGTCGCCTCGATCGGCGACTTGCGCAAACTGGGCAGCGTCGGCTGGCGCGCGCTCTTGCTGTTCGTCGTTACCGGGCAAATGGCAGTGTGGCTTGGGCTCGGGATCGGCACTTTCGTTCAACCCGGATCGGGCCTCGACGCATCGAACATGAACCTCGATGCCGCCGCGCTCGAGCGTGCGCAGAGCCGCCAGGAAGAGGCTGTCACGGTCCAGCGGATGATCCTCGAAATGGTGCCGTCGAGCCCGGTGCAGGTGATGGCCGATGTCAACGTTCTGCCGCTCATCATCTTCTCGCTGCTGATCGGGATCGGCATCCTGATGGCCAAGGAAGATGGCGAGCCGGCGCTCAAGATCTTCGAAAGCGGCAGCGTCGTGATGCAGAAGGTCACCATGGTGGTGATGGAACTGACCCCGTTTGGCGTCTTCGCGCTGATGGCGTGGGTCGCGGGCACGCTCGGAGTTGAAGCGTTGCAGGCGCTGGGGATCGTGGTGATCCTCAACTATGTCGGCTGTCTCCTGATCATCGGGCTGATCTATGGCGGGATGATCAAGTTCATCGCCAAGCTGCCGGTGATAGATTTCTTCCGCGGCATTATCGATGCGATCGCGGTTAGCTATTCGACCGCGAGTTCCAACGCGACGCTACCGGTCACCCTGCGCTGCGCCCGCCGCAATCTCGGCGTGTCGAACTCGGTCGCCAGCTTCGTGATCAGTCTCGGCGCGACGATCAATATGAACGGCACCGCGATGTATCTCGGTCTTGCGACCCTGTTCGGGGCACAGGTGTTCGGCGTGGATCTCAGCTGGGGCGATTACGTGCTGATTTCGGTGCTTGGCACGCTCGGCGCTATCGGCGCAGCGGGTATTCCGGGGTCGGGCCTGATCATGATGGTGCTGGTGTTCGGTGCGGTCGGCGTGCCGCTCGAAACCATCGCGCTTGTCGCCGGGATCGACCGGATCATGGACATGATGCGGACGACCACCAATGTCAGCGGCGACGCGGCGGTGGCGACGACGGTCGCCAGCCTGACGGGCGAAATCGACCGTGCGGAGATGATCAGTGCGGACGATGTATAAAGCCATCTCGACAGGGTTCGGACTGTTTGCTGCTGCGCTCCTGCTGCCCGCAATCCCGGTTTCGGCAGAATCTCCAGCGCGCAGCGAGCTGCAGATCGCTGTGAGTTATGTCGAAGCCTACAACGCTCGCGACCTCCCCGCGATGCTTGCGCTCATGCACGACGACATCGAGTGGTTGAGCATCGAGGGCTCCGAAGTTGCAGCCTTCGCGAGCGGCAAGGCTGATCTGGCGGCGCAGATGGAAGCCTATCTGAAATCTCCCGGCGCGACGTTCAGTACGGTCGAGGGCAGTGTTGGCGATGGACGATTTGTGGCCGTGCGCGAAGTCGCGCACTGGCAAGATGCAGATGGCAATGCGCGCTCACAATCGGCTTTGGCGGTTTACGAGATTGTGGACGGCCTGATTCGCCGGGTCTGGTATTATCCGGCCACGAGGTAGGAGCTGTTTCTCTCGCCGCTCGTGGAAGCACTGGGTAGCGGTGCGCCAGCCTGGCCGGTATTCGTTCGAACGAGTGCCTACTCGTTCTCGTCCTCGACATACTCGACCGGTACAAACCGGCCCAAACCGCATCCGGCGCCGCGCTGGATCTGGCCACCGAAGTTCTGGATCACATAGATAATCTCGGTGTTGCACAGCTGGTTGATCGAGGTGTTGTAAGAGAACGCCTCTTCGAAGCCGAGGCGTGGGCACTTGTTCGGCAGCACGCTGCGATAGACCTTGCCGCCGCGCATTTCGAAATCGATGACCTGGTCGCTGCGCACGCGCGAATTGCGGATTTGCGAGCGCATGATGCAGCTGCGCTCTTCCCCAACCACCTTGACCGGCGGTCCAGCGAGCGCCGGGTCTGCGCGGGATTCGGGATCGACCGGCGCACAGGACGCGGCGGCTATGGCTGCAGCAAGCAGAACGGACGTACGGATCATCGGATGTCTCCCTGTCAAAAGACCCCCACCGACAATAAGCGCCCCTACACCTGAACCGGCGATTTAGCCCAATTGCTAGGTCGTGTCGCGCCGCAGGATGATCTCGGTCCCCTCGATGCGATTGCGCAGGGTCAGCTTGTCGCCGCGCACCCGGTAATCGAACACGAGGCCGGTGTCCTCGATATGCAGCTGGCGTTCGTTGACGGCGAACTCCTGATAGATCTCCTCGCCCTTGTCGCGGCCGCGGGTGCGCTCGGTGATGAACTCGCCGTAATCGTTGATCTCGACCAGATCGCCGCGCGAGATGTCATCGACGCCGCGATGCCGGACCACTTTCCAATCGCCGTACAAGTCAGAGGGAAGGGTGCGCCCTGCGAGGTGCGCAAGCTTGGTTGCCTTGGCGGCCAATCCGTCGACCAGTTCGACCTCGCTGTCCATCCCCTCGATATCCGACGCGGTGATCCGCTTGGAAAGACCGGCGAGCAGCTTCGATGCTCCCTTGGCGTCGCCCTTGTCGTGGTAACGGGCAAGCGCCGCCGTGGTGGTGACATATTGATCGACCAGCAGCTCGGCCTTGGCGAGATTGGCCGGAATGCCCTCGGGTGATAGCGTCACCAGATCGCTGTCGCTCTCGCGCTTCTGGCTGACTGCATCGGTATAGGCGACCGAGATTTCCGCCAGCGCCGCCTCGTCGCTCTCGCCTTCGAGCGTCGCGAAAATCCCGCCGCCCTTGCTGGACAGGAACGCGCTGCCGATGGTGACGGTCACGGTCCCCGAGCCTGCATCCGAGATCAATTCGCCCGGGACGCCATAGATCGCGCCGACCTTCATCCCGTTGGCCGGATCGATCGAGATGACCAGATCCTGCGCGACTTCGCCGACCATGTTTTCGAACTCGCTCGCGAACAGCTCGTTGGCAGCGCCCCCGCGCGGGACGAAGAACAGATTGCCGCCGCGAACGCTCGATACCTTGGTTGCCAGCGCGCCGTCGAAATGCGCGCCAACGCCGATCGTGGTCATCCCCACGCCCTTGCGCGAACCGTCGATCGCCTGTCCCATGAATCCTTCGGCGCTGGTATCGCCAACATTCGGGTTCTCGTCGGTGAACAGCATCAGTCGGGTCTTGCCGCGGCTGTTCGGCAGTTCCGCGAAGGCGGTGGCGAAGCCCAGCTTCATGCCCGCTTCCATATAGGTCGAGCCGTTGATTTCGATCGCATCGATCGCACTGCGCAAAGCCGGTTTGTTGCCTGCGACGTCGATCACTTCCTGATGCACGCGCGTGTCCGAACCGTAGATCACGAGCCCCAACCGATCACCCTCGCGCATCTGCTCGACAATCGCATGCAGCGCTTCCTTGACGCGCGCGATCGGTTCACCGCTCATCGATCCGGAGCGATCGACCACTGCGATCAGGCTTAGTGGTTCGGCGCGATAGGCGTCGGCATCGATTCCGCTTTCGAACCCTATCCCGATGAAGGTCTCGTCATTTGTCCGCGAGGCCGACATCGCGTGGGTCGAGACGCAGAACAGCTGCTCGCACCCACCTTTGCTCGGCAGGATCAGATCGTGTTCGCTGAGCAGCCCTTCGACTGTGAAGCTCGATGCGCGCGGCAGGCCTTCTTCGTCGAACTCGTCGAGCGCGATCGAACGAAAGTGCTTCACATCCTGTGCGCCGCCCTGCGTTACACGGGTCGCGGTGACGATCACGGTGTTTTCGAGAGCTTCATCATCCTCAGGTGGGGCTTCGTCCTGTGCGAAGGCCGGCGTAGCGGCGAGCGACAGACAGGCGCTCAACATCAGAGCGCGGCGGGACGTTGCAGAGAACTTCATAGTTCTTCTCCCCTATGGTGTGAGTCGCGAGCCTACGCCTCGATGCGGCGATCTCCTAATAGTATGTTTTTGCAACGGAATTCGGTTTCTAAGCGGGACTTATCGTCCCTTCGGCTTGTCCAGCACCTTCTTTCGGAAACTGCACAGATCGACCAGCCTGCAGTTCCAGCATTCGGGCGTGCGCGCCTTGCAGACATAGCGGCCGTGCAGGATCAACCAATGATGCGCGTGCAGGCGGAAGGGCTGGGGAACGCGTTTTTCGAGCTTCTCTTCGACTTTCTCCGGCGTCTTGCCTTTGGCGAGGCCGGTGCGGTTGCCTACCCGCAGGATGTGAGTGTCGACCGCAAAGGTCTCCTGCTTGAACCAGCAATTGAGCACGACATTGGCGGTCTTGCGGCCCACGCCGGGGAGTCGGACGAGGTCTTCGCGCGTGTTCGGCACGTTGCCGTCATATTCGTCGATCAGCAGCTGCGAAAGCGCGATCACGTTCTTGGCCTTCGAATTGAACAGGCCGATGGTCTTGATGTGTTCGATCAAACCTTCAAGGCCAAGATCGAGCATCTGCTGCGGGGTTTTGACTTTCGCGAATAGCGCTCGAGTTGCCTTGTTCACCCCTACATCGGTCGCCTGAGCAGAGAGCGCGACGGCAACGACGAGTTGGTAGGCATTGCCATATTCCAACTCGGTCTCGGGCTCGGGATTGTCCTCGGCAAGGCGGCGAAAGAATTCGAAGATCTGGTCTTTGGTCATGTCAGCGGGATAGTCGCACGCGACTATCGAAGCCAGCGGATCATGGTGGGGAATGGGTGATCGGCTTCGAAGCCGTGCGGATCGGTCATACCGAAGCTGCCGAGCATTGGCGCGCCGATATAGCTCCCAGAGGCGAAGGCCGTGCGCAGCGTCTCGCTGTCGCCGCGATAGCCGCCTTCGTGGAACAGGCAGTTCGGGCTAACATCGCAGGCCAAGGCGGCAGCATAGGACCAGGCAATCGTGGCTAGTTCGTCGCCACCATCCGGGACGATTGGTCCGAGCCGAGCGCGCTCTTCAGGGGCCGAAACGGCGATGTGTCCTGCCTCGTGGAGCAAGTCGCCCGGCCAGACAGGCGTATGCGGGTCGATCAGGAGCTTGCCATCGAGGATAGCGAGGCCTTCGAGCAGCTGCGCCTCTCGTCCGTCCAGAATCCCGTATTCGATCCCGACCCGATCGAGGAACTCCAGGCAGCGCGAGGCAACCCCTTCTCCGCCACCTTCCTTGCGCCATTGAAAACTCGCCGCTGATCCCGCTGTCACGGCTGCTCGGTTTCGCGTGGTGAGCCGAATGCAGTCATGTTTGCCGCTTTCCATTCCATCGCCGCGCGCACGCGGTTCTTGACGGTGGGGTGGGTGTAGAACAGCGATTCTTCAACGGGTCCGGCCAGCGGATACCGGTACTCGGCCGTCTTTACCAAGGCTTCGGACAAGGCATCGGGCAGTCCGACATTTTCCAGCGAATAGGCATCGGCTTCGCGCTCGCCGACCCGGATCAGAGTGTTGGTGATCGGTTGCGCGAGCGTGAAGACCGCAAACGCGACGAAGACGAACACCGGGAGCCCGCGAATATCCTCGATAGTCGCGTCACTGCCAAACCGCCGTGCGAACCACGGAAACAGCCTAGCCGTCAGCCAAAACGACACGATCGCGATCAGGCTCAGGACAAGCACCATGCGCCAGACGTGCCCCAGCACATAGTGACCGATCTCGTGCCCCGTCACCGCCTTGACCTCGGCCAGCGAGGCATCCCCCAGCGCAACGTCGGAGATGGCGATCCGCGCCGATCCGCCGACGCCGGAGACATTGGCGGTAAAGTTGTTCGATTGCCGGGAGCCGTCATACATGAACACCCGGTCCTCGGGCACGCCCGCGTCCTCTGCGAGCTCGATCACCGCGTCGCGCACTTCGCCTTCCGGGATAGGCTTGTATTCGTTGAACAGCGGCTCGATCAGGATCGGCGACAGCAGCAACAGAAAGGCGATCGCGCTGGCGACCAGCGCTCCGCTCCACGCCCACCAGAGACGGCCAGTCCGGCGGATCAGCCAATAGACGCCAAGCAGGAACAGCGCGCCAAGAATTACGTTGAGGATCATTCCGATCCCGCTCTGCGCGAGATAATCTCCAAGCGGCTGACTGGTGCGGCCATATTGGCTTTCCCGCCACCAGTCGGAATAGATCGAGTACGGCAAAGCAATCAGGCCGGAAACGAATATGTAGAGCGCTGCGACAAGCGCAGTGCGGAGCGCCCAGCCGCGTTGCTCGAGCTTGGCGTAGGCCCCATCCAGCACTCGGCTTCGGACGATCAGCCAGGCAACAAGAGCAGAGACAACCAGTCCGACGAGGATCAGCCAATGATTTCCGAGTGTGTAGGATCGCGACAGCGCCAGATCGGCAGCGCTCAGCGCGCTCATATGCGCTTCAGTCGCTGCCTGCGGATCGAATGCCATGTTCTGCTTCCCCGTTCTTTTTCTGACCGTTTTGTTTACGCGAGGCCCAGAACGTCGTTCATCGTATAGCGACCAGGCTCCTGACCGATCAGCCAGCTTGCGGCTTTCACCGCACCGCGTGCGAAGATCATCCGGTTCTCGGCCGAATGCGACAGAGTGATGCGCTCCTCAGGCCCGGCAAAGATCACGCTGTGATCGCCGGCGACGGTTCCGCCGCGCAACGAGGCGAACCCGATTGTTCCTTCGCCGCGCTCTCCGGTCATGCCGTCGCGGCCGCGTTCGCTGTTGCTGTCGAGCGGGATGCCTCGGCCTTCTGCCGCAGCGAGGCCCATCAGCAGCGCGGTACCCGAAGGCGCATCGACCTTGTGACGATGGTGCATTTCGAGCAACTCGATATCCCAGTCTTCGCCCAGAGTGGCCGCAGCCCGGTGGATCAGGTGGCACAGCAGATTCACGCCGAGCGACGTGTTTCCGGTTTGCAGCACCGGTATGACGTCGCCCGCAGCGTCGATGGCTTCGTGATGCTCGGTTGCGAGACCGGTCGTGCCGATCAGGATCGGGATGCCGGCCACCTTGGCCGCGCCCAACGCTTCATCGAGCGCGTCGGGCACCGAGAAATCGACCAGCACGTCGCATTGCGTGGCCAATGGTCCGGGATGCCCGCCTTCGTCGACACCGACGCGTAGCTCGTGACCTGCTTCGGCAATCGCGTCGGCCAGCGCCTGACCCATCCGGCCCTTGTGACCGATCACACCGAATTGCGCTTTCGACTGCGACATTGCTTCCCCTCCGCTATCCGTGTTTCATTGCATTCATGGCAGAGATAAAGCGCATCGTCATCCTTACCGGCGCCGGGATATCGGCAGAAAGCGGAATCGACACGTTCCGCGACGCTGGCGGGTTGTGGGAGCAGCACCGGGTCGAGGATGTCGCCACGCCTGAAGGTTTCGCGCGTGATCCCGATCTGGTGCTCGGATTCTACGATATGCGGCGCGAAGCCTTGGCCAAGGTCGAACCCAATGATGCGCATCGCGCTCTGGCCAGGCTGGAGGCGGAATGGGACGGCGAGTTGCTGCTGGTGACCCAGAATGTCGACGACCTTCATGAGCGCGGTGGATCGAACCAGGTTCTGCACATGCATGGCGAGCTGAAGAGTGCATTGTGCCTCGCTTGCGAGGTGCGCTCCGCCTGGGATGCGACCATGTCAGACCGCCCGCCGTGCCCGGTGTGTCAGTCGCCAAGCCTGCGCCCCGACGTCGTTTGGTTCGGCGAGATGCCGTATCAGATGGAGCGCATCTACGCGGCGCTTTCCGCCTGCGATCTGTTCGTCAGCATCGGCACCAGCGGCGCTGTGTATCCCGCAGCTGGCTTTGTGCAGGAGGCGAGGATGGCCGGGGCACGGACTTTGGAGCTCAACCTCGAGCCGAGCGAAGGGAGCCACTTCTTCGTCGAATCGCGGCATGGCCCGGCGGGGACATTGGTGCCGCATTGGGTGGATGAGGTGGTTAGTGGGTAAGCTACCGATTCTTGACCGATTGCCAAACTAGGAAGCCATAGAAGGCTAGCGACAGCGCGACTAGGACACCCAGCGCTTGGCGTTGTTCTGCCATACACTCTTCCAATCCAACTTGCGTTTCTTCAACTCCGCAATCGCCAACAGTGATCTGCAAGAGCAATGCCACGACCCAAAACGCCAGGAACCAGTAGACGATGGTTCCAATCGCTAGGCGTACCGCTAGAGCTCGCCAACCCATCGACGTTCACCCACACCCTCGGCATTCCGGATCCTTGGCAATCGACAGCGTTCGCATACCCGGCTTCATGCCATCGAGGATGTGCAGCTTGCCCCACATCGGGTCGCCGAACATGGCGACGCCGGCAAGCAGCACGCGCACCGCCTGCATCGCGGCGAAACTTCCGGTCCAGCCCGCCATTGCGCCGAGCATCCCGTCTTCGGCGCATGTGTCGCAGTCCTCGGCATCGAACGCGTCGCCAACAAAGCAGCGGTAGCAGGGCTGTCCGGCGAGATGTCCGGCAAATGCTCCGACCTGCCCCTGAAATCGGCCAACTGCGGCAGATAGCAAAGGCGCTCGTTCGGCCACGCAGGCGTCCGATACAGCCAGCCTGGTGGCGAAATTGTCGGTCCCGTCGAGCACCAGGTCGACGCCCGAGATTAGTTCGCCGACATTCTCGGCGGTGATCCGGGCGTCGCTGATCGCGACTTCAAGTGCATCGTCGAAATTCGCCAGCCAGCGCCGCGCGGAAGTCGCCTTGCCATGGCCGATATCGCGCTCGGTAAAGATGGTCTGGCGCTGGAGGTTGCTGGCATCGACGGCATCGTCATCGACCAGCGTGAATTTCCCGATGCCCGCGCCTGCGAGGTATTGCAGCGCAGGGGAGCCGATCCCGCCCAAACCGATCACTGCGACGTGCTTGCCAGCCAGCGCCACCTGACCGGCACCGCCGATCTCGGGCAGCACGATATGGCGTGCAAAACGGTCCAGTCGGGCTGGGGACAGGCTCATGGACAAGCTGTTTACAGCCTATGGACAAGCTGTCGACAGCCCTGTTGGCAAGGCTGTCGATTACGCTGTTCGAATTGTGCGGGAATTGTGTGCGAATTAACTTTCGAGCTGCCGCAAAAGACTGCGCACATCGCCGTCCATATCTGCATCGCGCTGGCGCAGATCCTCGATTAGTCGCACGGCGTGGATAACCGTCGAATGGTCGCGGCCACCGAATTTGCGACCGATCTCTGGATAAGAGCGCGGGGTGAGCACCTTGGACAGGTACATTGCTACCTGGCGCGGGCGAACCACTGCACGCGCGCGACGTTTTGACGACATCTCGCTGCGGTCGATGCGATAGAACTGGCACACCGTGCGCTGGATCTCGTCGATCGTGATACGGCGACGATTGGCCGAGAGGATATCTGTCAGCTGCTCTTCAGCGAGTTGCAGCGACACTTCCTGACCGGTCAGTTGGGCGTAAGCTATCAGTTTGTTGAGCCCGCCGACCAGCTCGCGGACATTGCGGGTGATCGTGCGCGCGAGGAAGTCGATGACATCTTCGGGAACTGAGAGTGGCGCGAAGCGCGAGAGCTTCGATTCGAGGATTTTCTTGCGCAGCTCGATATCGGCGGCCTGGATATCGGCGACCAGACCCATCGACAGGCGGCTGAGCAGACGCGGCTCTACCCCGTCCAGGGCTTGCGGCGCGCGATCGGCGGCGAACACCAGCCGCTTGCCTTCGGCCAGCAGCGCGTCGATCGTGTAAAGCAGCTCTTCCTGTGCCGATGCCTTGCCGATGATGAACTGGATGTCATCGACCAGCAGCAGATCGAAGCTGCGCAAGCGCGCCTTGAACTCGATCATCTGGTTGGCTTTGAGTGCCTGGACGAATTCGACCATGAAGCGCTCGGCCGAGCAGTAGAAGATCCGCGCGCGCGGATGCGCCTGCAGGAAACCGTGACCGATCGCATGCAGAAGGTGCGTCTTGCCCTGACCGGTCGCCGCCTTGAGGTAGAGCGGCGAGAATTGCGGCTGTTCGGTCGCGGCCATGCGCTGCGCAGCGTTGCAGGCGAGCACGTTGGCTTCACCGGTGATAAAGGCGGCGAAGGTCAGCGACGGGTCGAGGCCGACCGAAGAAGTGAACCCGGCATCGCCGATGGTTCCGGCGGCAACCGCAATCGCGCTGGCGCCGTCATTGGCGGGCCGACGGCCATCGTCGAGGCGCAATTCGGGAAGCTGACGCCTGCCCGGGTGGACCTGAATGTTGACCTTGCGCACTTCGCTGCGGGCAATCTTCCAGGCCAGTTGCAAGCGATCGTGGAACCGGTCCTTGACCCAGTTGGCCGAAAACTCGGTCGGCAGGAACAGATCGAGCGTCCCGGTCTCCTTGTCGATGCCGCCAACCTGGATCGGCTTGATCCACTGGCTGTGCAATTGATGACCGAGATCCTTTCGCAGTCCCTGGCTGATGTCGGACCAATCAGCGGCTAGATTCACGGCTTCGGCATCTTCCATCAAATCCTCGTCCGTGTGGCGACGCGTGGACCGCGCCTTGTCAATTTTATGCACCATTGTATCCCCAAAGCTCACACGCTCCCGGAGCCGCGATCCGAAGCGCTTCTTATACCTACGACAGACACATTCGTCCCCACGCCGCGAAGCCCAATTCGCGAGTCCCCCTGTCGATCATTATGTCAGAACCCAGGCTGTCCCGCCCCGAGTGAGAAACGAATAAACGACGCATCGGCGCGAATCGCAAGCGATGAATTTTAAAAAAACTGAAATATTCCTGTTGACTCGCGTGCAACCCGCAGGCGTGCGTTCAAGTGTTTGAATTATCCTTAAAAAAAGGTTTCAGACGGTGCGAATCGCGAGGAATCCTTGCATTTGACCCGATCAATTCGGTCACAATTGTCGCAAACGAAAAGGGCCGCGCCGGTTTGGCGCGACCCTTTTGGCGTTCACCGTTCCGGTCTCAGCGCAAATGCGTAGCGCTGAGGTGCGAATCGGGAGAATCAGAGAGCGGCAACCCGCTTGGACAAACGCGACATTTTGCGCGCCACAGTGTTCTTGTGCATCACCCCGCGAGCGACGCCGCGAGCCATTTCCGGCTGCGCGGCCTTGAGCGCGGCAGCAGCGGCTTCCTTGTCGCCAGCTTCGCAGGCAGCTTCGACTTTCTTGACGAAGCCACGGATGCGGCTGACGCGCGAACCGTTGATCTCTGCACGGCGGTTGTTGCGGCGAATGCGCTTACGGGCTTGTGGCGTGTTGGCCATAGGTGTGTCTGTCTCGCGTTTCTGTATGGGCGCCAAGAGCGCGCCGGAATAATGTCGGTTGTTGCTCGAAAACGGCGGTCAGCGCAGGGCGCAGTCCAACCGGAAAGCGCGCCACATAGGGCGGAGATGCCGAATCGTCAAGAAATCCCTTGCCTGCTCGCCGCAGGTGGCTTGGATCGCAGCTAACGCTGGCACTTTGCGCAATACCAGGTGCTGCGCCCGCCTTGCGCGATGCGGCGGATCACGCCGCCATCGTCGCGGCGACAGCGCTCGCCGGTCCGGTCGTAGACATCGAAGCGCGTGGCGAAGTAGCCCAGCTCGCCGTCTGGCTGCGCGTAGTCCCTCAACGAAGAGCCGCCATCGCGGATCGAGGTTTCGAGCACTTCCCTGATCGCGGGAACTAGCCGGTCGAGTTGCGGCTTTGTGACTTTGCCGCCCGCTTTCTTCGGATGGATCCCAGCACGCCACAGCGCTTCGCAAACATAGATGTTGCCCAGCCCGGCAACGATTCCCTGGTCGAGCAGGCACAGCTTGATGCTCTGGGTCTTGCCTTTGAGCGCAGCCTTGAGATGCGCCGCGGTCAGGCCGTCGCCCAAGGGCTCTGGCCCCAGCGCCGCGAATTGCGGCCAATTGTCAAGCAAGTCGGTCGCAACAAGGTCGACCGATCCAAACCGTCGCGGATCGCACAGGGCAAAGCGATTTCCGGCCGTCTCCAGCAGCAGATGATCGTGCTTGTCCAGCTGCTCCGGATCGATCCGCCAACGCCCGCTCATGCCGAGATGGAAGATCATCGACGAACCGCGATCGAGATGGATCAGGCCGTATTTCGCGCGGCGGGACAGGCCCGTAACCGTTGCTCCGGTCATCACTTGAACAAGTTCGGGAGGGAACGGGCGGCGCAAATCGGGCCGGTTCATGACAACCCGTGTGATCCGCTCGCCATCGAGGAACCGGGCCAAGCCACGAACCGTTGTTTCAACTTCAGGTAACTCTGGCATTCGCTGCGCTGTATCACTCTTTGCGCGCCGCACAATTCCTTCTAAGGCCCCGCCATGACCGAAAGCTCAGACTCCACCGTCTCGTTCGGCTACGAGAATGTCAGCCCCGAGGAAAAGACTCGCCGCGTCGGTGAGGTCTTCACCAGCGTCGCGCACAAATACGATATCATGAACGATGCGATGTCGCTCGGCATGCACCGCGGCTGGAAGGATCGTTTCGTCAAGCGCGTCAAGCCGCAGCCGGGCGAACAGATCCTGGATATGGCCGGCGGCACTGGCGACATTGCCTTTCGTATGGCCGATCGCGGCGCCGACATCACCGTTGCGGACATAAATCAGGACATGCTCGATGTTGGGGCCGAACGGGCGATGGAACGCCGCGAGAGCGACGAAACCGGCAGTCTGGTCTTCACCTGTCAGAACGCAGAAGAGGTCAGCTTCGCTTCAAACACCTTCGATGCCTATACGATCGTGTTCGGGATCCGGAACGTCACCTACAAGGACAAGGCCTTGGCCGAAGCCTACCGCGTCCTGCGCCCCGGCGGCCGGTTCTTCTGCATGGAGTTTTCGACCACCGAATGGTCGGGCTTCAAGGAAGTGTATGACGTCTATTCCGAACAATTGCTGCCGCGCATGGGACAGATGATCGCCGGCGATGCGGATTCGTATCGTTACCTGGTTGAATCGATCCGCAAGTTTCCGACCATGCCCGAATTCGAGCGGTTGATAGCGCAGGCCGGGTTCGTGAACACCAAGTTCGAATCGATCCTTGGCGGTGCGGTCGCGATCCATTCCGGATGGAAAATCTGAAGTCATGACCGCTCCCATTGTCCACCTTACGCGCCTGGCGCGCTGGGGCGTAACGCTCGCGCGGAGGCGGGCGCTGGTGGGGATCGAGAATGATCCCAACGCGCCGACGCCGGTCAAACGGCTTGTGAAGCTGGCGCGCTGGGCAACCTTCACCGGCAAGAAGGGCGAGCCGGACTACGCCGGAGCGTTTCGCGCTATCGGTCCGGCGGCGATCAAGTTGGGCCAATCGTTGGCGACCCGACCCGACCTTGTTGGCGAGGAAGCCGCTAACAATCTCCTGAGCCTGCAGGACAGCCTGCCCCCGGTCCCTTTCCGCGAGATCGAGGCGTCGATGGCCTCGAGCTTCGCGCAGTCGCTCGACACATTGTTTGCCGAGATCGACCCCGAACCGGTCGGCGCGGCGTCGATCGCGCAGGTGCACCGTGCCGTCACTTCGGACGGTCGCAAGGTCGCGATCAAGGTGCTGCGTCCGGGTATTCGTGAGAAGTTCGCGCGCGATATCCAGACCTATGAATGGGCCGCTGCGCATGTCGAGGCGATGGGTGGTGAGGCCACCCGCCTGCGTCCTCGTGCGACGATCGCCAATTTCAAGCGCTGGACCAATTCCGAACTCGACTTGCGGCGCGAAGCCGCCTCGGCGTCGGAACTGGCCGAAGAAATGTCGGGCGTTGGCGGATACCGCATTCCGGCGATCGACTGGGATCGGACCAATGGGCGCGTAATGACGGTCGAATGGGTCGACGGCATCAAGATTTCAAAGCGCGACGAGCTGGTTGCCAAGGGTCATGACCTCAAGGCCATCGCCGACAAGCTGGTGATCTCCTTCCTGACCCAGGCGATCAGCGCCGGATTTTTCCACGCCGACATGCACCAGGGCAACCTGTTCATCGAGGATGACGGCACGATCGTCGCGATCGACTTCGGAATCATGGGCCGGATCGATCGGCGGGCACGCCAGTGGCTCGCGGAAATCCTGTATGGTCTCACGACCGGCAATTATCAGCGCGTCGCCGAAATCCACTTCGAAGCGCAATATGTGCCAAGCTATCATTCGGTGGGTGAATTCGCGACCGCACTGCGCGCGGTCGGCGAACCGATGCGCGGGAAGCCGGTGAAGGATTTGTCCGTCGGTCAGATGCTCGATGGGCTGTTTGCTATCACCCGCGATTTCGACATGCAGACCCAGCCGCACCTGTTGCTGCTGCAAAAGACCATGGTGATGGTTGAAGGGATCGCAACGCAGCTCAATCCCGACATCAATATGTGGGACACGGCAGCGCCCTATGTCCGCAGCTGGATCCGCGACGAACTGGGTCCGGAAGCAGCCGTTGCCGAACGCATCAAGGAAGACACCGAAACACTTCTGCGCCTTCCCGACTTGATCCGGCGCATCGAGGAGAGATTCCCGCCCAAGGGCGGCGCGCCGGAGCAGCAGCCGCTGCCCGATATCCCCCTGATCACCGATCGCAAGGAAGGTTCGGGCGGTGGATTGCTGGGCTATCTGGTCGCCGGGCTTGCCGGTGCGGGCACCATCTTCGCGCTAACGGCGATTGGCTGGCTCTAGAGCATCTCGCTCTGATCGGTGACTTTCGCCGATTGCGGCAGTGCGCGACTGCCGAACAGCGCGATGATGACGACAAAGGCTTCAACCGCCATCGGCATACTCCAGCCGTCATAGGGGCCATCGAGCACGAGGCTGACTCCGCGTACGATACAAGTGATCGCCATGATCGCTGCAGCGACAAGCAGCAGGGTGCGATCACGCCTCCACGCGCCGATGATCAGGGAGCCTCCCGCGATCCAGAAATAGGCGGTGAAATCGGCCCGAATGGTCGATAGACCCCGATTGCCGTTGGGGCTCACACCGAAATCGCCTCCCTGGCCGATCGGATCGAGCAGGAACGTTCCGCCCAATACGACAAACAGCAACCCGGCCAGCATCAAGGCCGCTCGCACGATCAAGACCATCTCTTCGCCCCTTCCTATCCTTGGATCGGGGGGCTTTATGTATCGGCTCGACCCGTCGGCTCAAGCGCCGATTTAAGCGCAATCTTAACCAACCACGATCATGAAAGCGCAGGACACTTGGCGTGAACGCGCAGGGCAGCTAGGCTCTGTGCGAATTATCCCATTGTTTTGGTGCTGCAAGGGAGTTGAGGAACACATGAGCCGCGGGGTTCTCCTGAACGCTGGCATTCTGTCGGATTGCCGCCGGTGAGCAAGGCCGGTCCAAAAGTGCTGCTGGTCGTGGGCGGCGGAATCGCGGCCTACAAATCGTGCGAGCTCGTGCGGTTGATCCGCAAGGGTGGCGGCGATGTCACTTGCGTGGTTACCAAAGGCGGGCAGCAATTCGTAACGCCCATGTCGCTTGCGGCGCTGAGCGAGAATCAGGTTTACACCAACCTGTTCGACCTCAAGAACGAGGCGGAGATGGGGCATATCCAGCTCTCGCGCGAAGCCGATCTGATTGTGGTTTGCCCGGCGACGGCGGATCTGATGGCGAAGATGGCGGCCGGCATCGCCGATGATCTCGCGACCACGCTGATCCTCGCCACCGACAAGCCGGTGATGGCGGTTCCGGCGATGAATGTGCGGATGTGGGAACACGAATCCACTCAGCGCAATATCGAGCAATTGAAAGAAGCGGGCGTCAATGTCCTGCATCCCGACGAAGGGCCAATGGCCTGCGGCGAGTTCGGCTACGGCCGGTTGCCGGAGCCCGATGCGATCTGGGCCGAGATTGCCGCGCATTTCGGGATCGAAGTCGAGCAGGCAGAGCCGGTTGCCGTGCCTGCGCCGGCTGCCAACGACGAGACGTCCGACGACGACGAAGCGGTCGATGAGGACTCGGTCGAAGCGGTCGAGCCTGAAGAGGAAGCCGAAACCAAGAGCGGTTTGGGCGGCTTGTTGTCCATGATCATCCCGCGTTCGACCGATAAGCGCAGCCACGAAGAGATCGAAGCCGAGCTTGAACAGGTCGATGAGGAGATCGAGCAGGCGGAGGACGAAGGCGCCGAGGCCGAAAGCGAAGAAGACGCAGAAGCTCCATCCGAAGAGGATGTCGAGTTCAATCCCGAGCTTGAGGGATCGCCGCTTGCCAAGAAGGGCGGAGCGGTGTCCGCACCGCCAATGGATCCCGATGCGATCAACCACGAGGTCGACGAACGCAAACCCGCGCCGGAGACAGTGGCCAAGGTTGCGCAGACCGACGATTCGGGTGTCGAAACGCTCGAGGAAGATGCGCTTGGCGGCGAAGCCTTTGGGGTGTCGCCCGATTACCAGCCACTCAAAGGACGCCATGTGCTGATCACCGCCGGTCCGACTTGGGAGGCGCTCGATCCGGTCCGCTACATCGCCAACCGTTCGAGCGGGAAACAGGGATTTGCGATTGCTGCCGCAACCGCCGCGCTCGGTGCGGAAGTGACTTTGGTGGCCGGGCCGGTTTCGCTCAAGACGCCTGACGGGGTGAACCGGATCGATGTCGAATCCGCCGAGGAAATGAACAAGGCGGTCAAGAAGGCGCTGCCTGCCGACGTCGCCGTGATGGTGGCTGCGGTCGCCGATTGGCGACCGAAGATGTACGAGCCGGAGAAGCTCAAGAAGCGCGGTTCGGCCCCGCCTGCGCTGATGCTGACCGAGAATCCGGACATCCTCACCAACATTGCCGCAGGCAGCAACCGGCCCGAACTCGTGATCGGGTTTGCCGCCGAGACCGAGAAGGTGATCGAGCACGCCACCGCCAAGCGCAAGCGCAAGGCTGCCGACTGGATCGTCGCCAACGATGTATCGGGCGACGTGATGGGCGGCGATAACAACACCATTCACATCATCAGCGGGGACGGGGTGGAAAGCCTGACCAAGATGCCCAAGCGCGCCGTTGCACTGGCGCTGGCCGAACGCATTGCCAACAGCCTCAAGGCCGAGGCAGCCGAATGACACTTCCCGTTGGCGTGGAAGTGAAACGCCTTCCGCATGGCCAGGATCTGCCGTTGCCCGCTTATGCAACCAGCGGTGCGGCCGGGATGGATGTGGTCGCAGCCGAGGACGTGGCGCTCGAGCCCGGTGCTCGCCATCCGGTTGCGACCGGCCTGGCCCTGGCTATCCCGCACGGATACGAAATCCAGGTGCGCCCGCGCTCGGGCCTTGCGCTCAAGCACGGGATCACCGTTCCCAACACGCCGGGGACGATCGACAGCGATTATCGCGGCGAGCTCAAGATCATCATGATCAACCACGGCAGCGAACCGTTCGCGATCCGACGCGGCGACCGCGTCGCGCAGCTGGTGCTCGCTCCGGTTGTACAGGCGTCATGGTCGGAAG
>CAZJZO010000003.1:0-84024 GCA_964550495.1 uncultured Porphyrobacter sp. | reverse complement strand
CTCACGACATGCTGCTCTGGGGCGCTCGAGGCATGGGGAAGTCGGCTCTGATCCGGTCTGCGGTGGCAAACGAAGTGCAGAAATCGCTCGCATTGGTCCAACTTGCTTCCGGCACTCTGTCAAGCATTCCGACCCTGATCGAACAACTGGCGAGGCAGGCTCGCGCCTTCCTGCTGTTCATCGACGATCTCGGCTTTGGTCCGGATCAAGCCGAGGATGTCCTTGCATTGCGCAGCGTGCTCGATGGCAGCGTAATACCGCGCCCGGCACATATCCGGCTGGCCGTTACGTCCAACCGGCGGTCGATTGTGCAGCGCGGTTCCGACGAGCGCGAGGCTCTGCACGAACGCGATGAAAGGGACGATGCCTTGGCACTCGCGGATCGCTTTGGGCTGACGTTGGGGTTTCATCCATGCGACCAGTCGACCTATCTGGATATCGTATCAGCGTATCTCGAACCGCTTGGCCTGGAAGTCGATGCGGACGAGGCGCTGGCTTGGGCGATTGCCCGCGGCAACCGCTCTGGCCGAACGGCCTACCAATTTGCCGTTGAGCTCGCAGGCCGGGCGGGCAAACCCCTCTGATCTGGCCAGAATTGGGACTATTGACCCGCCTGACGACGAAGATAGTCCTCTTCGAACGATGCGCGCGGATCCCGCAATTCTCGAGGAGGCGGAAGCCTTTCTCCTGTCACGCGAGCGATCGCAGCGCCTGGCTCGGCGTCAGGTGCAACTGTCCGCCAGATAATCCCGGCCGTGTCGTCGGAAACCAGCAGTGATCCATCCGATGCCCATTCGACCCAGGTCGGACGCCCTTTGGTTGTGCCGTCTGCATTGAGGAAGCCCGTCAATACCGGCTGCGGCTTGCCCGACGGGTTTCCACGTTCATCAAAGGCAACATAGACGACATCATATCCCGAAGGCGGCTTGCGGTTCCACGAACCATGCCGTGCGACAAATGCGCCGCTCGCCATGGAGTCGCCCATCCGGTGACCTTCAGTGGTGAAGACAAGACCAAGCGCAGCCACGTGCGGGCCGAGCGCGTATTCGGGATTGCGCGTGTACTCCTGCAGATATGTCGGCATGGGCGCTTCGACCCGGCGATCGTAGTTGTCCTTGTAGTAGATCCACGGCCAGCCATATTGCGCCCCGACCGGGACGTTGGTGAGATAATCGGGCACCAGATCCGAGCCGAGCATGTCGCGTTCGTTGACGGTGGTCCACAGCTCGCCGGTCCAGGGACTGAAATCCAGGCCGTTGGGATTGCGCAGGCCCACTCCAAACTGGCGCTGGCGCTCGGAAGCGAGATTGTACTCCCAGATCATCGCGCGGCCTTCCTCAACCTCCATACCGCTTTCACCGATATTGCTGACCGAACCCACAGCGACGAACAGACGATCGCCATCGGGGTGCATCTCCATGTTGCGCATCCAGTGTCCGCCGCCTGGCGCGAGGTCCATCAGCTTGCGAGGCTCGCCGGTTACCGCATCGGCGCCGAGCTCATAATCGAACGCCAAAACGGCATTGTGGTTGGCGACATAGAGAGTGCCGTCATGCCAGCTCATACCCGATGGTGAATCGAGACCGTCGGTCAGCAACACCCGCTGTATCTCCGCCGCTCCGTCATTGTCGGCGTCTCGCAGCAACACGATCTGATTGGGCGACTCACCGGCTGCTCCGGCTTCGGAGAACAGGTAGGATGCAACCCAGCCGCGGATTGTGGCCATGATCCCGCCATCGCCGTCACCTTCGCTCTTGGGTGCGCGAGTCAGCGTGACCAACACGTCACCGTTCGGAAGTGCGTAGAGAACCCGTGGGTGATCGAGCCCTTCCGCGAAACGGTTGACCGTCAAACCTTCGGCAGTTTCGGGCAGTTCGCCCTCTTCCCAACCGACCGGTTTGGCGATCTGCACGGTTGGAAAGCTCTCTGCCTCGGGTGCAGCGAGAGTTGGATCGGTTCCAGCGACATCGTCGACCGACAATTCGGCGGTGTCGCCGCGGGAGAGGAAGTAGAGACCCACCCCGGCAACCAAGATCAGGACCAGCAGTGCGATTGCAAGTTTGCGAAGAATAGCCATGTGTGCCGCGATATAGCGCCCGGATGGTTGCGGCAACCGGCGTTCGCTGCAAGGGTCACAGGATGTACGATTTCAAGCCAGACGCAACGCTCGAAATTGCCGAGCGCTATCGCCAATTGCTCGAAGCAGTCGATGCGCTCACGATGGATGAGCCCGATCCGGTTGCCAATATGGCCAACGTCGCAGCTCTGATCTGGGAATTCGTTCCGGATCTGAATTGGGCCGGTTTCTACCGCGTAGGCTCCGGCAAAGACGGTCAGGACGAGCTGGTGCTCGGTCCGTTTGTCGGTCGCCCGGCCTGTATCCGTATCCCGATCGGCGCGGGCGTCTGCGGGACCGCTGCCGAATCCGCCATGACGCAGCTGGTCGAGGATGTTCACGCCTTCCCCGGCCACATTGCCTGCGACGCTGCCAGCCGGTCCGAAGTTGTGGTGCCGGTAATCCGGGATAACCGGGTCATAGCCGTTATCGATCTCGACAGCCCCTTGCCTGCCCGTTTTTCCGACCTGGACGCCGAAGGCCTCGAGAGGATCGCAAGCCTGCTCGCCTCACGGATCTAAAACTAACGCGCAACCGAGCAAACGCCCCGAAACGAGACAACGCTAAGGCCCTGCTTGGTTGCGCAGTCGGGCAGGTGGTAAACATTTGGCTAACAAGATTGCATCCGGCAGTGCGATTCGGGCGCTGCCAAGTGTTTATTGTCTCGGGGGTTTTCTATGCCGACACTTCGCCCTTCGCTCCGCGCCATGACCGGCCTGGCTCTTGCGATACCCGCTCTGTCCCTTGCCGCTCCGGCCATGGCTCAGGCTGAGCTACCGCCTTTGCCGGCACCAGCGCAGATCGGACAGGTCGAAGTTGAGACAGTTGCTCCGACAGCCACTGCGGACCTGCCGAGGCCGAGTTTTGACACGCAGTCGACGATCGGACCCGATGGTGTCGAGACGATTACCCGCACCCGCCGCATCGAACGCTCGGTTCCCTATCCCGAGACGGTCAAGCGCGGGCCATTCGTCCAACAGCATGGCTACGCGCCATATCCTGGAGCGCCGGCGGCCCCGGTCGGCATCGTGTTTGAGCGCGAACAGTGGCTCGAAGAATGCCGCAGGCGCACAAACGGTCGCAGCGAAAAGGAAAAAGGCGGGATTATCGGTGGCCTGCTGGGCGCAATTGCAGGCGGGATCATTGGCAACCGGGTGGCCGATGGTGAACGTCTTGCCGGGACGCTGATCGGAGCAGGCACAGGCGGCCTTGCCGGGTTGCTGCTCGGCAATATCATTGGCGGCGGCAAGAAGAACGACCGGTACGATTGCGAAGCCGCGCTCGATGGATATCTGGCGCAATATGGTCAGCCAGGCGCCGCTCGCGTGATCCATGGCGGACACCCCGGCTACGGCTATGGGCATGGATACTATCCGGGATATGCGCCCGCCTATACCGGTCACTATGGCTATTCAGCTGCTTGCGGCTGCCAGCAGCCGTTGATTGCGTGGGTTCCCGTGCGCACCGAAGTGCGTCAGCGCGTCATCGTGCGAGAGACGGTTCGTGAAGAACGGATCCCGGGCACGCGGGTCATCCCGCCGGCGCCTTCGCCCAAGCTGATCAAACAAGCCCCGCGCCCGGTGCCAGCCCCTCGGCCGACCAAGCTGATCAAGCAGTAGTCAGAGACCGACACAGGACTGTCAGGGGAGCGGCGCGTTCCCCGGCATTGCCTCGCTCGCGCGTTCGATCGTTGGCCCGGCCGCAATGGTCGGAGTTGCCTTTGGCTCGGGCGCGGAGCGCTCGCCCTTCAATTTGATCGGTCCAAGTCTGACAATATCCTCGTCGCGCGTGACAGACAGGCCCTTTGCCAGCTTCTCGTTCGCAAGCTCTTGCTGCACCGCCAGCTTGCGTGCGGCATCCTCGGCTATCCGCAAAGTGTAATCGCCGTATGGCACTTTCTGGAACAGGAAGAAGCCGTCGAACTCGCTGATCGTTTCTGCAACCACACCGCCGCGCCTGTCCAGCAATTCGAGCTTTGCGCCGGGCTGCTCGACACCCGATGGACTGAGCAGGAGCCCTTCGATTTCACCGGTCGGAGACATCGGCAGCTCGATCTGCTGCACCACACCCGGACGCGGGGTGATGACAATACCCTTGGTGCTCGGCGCCAGGAACGGATCGCCCAAAGTCGTTTCGTCGACCCCGACCAGGACAGGACGGAATGGCCGCAGATCGTCGACGATCGCGCGGCCATTCTCTCCGGTATAGGCATCGGTTGTGCGCAGCCCGGCCTCGACCAGCACGTCTTTGAGGAACTCCTCACCTGGGCCGCGAATGCCATCGCCGTTGTCGTCCCGGAAAACCGTGACCGCAGCCTGACCGTTTCGCGCGAGCTTGTTGTGCGAGACACGAATGCCGCCTTCGACCGGATCCGGACCAAGACTGAAAGCGAGTTGCACATTTGCCCCCACGCCTCCGCGCGAGGTCACAAAGGCGTCTCCCCGCAGCGAGAACTTCTCGAACCGCCGCGAATAGCCCGCCGAGAAGCGGAATTCGTCCTGTCGAGCCATATATTCGATCTGACCCTGGAGGTCGGAATCCCGGTCGAGCGATTTGTCCGCTCGGATATCGACCGTATCGAGGCCCTTGTTGCGACCGGAGAGCAGGAATGTCGCATTCCCACGCAATCGCAGACCTTTAAGGCGCGTGTTCGCGAGCAACCGAACACGCGTATCCTGCCGCGCTCGGGTGTCGGTTCCGGCAGTCTGCTGCTGATGATCGAGTTGCGCAGAAATCGCCACCCGCCCCGCGTTTACCGAGGTGGTCAGCAGCAGTTCGTTGATCTCGGAACCATCGTTGAGCTTGGAATGCAGCGCTTCGGCCTGGATCGGCAATGCAAACCGCCCAAGTTTCAGCGAGGTATCGACATTGAAGCCGGCCCGGAAATCGAGGTTGCCATTGGCAAACTCGCTGGTGAAATTCCCGAACGAAACCAATGTATTAGTTCCAAAATTGAAACGTCCGAACCGCCCAGCCGTGTTGAGTTCGGCGACACTACCCGCGCCAAACTCGTGCGCGCCCGACAGCTCGACCTGCAATCGGCCGAGGCTGCGTGCGACAGAACCTTCCGCATAGGTGCGGCGAGATCCGGCAAAGAAGAGGGATTGGACGCCGATCGCGGCGCTGGTTCTCTGATCCAAGCCGCGCTCCACTCCAACGCCCCAACGCCATTTCTGCGGCTCGTTTTGGATACCGTTGCCAAGGTCGATCAGATCACGATCGTTCTGGACGACACCAGCCCAGTAATAGGTCTGCCCCGGTTCGATCTGGTTGAAGCCAACCGGGATCGACGTCTTCTCACGCCGGATCTGGCCTTGCGGACCGTAGAGCACAACTTCGAGCTCGTTGCGGCCGAAGAACAGGTCGACCTCGAGAAACTCGTAGCGCCCGTCACCGCGGTCGTCCTGGAAGGCGATCAGCTGGTCGTTGCGATAGAGCTCTGCATCCCAGCCGGCTGGAAGAACTCCGCGCAAGGTTGTTGTCGAGAAGCGCGACGCCTGGCCCAGCGGGCGATTGCTGACGAACGCCCCGCGCCCGATCGCGGTTTGTCCGGTCAGACGGCCGGCGAGCGTCTCAACGTCTCCCAGAGCGGCTTGAGTGGCTTTGAGGGGCCCCAGAAGGTTGCCATCGGGGTCGTTGCGATAGGCACGCAAACGGATCGTCTGGGGCTCAAGCTGATCATCGGTAGCAATACGTGCGGTGTAGCTCGCACCAAGCGCCTCTCCCGCAGCATAAAGCTCGAGCCGTCCGCTCGCTCCGTCGCGCGATCCTACCGTGCTTCCCGATTGGTATCCAGCGCGCGCGACAACATCCAACGAGGGTGTGCGCCAAGGGCGGTATTCCATTTCGGCAGACGGAAACTTCGAAAGATCGAACTGTTTGGGCTTGGCCCGAAGTCGTGCCGCGCGACTTCTGCGCTCGATAGCCTGGACGAATGGGAGATCCTGGTCGGATTCGAGGCGGACCACCGCGTTGTAGAGATCCGGCTTGAATTCGATGCCGAACCATTTGCCCAGGGCTTTCACATTCACGCACCAGCCTTCAGGCGTGTCGTAGATGTCGCTGGAAACTGGTGCCCGCCCCGTGTTCACGTTTTGTACCGTGTTGGAGTCGCGATCGAGAGTGAATTTCTGGTCTTCGCTGAACAACCACCCGGTTGCGCGGCGCGACTTCTTGTCGATACGCACTGGGAGGTCGAGTGACTGAATGACGTCCGCCAGATCCAGGCACACTCCGCGATCGGTCTGGTAACCGCGCACGTCGTAGTTGAGCTTATAGGAATCCACGACCAGCTGGAGAAACAGGAAGTCGTCGTCATTGGCCTGCCAACTGACCGATGCTGTCTGATCCGTCTGTGCGTGAGCCTGGTTTGGCATCGTCAGGGCGCCGATACCAAACGCGCCGAACGCCGCTGCGAGATTCGCAGCAGCGCCCAGGATTCGGTTTCGACAGCCAAACATGATCATAATTTCAGTCGGTTACCCGGCCGATGTCCGGGGCTCAGCCGACGAATGCATCGACAGCAGCGATCACCGCACCACCCGCTTCAGGCATATCGCGATACTCGAACCGCAACTGGCCGGAGAGGCTTGCGGCCTGCTCCTGCGTGAGGCGAATTCGAACATGGCGCTCGCCAATCTCGGGATAGATCGCAATTCCGCGCAGCAGCACCAACGGATCGGCGACACCTGCTTTGGTGACCCTCAATTCGCCATAGGTCGAGCTGTCGCCGGTGCGCGTGATGTTCAGCGCCAGTTCCGGACCGTCCTTGCCCTGCACAATCTGCGGCTGATCGATGGCCACTTGTGCCTCGACCCGGCCGTGACGCACGATGATAGGGATCGTCACGCCGTAAATCGGGATGAGCTGGATCGAGACACCCTCCGATCGCGGCTCTTCGTCCGTGACGGAGCGCGGCTTCGGGATCGCCTTGAACGACATGTGCACGCGATATTCGCCATCGGCCAGATCTGCGCCCGGACGTGCAGCCAACCGAACCGCCTGCGGCTGGCCTGGAGGCAGGGTGATGCGACGTGGCGCATACCGGATCATTCCCAACGCTGCTTCTTCAACTGCGTTAGCGTCAACCTTTTCGACCGGGACCAATCGCCCGTTCTCGAGCATTCTGCGCAGCTCAAGCCCGATCCGATAGGTCGCCTCTTCAGAGCCGATATTGCTCAGGATCACTTCGGTCCCGCGACTGCCATCGAGGATCACTCGCGTCGGAGCGACAAGCAGATCGCCCTGGGCATTCAACGGCGTAGCCAAGGTGGCTGCCGAAACGGCGGCCAGAACGGCTGCACCTTGAACGAATTTATACAATGATTTTAGTGGCATCGCTTGATTGGTCCCCGGTTTGCTCTCGCCCTGCGCGTGCACGCGGGCTGCGTGTTTTCCCGGAGTTTGGTAAGCGAACAGGGTTAAGAACCACTAAATGGTGGCGACAAAGCGTCGTGACAGCTTCGCCGATATGCAATGAGCCGCACCCGGGGACGGATGCGGCTCAAGCTTGTTTGGATCGCTCTCTGCCCGAGGGGCGAGAGTGTGTCTCTTACGAATACTCGACAGAGACGTCGAACGTGCCTTCAAACAGGCCGGCTTCTTCGGTGCCATCGATGTTGATGGTGCCGCCGACAGTGAACGAACCGTTGCCGGTGCCGTCCAGGTCGACTTCAGGATCACCCGAAGTTGCGTTGGTTTCGCTCGAAGTGAACGTATCCAGCTCGATGGTGTGCTCGCCGGTGCTGGTCGCAGCGTTGTAGCTGGGGTGACGCAGGTTCACCGTGCCGGTTGGCAGGTTGATGGTCACAGCGCGGTTGGCGGTACCTTCAACGTCGAAAGCGGCAACCGAAGTCGTGCCCGAACAAACGATGTCCGGATCGGTGCAGCTCAGCGAGTTGGCCGGGTCAAGCGTGACAGTGCCTGCACCGCTGACAACCATTGCGCCGAAGTCGAGCGCGCTGTTGTTGGTCAGTACGAGAGCTTCGAGAACTTCAGCCTGAGCGTCGGCCGAAGCGGAATCCTGTGCATGAGCTGCGGTACCCATTGCAGCGAAAGTGGCGATCGCAGCGACGCCGATACGAAGTGTCTTGGTCATTATTGGTCCTTCCAAGCGTGGTCTTATACCCGAAACAGGCGCCCTCATTGTGGTCTGCGAGATGCGCCTCTTGATTCGGACAGAGTTGCCCGAACGCCAACCCTAGGTAGGTTCACCGAGTTCAAGGTTCGTTTTTGAGTATGGTTACCGGCTTGGTAGGAATTTGGAGGGGATTTCACCTAATCCCCCCGAAGTATCGGGAATTTCACGTCACCAGCGATGCTTAATTTGCGCTAAATGTCGCCGCCTGTCAGGCGCTGACACACCAGATCGAGCTGGTCGAGAGTCGTGTAGCGAATGGTGATGGATCCCGATCGCGGGTCGGGATCGGCCTTTATTCGCACCTTGAGACCAAGAAAATCCTCAAGATGCTTCTGAACCGCGGCAATATCGGCGTTTTCCTGGCTTGCTCGGCTCGCACTCCCCGAATCTGCCGTCGTGCCAGAATCTTTTCTTGCGACCTGTCGGACAAGGCTTTCAATCTCGCGCACGGACAGGTTGTCGTTGACCGCCTGCCGAGCGAGATCGGCCGCATTGTCCTGACCGATCAGCGCCCTTGCATGCCCCATGGTCAACTTACCCCGTTCCACCAGATCGAGGACTGTATCGGGCAGGTTGAGCAGGCGTTGGATGTTGGCGACATGGCTGCGCGATTTTTCGACCATCCGAGCGATCTCGGCCTGTGTCATCCCTTCTTCGTCACTAAGTCTTTGATATGCCTTCGCTTCCTCGATGGGATTGAGGTCTTCTCGCTGCAAGTTCTCGATCAGCGCAAGCGCCATAACCTCGCGATCGCTAAGCTCACGCACCAATGCGGGCATTTCGTGCAAACGCGCTTTCTGGGCCGCGCGCCAGCGACGTTCTCCGGCCACCAGCTGATAGCGACCATTGCCGCGCGGGCGTACGATAATCGGTTGGATCACCCCCCTCGCCTCGATCGACGCTGCAAGCTCGTCCAACGCGCTTTCATCGAAATGCTTTCGCGGATTGCCAGGCAAAGGCTCAATCGAAGCGATTGACAGGCTCTTGAGCGGTGTGTCCGAACGCGAGTGAGCATCAGCCGGGTCTGCCGCCTTCGTTCCACCTTGAACCAGGGGTTCTTCGCGCTTTGTCTCGCCCATCAGGGCGCCCAGGCCCTTGCCGAGCTTCTTTTTCCGGTCAGCCGGGCTACGCTGCGGCACCGAAAACCGGATTGGATCGGTCGGAGATTTCGTCATGCCGCGCGCCTCTCGGCGGGAAAGCGGCCAATAAGTTCACGCGCGAGACCCATATAGGCCCGGCTCCCCATGCATTCTTGATCGTACACCAGCGCCGGCATGCCGTAGCTTGGCGCTTCTGACAGCCGGACATTGCGCGGAATCACGGTCTCGAACACGACGCCACCCAGGCAATCGCGCACATCGTCCGCCACTTGGTCCGTCAGCCGGTTGCGGCGGTCGAACATGGTCAGAACGACACCGATCATGCCGAGACTGGGATTGAATCGCTGCTTAACCAGTTCAACTGTCTGCAAAAGTTGGCTCAGTCCTTCCAGAGCAAAGAACTCGCATTGAAGCGGCACGAGCAAGGTATCCGCCGCACAAAGCGCGTTGAGCGTCAGCAATCCCAACGACGGCGGACAATCGATGAAACAGATATCGTGGCCCTGATGGTCGGCGAGCGCAGCCCGAAGCCGCTCGGTTCGGTCCTCGACAGTGACCAATTCGATTTCAGCTCCGCTGAGATCCTGCGTAGCCGGAACAATATCGAGGCCCGGAATGCTGGTTTCGATGATCGTCCTTTCGAGCGGTGCCTCATCGACCAAAAGATCGTAGCTCGACATTTCGCGCGCACCAGAACCCACGCCCATCCCGGTCGAAGCGTTGCCCTGCGGGTCAAGGTCAACCAGCAGCGTCCGCCAACCCGTCGCAGCCATTGCCGTAGCAATGTTGATTGCAGTCGTTGTCTTACCGACTCCACCCTTTTGGTTTGCAACGGCAATCGTGAGCATATGCGGTTCCCTTCTCGGCGCATCATAGCGCCATTTGCTGCATCAATCACGTATGATGATGCCCGCCTCGTCGTCCGTGAGCGATTGTTCCACGTGGAACATCTTCCGAATCGAAGGCTTCAATTGCTCCCATTCGTGCTTTGCCGAGCGCCCCTTGGGCAAGATGTAGCGCGTCGTCTTTGTGGAGAAGGGTGCGGATAAGCGGAGGAGCTTTTCAAGCGGAGCAAAGGCGCGTGCCGAAATGATCCAACTTTCAAACGGTTCGACAGTTTCCAGGCGCTGACCTTCAACTCTGCACTGCGCGAGCCCGAGCCTGTCGACGCAGTTCTGCAGAAAGGTCACCCGGCGTGACCGCGATTCCACAAGGACCGTGGGCGTTTCGGGAAGCAGAATGGCAATTACGAGGCCGGGGAAGCCCGCACCGGTACCAAGATCCAGCCATGGACCGCCAGCACCTCGATCCATTGTTTCACGTGGAACAAACTCGAGCAATTGGGCGCTATCGGCGATGTGGCGCTGCCAGATGTGTGCTTCGGACGGCTTGCTGATCAGATTCTGCAGCTGGTTTTCGGCGATCAACATATCCGAGAAGAGGTTGAGCCGCTCCATCGCGCGAGAATCAGCCCATGACGCGACGTATTGGCGCGCCTCTTCTTCTGTCCTGATCTGAATTCGGGGGTTCACGCCGCCTGCTGGCTCTCAGACATGTGTCGGCGTGCATGAACCAACAGTGCCGACAGGGCCGCGGGCGTTATTCCAGGGACGCGTCCAGCGGCTGCCAGCGACGTGGGTGCTGCTGCAGTCAATCGTTCAACCATCTCGTTCGAAAGACCGGGCACGGATTCGTAGGGAAAGTCTTCAGAAAGCGGCAATTCTTCGCTCGCACGCAAGTCCCTGAGTTCCGCATCCTGCCGCGCCAGATAGGGTTCATATGCGGCATCTTCCGCCATTTCCTCCGCCAATCCGGCGTCCTGATCGATCACTGCGCCCAACCAAGGTTCAAGGTCCGCCAGAGCGACACCTCCATGCCGAAGCCACTCCGAAACAGGCTTTTCTCCTCCATCCTTGCGAACATTCAGCCCCATGTCGACGAGCTCCCGTGCATGGATCTTGGTCGCAAACAGCGGCAAAGCTGTCTCGCGCCTGAGTTCACGCTGCTCGTACCACTTTCGGCGATCTCCGCCGATGCAGCCGGCCTCAACACCCACACCTGTCAGCCGTGTGGAAGCATTGTTGGCGCGCAAGCGCAAACGGTACTCCGCTCTGGCCGTCAACATACGGTACGGCTCACTCACACCCTGCAGGGTAAGATCGTCAATCATCACGGCAATATACGAGTTCGCCCGATCGAGCTTGGGCGCTTCCTTGTCCAATACTGCCGCCGCTGCCTCCAAGCCGGCGATCAAACCCTGCGCCGCCGCCTCTTCGTAGCCGGTCGTGCCGTTGATCTGCCCTGCACAATAGAGGCCGGGTATCGCCCGCAATTGCAGATCCGGTGTCAACGCGCGCGGATCGATATGGTCGTATTCGACCGCATAGCCGGGTTCCACGACCTCAACCTTTGCGAGGCCAGGCATGGCTCTCAACATTTGATGCTGCACATCGACGGGCAGAGACGTGCTGATCCCGTTGGGATACACCAAATGGGTGTTCAGGCCCTCTGGCTCGAGAAACACCTGGTGCCCGTCGCGGTCGCCGAAGCGATGGATCTTGTCCTCGATCGACGGGCAATAGCGCGGACCCGCCGCGTGGATCGCACCGGAAAACAGCGGTGAGCGATGGAGATTCTTGCGGATTACGTCGTGTGCCGGTTCTGTCGTGCGCGTAATCGCACAGAAAATCTGAGGGTTACACCTCGCCTCACTGAGCGCAGACATGGTCCAGGTGGCGGAATCCGACGGCTGCTCGGGCAGGATCGCCCAGTCGATCGTCCGCCCATCCAGCCGAGGGGGTGTTCCGGTCTTCAGTCTCGCCATTGGCAGCTCGGCATCACGCAGCTGCGCGGCCAAGCGCGTCGCTGCATTCTCTCCGATACGACCGCCTTCAAAGCGTTCCTCACCGCGAAACAGCACGCCGCCGAGGAAGGTTCCGGTGCAAAGGATCACTCGCGGAGCCCTGAGCGCCGTTCCATCCGCAAGTTCGAGCCCGGCGACCGCACCACCATCGAGCAGCAATCCCGCCGCTTCACCTTCCACCAGTGTCAGGTTGCTCTGGGCGCGGACCTGCCGCTGAACGGAGGCCTTGAACAGAACGCGATCTGCTTGAACGCGTGGGCCCCAGACTGCGCTACCCTTCGACTGATTGAGCATGCGATAGTGAATGGCACCCGCATCGGCGGCGAGACCGAGAACTCCATCGAGAGCATCGACTTCGCGGACGAGGTGCCCCTTTCCAAGGCCCCCGATTGCCGGATTGCAGCTCATCGCACCGATGGCTTGGAGGTCGAAACTGACCAGTCCGGTTTCTGCACCCATTCGTGCGGCGGCGCAGGCCGCTTCGACCCCGGCATGACCGCCACCGATAACAAGAACATCGAACATCTGCATGCGCAGCCAGATAGGGTGCGGATCGCCGAGCGTCAAAGTCGATTCTGAGCCTGCCACACCCATTGTTTCACGTGAAACACGGACCAGCGGAGCAAATGGCTACTTGCCGATGCAGAAACGTCCGAACAAGGCATCGAGCATGTCTTCGGTGGTAGCTCGTCCGATCAGGCGGTCAAAAGCGATCCTTGCGCGGCGGAGCTCTTCGCCCAGCAGCAAGAGATCGGTTTGATCTTTGGCCGTCTCCAGGGCCTCGAAAGCCTCGCGCAACCTATCGTGCTGGCGCGCGTTTAGACTGGCTTCTCCTGGCTTCGGCAAAAGCTGGCGCGCGCTCGCAACAAGATCGGTCTTGAGGTCGGCAATTCCCGACCCGGTGACCGCGGAGACCTCTCCACGCGGCGATCTCTTTCTCGGCGCATCCACCTCGTCCTGACGGGCAGCAACTTCCCATGCTCCCGCAGGCCCAAGCCCCTCTTCGCCGAGCCACAGGACGATGTCGGCTTTCCGCACTTCTCCTTTGGCGCGATCGATCCCGATTGCTTCGATATCTTCGGCACCATCATCCCGCAATCCGGCCGTATCGATGAACTTGAAGGGCACCCCGGCGATAGCAACGGTTCGCTCGATTACGTCGCGTGTGGTTCCTGCCAATGGCGACGTAATCGCCGCTTCGCTTTCCACTAAAGCGTTGAAAAGAGTCGACTTACCGGAGTTTGGTGGTCCTGCAAGAACCACACGGAATCCCTCACCCAACTTCTCTGACCGCGGCCGGTCGAGCCATTCCGAAATCCCGGACCTCAACCGTTCGAGGCTGTCCGAAAAGCCCGCCGGGAGTTCATCGACGTCATCTTCATCGGAGAAGTCGAGTGCAGCCTCGACTTGCGCAGACAACCGCAACACCTCAGCCCTCCAGGCTTCGATCATCGCCGACAGCGCTCCAGACGAATTCTCGATGGCTGTCGCGCGTTGCAGTTCGGTCTCGGCAGCAAGCAGATCGGCAAGGCCTTCGGCTTCGGCCAGATCGATCCGCCCATTGGCAAAGGCGCGACGTGTGAACTCACCCGCTTCGGCCGGTCGCAACCCTTCCACTACCGCAAGCGCCCGCTCAACCGCGGCAAGCACCGCCCTGCCCCCGTGACAATGCAGCTCAGCGAGATCCTCGCCGGTTGCTGTTTGCGGCCCCGGAAACCACAGGATCAAGGCCTCGTCGAGCGTAAGGCCTTGTGAATCTTCGAGTTTTGACAGACTTGCGCGGCGGGGCTCAAACTCACGTCCGGTCAGGGACTCGAGCGCCGCCTGTGCCTGAGGGCCAGAAATCCGGATAATCCCGATCGCGGCCGGCGGAGCACCGCTCGATACCGCAAAGATCGTTTGTGCCACCGCTCACGTCTCAGCGCAGATCAATCGCTGTCCTTCTTGCTGCCCTTGCCCGATCCACCACCGGATTGGCCGGCGCGCATGCCGCCTTCGACGAAACTCTGGAACAGCTTCAGGCCGACTTGCCCCATCGGTGCCAGCGCTTGCGCATATTCCTGCAGCTGATCGGGGCTGCTGACCCCCTTCATTGCCTTTGCGATATTGTCGACATAGACCGAGTTCGCCTGGCTGACGTCGGGCAACCCCATGAATGTCCGCGCTTCTTCCGGCGTGCATTCGATCTCGACATTGATTTTCATCAGGCTTCCTCCCGTTGTGCAGCGTTTAGCACGCAATTCCCATCATTTGGGAGTGGAATGGCGGCAAAGCAATGGATAGATCGAACAGACACCCAAACCCGCATTTCAGGAGCCCATCGCGATGACCGAGACCGTTTCGATCCCCACCCTCGAAGGCGACGCCGAGTTCTCTGGCTATGTCGCACGACCCGAAGGCACAGCAAACGCAGCCATCATCGTCATCCAGGAGATCTTCGGCGTCAATCCGGGCATACGGCAGAAGTGCGACAAGCTGGCTGCCGACGGCTACCTGGCAGTCGCACCCGACCTTTTCTGGCGCCTGCAACCCGGCGTCGAGCTTGATCCGGATGTCGAATTCGAATTCCAGCAAGCTCTTGATCTCATGGGACAGTTTGACCAGGATATCGGCATTCGCGATCTCGAGGCGACAATCCATCACATTCGCGGTGCCCTCGGCGTCGCAAAGGTCGGATGCGTCGGTTACTGCCTCGGCGGACGGCTCGCCTTCATGACCGCCGCTCGCACCGATATCGACGCCTCGGTCGGGTATTACGGGGTCGGAATCGACGGCTTGCTGCGCGAAAAACACGCAATCGCCAACCCGCTGCTCCTGCACATCCCGACCGAAGACGGTTTCGTCGACAAGGACACGCAGGCCGCAATGCATGCCGGGTTAGACGATCATCCGAAAGTGACGCTGTTCGATTACGAAGGCCTGGATCACGGCTTCGCAACCGAAGTTGGCAAACGTCGCGATGAAGTGGCGGCACAACTGGCGGATGGACGAACGGCGCAGTTCTTTGCGGACAACCTCAGCTAAGGGTCTGAAATGGAACTCAAGTTGGCGCTCTCGCGATGGCATTCGGTTGCCAGCAATGGCTCGAAACAGGACGAACTCTCGGCAATCCTGCACGATGATGTCGTGTTCCATTCGCCGGTCGTTCACACGCCACAGGAAGGCAAGCCCATCGTCATGGCCTATTTGACGGCCGCCAGCCAAACGCTTGGCAACCAGAGCTTCACCTATGTCCGGGAGGTGTTGAGCGGCGATACCGCTGTGCTTGAATTCACGACAGAAATGGAAGGTATCCATGTCAACGGGGTGGACATGATCAGGTTCGATCGGGACGGTATGATCGTGGATTTCAAAGTGATGGTTCGACCACTCAAGGCGGTCAACAAGGTTTGGGAAATGATGGCCTCACAGCTCGAACTAATGCGCGAACAGTAGAAACCGCTAGTTCAACACCGCAAAATTCACGATCATCTTTCGAACTTCCGGATCGAGGTCGGAAGGCAAGTCCCGTTCGAGTCCGGCGCGGCGATCCTCGACCGATTCCGCAATGAGCAGACGTTTCATCGCCCATTCTGGGCATGCGCGCCGCTCGATTGTCTTGCGCTCGAGCATCGAAACCCCTGCGTGGCGCGGGTCATGCGAAATCCGCACCATCAGGTCGACCAGTTCGGCCTCTTCGCCTTCAAGCAGCTGCAGGAAGTTGCGTCCGTTATAGAGCAGCAGCCCGGTGATCCCTCTCTCAGGGTTGTTGCGCGCGCTGCTCGCCAAGATTGAGCCAACCTCATCGCGAGAAAGGCTGGGTGCCGTGCTGATGTAGAGATACTGACTAAGCATTTGCTCGGACGCTTAGACCCCAAGCGCGTGGTTGCCAATCGCTGGTTTCGAGAATCCACTCCGGCTCGAGCACCGAACCGGGCTACTGGTTCATGGTCTCGAAAAAGTCTTCGTTGGTCTTCGAATCCTTCATTTTGTCGAGCAGGAATTCCATCGCGTCGACGGTGCCCATCTGCATGAGGATACGGCGCAAGACCCACATCTTCGACAGCTTGTCCTTCTCGACCAACAGCTCTTCCTTGCGGGTGCCGGACTTGCCGACATCCAGCGCCGGGAAGATACGCTTGTCGGAAACCTTGCGGTCGAGCACGATTTCAGAGTTGCCGGTGCCCTTGAACTCTTCGAAGATCACCTCGTCCATGCGGCTGCCGGTGTCGATCAGCGCGGTGGCGATGATCGAGAGCGACCCGCCCTCTTCGATGTTGCGCGCCGCGCCGAAGAATCGCTTCGGTCGCTGGAGCGCATTGGCATCGACACCGCCGGTAAGAACCTTGCCCGAGCTCGGCACAACGGTGTTGTAGGCCCGACCGAGACGCGTGATCGAGTCGAGCAGGATCACGACATCATGCTTGTGCTCGACCAGGCGTTTGGCCTTTTCGATCACCATTTCAGCGACTTGAACGTGGCGATTGGCCGGTTCGTCAAAGGTCGAAGAGATCACCTCACCCTTCACGCTGCGCTGCATGTCGGTGACTTCTTCAGGTCGTTCGTCAACCAAGAGAACCAGCAGGAACACCTCGGGGTGATTGTCGGTGATAGCCTTGGCAATATTTTGCAGCAGCACAGTCTTACCGGTGCGCGGCGGCGCAACGATCAGGGCACGCTGGCCTTTGCCCTGCGGCGAAATGATGTCGATTACGCGCGCCGACTTGTCCTTGTTGGTCGGGTCGAGCGTATCCAGCGACAGTTTCTGATCGGGATAAAGCGGCGTGAGGTTGTCAAAGTTGGTGCGCATCCGCACCGCTTCGGGTTTGTCGAAATTCACTTCGGTAAGGCTGGTCAGGGCAAAGTAGCGCTCGCCGTCCTTCGGCGCCCGAATTTCGCCTTCGACCGTATCGCCGGTACGCAGGCCCCATTTCCGGATCTGATTGGGGGAGACATAAATGTCGTCCGGCCCAGCGAGATAGTTCGCTTCGGGCGAACGGAGGAAACCGAAACCGTCCTGCAACACCTCGATGGTGCCGATACCCATGATCTTTTCCTGGTACTCTTCGTCCTCCGCCAGCTCGCGCAGGATGCTGAACAGCAGATCCTGGCGCCGCATGGTCGACGCGCCTTCGACGCCCAGCTCTTCAGCCATGGCGACCAGTTCGGCCGGGGTTTTCTGTTTCAAGTCTTTAAGATGCATTGTTCGAGTAATCCAAGAAAGTGGAAGTGGCCGGACGGTCAGTACCTCTTTGGACGAGGCGCCCTGATTGTGTCGTGACAGGTAAAGTCGTCAGGGCTGGGCTTGGAGAAAGCAGACCGACAAAGCGATTGACGCTCCGTCAAACCGGAATTGGTGATCTCAAAATATGGCTGCGAGAGCTTCAGGTCAATCGGCGATTGCTGGCCGAGCCAAAAAAGCAGCTCAAAACGGCCTGAGATAGACCAGCACAACGATCAGCACGAGCATCAAGCCGGGAACTTCGCCAACCATCCGCAGAGTCTTCTCGGTTAGAGGTCGATCGCCGCGGGCCATCGCCTTCGTCTTCGCAACCAACCACCCGTGATACCCGCTCAACACGACAACCAAGGTCAGTTTGGCGTGGAACCACCCCTGGCTGAACGCGTCGACAGCGTAAGCCAGGGTCAACCCCAGCACCCAGACGACAATCAGGCTCGGCGTGAGGATTATCTTGCGAAGCTTCCCCATGCGCTCGGCCCATTTGGCTTCACCCGCCGACCCAGTCGGATGGTCGAGCATGTAAATGCACTGGCGCGGCAGCATGAAGAGCCCAGCCAGCCAGAAGGTCATGAAAACGACGTGGCCGATCTTGAGCCAGGGATAGATGGCGAGAAGCGTGTCCTGCATTGTCGTGCCTTACCCGCCGCGCAACGCTTCAAGCAATTGTTCGACATGCTCGATCGGGGTGAACTGACCGATTCCGTGACCCAGATTGAACACGTGCGGGCGATCCTGAAAGCAATCGAGAATGAAGCGAACGCGTTCCGGCAGGGCTGGGCCGCCAGCTTCGACCAGCAACGGATCGAGATTGCCCTGTACCGGCATTCCGGCAGGAAGCTCCCGGTGAACCGCAATCGGATCAAGCGTTTCATCCATGCCGATCGCATCGACGCCCGTCTCGCGCGCATATGCTGCGAGTTTCGAACCGGCGCCCTTGGGGAAACCGATGACCGGTGTGTCCGGATGTGACTGCTTGAGCTGGGCCGTGATCGCCGAATTGGGGGCGATGACCCAGCGTTCGAACTCGTCCGGAGCGAGGCTGCCCGCCCAGCTGTCGAACAATTGCACCGCCTCTGCGCCCGCATCGATCTGGCCGCGCAAATAGGTTACCGAAACCTCAATGATCGCATCAAGGATCGCCTGCATCCGCGCTGGATCGCGATAGGCCAGAAGACGCGCCGGACCTTGATCTTTCGAACCCTCGCCCGCGATCATGTAGGTCGCGACCGTCCAAGGCGATCCTGCAAAGCCCAGCATCGTGACCTGGTCGCTGATCTGTCGGCGAGTCAGGCGTACCGTTTCGTAAATCGGATCGAACCGCTCATACGTGGCCGTGAAATCGCTTAGCTCGGCTTCGAGCAGCGTAGGGCTCAGTCTTGGCCCCTCCCCTGCCAGAAACTCCAGCCCCTGCCCCATTGCGTGTGGCACGATAAGGATATCGGAAAACAGGATTGCCCCGTCGAACCCGAACCGCCTGATCGGTTGAACTGTAATCTCAGCCGCGGCTTCGCTGTCATAGACCAGCTCGAGAAAGCCGCCCTTCTCAGCGCGAAGTTCGCGATATTCGGGCAGGTATCGACCTGCCTGGCGCATGAGCCAGACGGGTGCGATATCGGGCTTTGCACCCTTCAAGGTGTCGAGCAGCGGACCAGGCATGGCGTTCCTCTAATCAAAAATTAATAATTTATAAAAGGTTTGAAGGAGTCAGTTGGCCCTGTGGAAAGCGGGAATTCCCGGTCCCTGCCTGAATTCTCCCAACCTGAACACCCCCTTGTCATCATTGCGAATCTGCAGAACCGCGTCGTCAAGCGGCTTCTATCCCCAGTGTCCCCAACCTGTCGAAATGTGTTGTCCCGTGTCGAGAAATGCTCCGGCGAACTGGCCGATTGCGCGGAGGAAAATCCATACCCTGCTTGTCGACGGTTCTCTCCCGTGGTTTATGCCCCTCACTTTCCACAAGCCGAAAAGCTCGCACCGAATCACTCATGGCTCGCCTTAATCTGCACCTCGTTTCGGACTCGACCGGGGAAACGCTTGAGATGATCGCCAAGGCTGCGTTGGCGCAGTTCGATGATCCCGATGTCAGCCGCCATTTCTGGCCGATGGTGCGGTCGCTGCAGCACCTCGACCGCATTGTGCCCGATCTGGCGGAAAATCCGGGCCTCGTGCTGTTCACGCTGGTCAATCCGGATACGAGAGCGAGGCTTGAAGAGCACTGCCGTCAATTGGGGTTGCCCGCCGTGCCGGTGCTCGACCAGGTTACCGCATCGCTCGAAACCCAGCTCGGCCAGGAAGCGCATGGGCGTCCGGGACGACAGCATTCGATGGATGCGGACTATTTCAAGCGAGTCGATGCGATCCAGTACACGATCGCACATGATGACGGGGTCGGTCACGAAGACTGGGAAGAAGCCGACATCGTTCTCGCCGGGGTGTCGAGGAGCTCGAAGACACCGACCAGCATCTATCTCGCGAACCGAGGCTACAAGACGGCGAATATCCCGCTGGTGGTCGAAAGCCCCCCGCCCGATAGCCTGTTCCGCCTGCGCAATCCGTTGGTGGTCGGGCTTACCACGGCACCCGAGCGGCTGGTTCAGATCCGCCGCAACCGGCTGCTGTCGCTCAACGAGGGCACAGAGACGTCCTATGTCGACAATGAGAAGGTGAAAGCCGAAACCCAGTTCGCGCGGCGGATGTTCGCGGACAATGGCTGGCCGGTAATCGATGTGACGCGTCGCTCGATCGAGGAGAGCGCCGCAGCGATCATTCGCCTCGTCCAGGAACGCAAGCGTCGCGACAAACCGGTCGACGGCGTGGCCAAACCGATATGACCGCCGAGACACTGATACTCGCTTCGAAATCGGCGTCGCGTCGCGCGATGCTCGATGCCGCAGGTGTGACGTATGAATCCATTCCAGCGGAAATTGACGAACGCGCGGTTGAAGCGGGATTGCACGATTCGTCTCCAGATGAAATTGCCGAAGCCCTGAGCGTGGCGAAGGCTGCGGCGATTGCGAGCGTCCACCCAGAACGGTTGGTTCTTGGCAGCGATTCGCTGGTGGTTGTCGAAGGAAGGCGGTTCGACAAGCCGACTTCGCGTGAGAATGCAGCGGAGCATCTTCGTTTCTTTTCCGACAAGGTGCTTGAGCTTCACAGCGCAGCGGCACTGGTGCGCGGCAATGTCTGCGAATGGAGCCTTGCCGACATAGCCCGGCTGCAAGTCCGTTCGCTCTCCGACGAATTCATCGAGCATTATCTCGATCACGAATGGCCTGCGGTTGGGCACACAGTCGGTGTCTTCCGCATCGAGGCCATGGGCGTACAATTGTTCGAACAAATTGAAGGCGATCAATTCACGGTGTTGGGAATGCCGCTCCTGCCGGTGCTTGATGCATTGCGGGAACAGGAAGTCCTGCTCGCATGAGCGACGCCGCCACCTTGCCCTTTGCCGAAGTGATCGGTGATCCGATCGCACAGTCCAAGTCTCCGCTGATCCACGGATTCTGGATCAAGCAACTCGGTATCACAGCGCGCTACGGCTCTCGCCGGGTCACTCAAGCCGAAATTCCGGATTATCTCGGCGAGCGGCGTAGCGACCCGACCTGGCGCGGTTGCAATATCACCATGCCGCTCAAACAGGCGGTGATTCCCCTGCTGGATCGGATCGATCCACAGGCCGAGGTAATCGGCGCCGTCAACACGGTCTATCGCGATGCCGATGGCGCGCTGGTCGGTATCAACACCGATGCGGCTGGCTTTCTCGAACCTCTTCAAACGCTCCTGAGCAATCGCCATTTGTTTCGCATGGCGCGTATCATCGGTGCGGGCGGCGCGGCGCGAGCCATTGTGGCCGCTTTGGCCGAACAGGGCTTTACCCTGGTCGTTGTCGCCCGTGACCAAGGCAAGGCGCGGCTGCTGCTGAAACAAGTCGTGCCGGGAGGCGAGCACTTCGTCGCTCCGCTCGATCACTTTGCACAACCCACGGACTTCGACTTCGATGATCGCGAAGGGTGCCTCGATCTGGTGGTCAACGCTTCACCGCTCGGGATGCGTGGTCAGCCGGCCTTGGCTTTCGATTGGAGCCATGCTCCGCCGGGCAGCGTGGCCTACGATATCGTGACAGATCCGGTCGAAACCGAGTTCTTGCGTGCAGCGAAAGCCGCCGGGTTCGCGACGATTGGCGGCCTGTCGATGCTGATCGGCCAGGCTGCAGTGGCATTTGAACGGTTCTTTGGCGAACCGCCGCCGCGCGAACTGGATCGTGAGTTGATGGAGAGACTTCGGCAATGAACAAACCCGATTCTTCGAGCGCTCCGAAACTTGTCGGCCTTACCGGATCAATCGGAATGGGAAAATCCACGGTTGCGGCGATGTTCGAGCGGGCCGGTATTCCAGTGTTCGACGCCGATGCCGAAGTGCGGGCTATGCAGGGCCCAAATGGAGAGTTGTTGCCGGCGATCGAGGCAGCCTTTCCGGGATCGACTGGTCCGGAAGGTGTCGATCGCGACAAGCTGGGCAAGTTGGTGTTCGGCGACAAGGACGCGCTCAAGAAGCTCGAGGGAATTGTCCATCCGGCGGTCGGGGCGAAGCGTGCGCAATTCTTCGGAGACAACAGCAAGGCGACAATGCTTGTCTTCGACATCCCGCTCCTGTTCGAACGTGGCGGCGATCAAGCGTTCGATGCCGTCATGGTGGTTTCGGCGCCGTCAGAAATTCAGCGCGAGCGGGTGTTGGCGCGGCCCGGCATGACCGCCGAAAAGTTCGAGGATATTCTGCGGTTGCAGGTTCCAGACGCCGAGAAGCGCAAGCGGGCCACGCATGTGATCGATACCGGGACAACCCTGGAAGAAACCGAAGCTCAAGTGGCGAAGCTGATCGAAGTCCTGAGCAAGGCCTAGAGCTGCATCCACTATCGTTCAGCAACCCCTTGCACTTCGATCGGGTTGAGCCGATACCTTGAACCATGCGGGAAATTGTCTTTGACACCGAAACCACCGGACTCGATCCCAAGACGGGCGACAGGATGGTGGAGATAGGCTGTGTCGAGATGGTCGGCCGGGTCGAAACCGGAAAGACCTTCCACGCCTATTACAATCCCGAACGCGATATGCCCGCTGCTGCCGAAGCCGTGCATGGTCTGTCGATCTCGTTCCTCGAAACGAAGCCGCTATTCGCCGATGGGGCTGACGAATTGCTAGAATTCCTCGGTGATGCGCCGCTGGTCGCGCACAATGCCGGGTTCGATTTCGGATTTCTGAACGCCGAACTTGAGCGGATCGGTCTTCCGCCAATCGGTATGGACCGGATGATCGACACCGTCGCACTCGCGCGCAAGAAACATCCCGGCGCGAAGCTATCGCTCGATGCATTATGCACGCGCTACGGGATTGATCGCAGCCACCGGGTGAAACACGGTGCGCTTCTCGATGCCGAGTTGCTTGCCCAGGTTTATGTTGAGCTGACTGGCGGGCGCCAAATTGGACTAGAGCTGGCGAATGTACTCGAAGGTGGTCGGGCGCAGACCCAATCCGGCGGCGATCCTGAGCCTGCTGGGGATGGACAAAGCAAGACCAGGCTTGAACCGCGACCGCACGCTGCGAGTCCGGCTGAGCTCGCCCGCCACCGGGAATTTGTTGCCACAATCGAGAGTGCAATCTGGCTACGCTAAGCGCGCGCCGAACCTCGCGCGAAACTGAATGGATGTATGAAGGAGGCCGAGCGACGATGGATATCCGGATATCGGGACACCAGGTGGAAACTGGCGCAGCATTGCAGGAACACGCGAAGGACCGGTTGGAAGGAATAGTCGAGAAATACTTTGACAGAGCGCTGACGTCGCATGTGACTTTCGGAAAGGACGGCTCGGGCGCATTCAGATGCGACATTGTGACGCATGTGATGCATGGTCTGATCCTGAAAGCGCAGGGCAGCGCGCATGATGCGCATGTGGCCCTCGATGACGCGGCGGCAAAGATCGAGAAACAGCTGCGACGCTACAAGCGCCGGCTCAAAGACCATCACGAACAGGCTCAATACGCTCGTGCCGAAGAAGAGGCCGCTTATACAATCTTTGCGGCCGACGAAGAATCGGAGGAGGTGGCAGTTGCGGCTCCCCCCGTAATCGCGGAGACGAGCGTCGATGTGCCGACGGGGAGTGTCGCGGATGCGGTTATGATGCTGGATTTGCGGGACACGCCAGCGTTGTTTTTCAAAAATGCTGGAACTGGCCGACATAATATGGTTTATCGCCGCGCCGATGGCTCGATCGGATGGGTCGAGCCGAAATAGGGCCGCACGAAAAGGCTGCTTTGCCAGAGCTGGGAAAGCAGAATGTTGGTCCAACTCACAGATTCCGGAGTGATGCCGCGCCCTGGACGACGGCGGTCACTGCGTTGTGAGTACAAAATAGACTAAGAATACGGGATCTCGAGTTCATCATGAACGTCAATTTCAAAATGCTGCCCGAGGCAGTTGTTCTTGTCGATCTTGACACCAAGGAGCAGGTTCTCGATCGACTTTCGAAAATCTTTTCAGAGGTTTATGGCCTGGACGCGGTTCAGATCCTCGAAGGACTGGAACAACGTGAGGCCTTGGGAAGCACAGGCTTTGGCCGCGGCGTCGCCATTCCGCATTGCCGCAGCGAAAGCGTCAAAAGCCCGACCTGTGTCCTGATGAAGCTCGAAAACCCGGTCGATTTTGCGGCAGCGGACGCCATGCCCGTATCTCTGATCTTCGGACTGGTTTCACCGGAGAATGCAGGGGTGACCCACCTTCATGCGCTGGCAGCGATCTCGCGTCCGACTCGCGATGAGGCCATGCTGCAGATGCTGTTCGATGCGGCGAATAGCGACGCGCTCTATTCCGTTTTCACCAACCAGTTCCTGCGTGATGCCGCCTGACGATTCCAGCCCTGCCAACTCTGCCGGCGCGGAGCAGCATTACAGGGCTCTGGAGCGGCTCTATGCGTCCGCGCCGATCAACGCGACCTATGCGTCGAACCTTGCAATTGTGAGTGAGGGACAATCGCGACTGACGTTCACTGTGGACGATTCGGTTTTCCATGCCGCCGGCGCGGCGCATGGGACGATCTACTTCAAGATGCTCGACGATGCCGCCTTCTATGCGGCAAACACCTTGGCCACCGATCGCTTCCTGCTCACAACCAGTTTCAACCTGCACTTTACCAAGCCCGTGCGGGGGGGAGAAGTGGTCGCCGAAGGGCGCTGGGTAAGCGGAAAACGTCGCGTCTTTGTTGCCGAGTCACGGCTGATCGACGCCGAAGGCGATGAAATCGGGCGCGGGACCGGAACCTTCATGCGCTCGCGGATCGCACTTTCGAGCCTCGCTGGATACACCGAAGGCACGACGGACTAAGATGACACCCCGATTGCCTGCCCACCTGGAAATCGGGGCGTTGATTCGCCTGGCCGAAGCCCAGGGAGGGAGCGGCATGGTCCTGTCGAAGGGCGAACGTGACGCGGGGACGATCCTGCTCGTAATCATGTGTCGCGGCCAGGACGCGGAATTGTACGAAAGAATGCCGCAACTCGACGGTTCGCGTTCATTTGTGCGCACCAAATCCCAAGATACTGAAAAATCTTTTGAATTTACAGAGTATCTTGATCGCAGAAGCCAACAGGATCCCGACATCTGGATTTTGGAGGTGGATGTCGACGCGAAGGAACGTTTCATCGCTGAATTGCCGCAATAGCTTGACATAGTTTCATTTGTGACTATTTGGCCGCGAGCTTCCAGAAGCGGAGGCTGACAATTTCGGCAATACGGTCGATCGGTCAGCACGCAGACGGGGGGCAGCCGGCAGGCACCAAAGAACCACCTCTCCAACCCCGCAATTTTTGCACTAGGTTCGCGCCTGCGACGGAGCTCGCTCACCGCACAGAATGATGAGACGATGAGTCGCAAGACTTATTCCCTGAGTGCTGTCGCAATTGCAGCGGTAGCAGGACTGAGCTTCTCCAGCGCCGACGGCGCAGGCGCGTTTGCGCAAGAGGTCGAGTCCGACGAAGCCACGGGAGTGGCTGCCAATACGGTTCCCAACACTGCGCCCGAGATCGAGATCGTTCCCGATCAGCCGGTGTTCGTGTCCGAGGAAGTGGTTCAACCGCTTCCAGAAGCCGCTGAACAGTCGCAACGCGCAAGTGCGCGATCGCTGAGCGAATTGGTGGCTTCGGTTAACCCCCCAAGCGAGCTCAGCGAGCAGATGCGGTGTCTCGCCGGCGCGATCTATTTCGAATCGCGCGGTGAGCCGCTTGCCGGCCAGCTGGCGGTAGCCCATGTCGTGATCAATCGCTCCGAAGACAGCCGCTTTCCAGCCAGCTACTGCGGCGTCGTTTACCAGCGCGCGCAATTCTCGTTCGTCAAGAACGGTCGCATGCCAAGGGTAAAGTCAGGCTCCGCCGCATGGAAACGCGCCAAGGCCATTGCCCGGATTGCGCACGATGGTTTGTGGGAATCGGAAGCAGGCGATGCGGTCTATTTCCACGCGAAATATGTTCGCCCGAAGTGGAGCTATCGCAAGACCCGGACCGCGGTGATCGACACGCACATCTTCTATCGGTGATGGCGAAACACCGAAGGACAGCCGCTCGGATTCGCTAGTCTCTTAGCGAGGCCCAAACCGGTGCGTGGTCGCTGGCCTTCTCGCGTCCGCGATGGTCGCGATCGACGCCGACCGCCTGCATTCGGTCCGCAAGTTCCGGCGTCAGCAATATGTGGTCGATGCGAAAGCCGTGATCGCGTTGCCAGGCGCCGGCCTGATAGTCCCAATAGGTCCACACCCCGCCCTGTGGATTGTGCGTGCGCAGGGCGTCGGTCCAGCCATCGGCCAGCAGCCGGGCATAGGCGGCGCGCGATTCCGGTTGCATCAGCGCATCCGAGGCCATCGCCTTGACCGAAAATGTGTCGTCGTCCTCAGGGATGACGTTGTAATCGCCGACCACCGCCGCCGGCACTTCCTCGGACCAGATCGTTGCCATGCGGGCGCGAAGCTTCTCCATCCAGGCCAGCTTGTAATCGAATTTCGGGCCAGGATGGGGGTTTCCGTTCGGCAGGTAGATGCACACAATCCGGGTCGGCGCATTTCCAGCCTTCGTCACATCGACTTCGAGATAACGGGCCTGCTCACCTTCGCCTTCCTTGGGGCCGTCGATCCCAAGTCCCCGCTGCACTTCGCTTGGCGGATCGTACCCCGCTTCGCGGTCGGTCAGTATTGCAACGCCGTTGAATGCTTTCTGCCCGTGCGTCAGGACGTGATAGCCCAGCTCCTCGAGCTCGCCTGCAGGAAAGCCCTCATCCTGCGACTTGATCTCTTGCAGACAAGCGACGGAAGGGCGTGTTTCCGCCAACCATTCCTTGAGCCGCGGCAGCCGCGCCTTGACTCCGTTGATGTTGTAGGTGGCGATCTTCATGTCGCCGGTCATGGCCGATCCGCAACCGCGCGTCTATTGCCAGAGCGCAATCGCTCGACTGCTTTCATCAGATTCCGAAGCTGGAACCGCAACCGCAACCCGCGGCCGCGTTGGGGTTCTCGACCCGGAAGGCCGCTCCACCCAGCGATTCCACGAAATCGACCACGCTACCGCCAACAAGATCTAGGCTTATGGGGTCTACGACGAGCTTCACGCCATCAGTTTCGCTGATGCTGTCGTCGCCCTCGGGCTTTTCGGCCAGATCGAATTTGTACTGAAAACCCGAGCAACCTCCGCCTTCGACCGAAAGACGCAGGATTGCAGGCTTGGTTTGCTTCCGAGCGATCAGCGCAATGCGCTTCGCTGCTGCCGGTGTGAGGGTGAGCGTTTCGGCCATGTGCGCAATTTAGGATGCCCGAGTGCTTTCCTCAAGCAGTCTGTATGTAGCTGCGCAGCGCTTCCGCTTCGTGCTCCACCTCGTCGATCTTGTTCTTCACAAGATCTCCGATCGAGATGAACGCAATCAGTGCGCCATTTTCCACGACCGGGAAATGCCTGAACCTGCGTCTGGTCATCAACGCCAACGCATCATCGATCCTTGTGCTCGGCTCGACCGTAACCGCCGGCGATGTCATGATCGCTTCGACCGGTTGATCGAGGCAATCCCGACCGCTCTCGGCGAGGCGATAGATCACGTCGCGCTCGGACACGATTCCGGCGATCTTTCCATCGCGCAGCACAGGCAGCGCGCCGATACGTTTGCCGGCCAGCATCTCGACCGCTTTGGAGACCGGAGTCGCAACATCGCAGGAGATGACGTCGCCCGCCGCGCGTTCAGCGATAATTTTCGCAATTGTCATGGCTCGAATCCTCTTCTTCGAGCAAGAAAATGCCATTTCTCCGCCGAAAAAGCGAATCTGTCGCCTTACGTATCATTCGCATGGCTAAGCCGTTGCAATGCCACGCCGCGCGGCCCATGGAAGCGCAATGGTCAACAAATCCCCTCTCGATGACCCCGAAAACGCCGCCTATGCGTGGGCGCGCTATCGCCAGATCATGAAGGTTCTTCTGGCGGTGACCGTCGCGACCGTCCTGCTGGCGCTGGGTTTGCTATTCGCGTTCAATGGGATGATTTCCGTGCACTTTTACATCGCAGTGGCGCTCGGGATCAGTTTCACCATGTTGCTTGGCGGCGGACTGATGGGTCTGGCATTTCTGTCGAACGGCACAGGTCACGACGAATCGGTCGACAATCGCCTGCCCGAACGCGACGAATTGTGGTCCCGGCCCGAGGATGACTAGCAATCCGGGGTAGTCAGGCGGAATTCCTCGACTGGCTCCCCGCCGATCAGGTGCTCCTCGATAATCCGCTCCAACACATCCGGATGACAGGAATGGTACCAGACGCCCTCCGGCCAGACGACCGCAATAGGACCGGAGCCACAAATCTGGAGACAATCGGCTTTGGTGCGCTGGACGCCTCCACCCTTGCCCCTCGGGCTGTCGGGCGTGCGCCTCGGGCCCACAAGGCCCAATTCCTTGAGCCGATCCTTGAGGAACTGCCAGGCGACCTCGCCTTCGGCACGTGAGCAACACTTCTGCTTGTCGGACAGAGCGCACAGAAAGATGTGACGCTCGATCCCGTCGCCGTTTCGGGAACCGCCATACTTCTTCGCCAGTGCGGTCTGTGCCGCCAGCAAACCCTGCTCGTTCATTCGGGATTTTCGTCCTTCAGGTGGCGTGAGAGCCAATCAAACACGGTGTTGTGCCACTGCAGCGAATTCTTGGCGCCAAGCACCCAGTGATTCTCGTCCGGAAAGACCAGCAGCTGTGATGGAATATTGCGCTCCTGAAGCGCAGTGAAGCTCTGCAGACCTTGTGAATAGGGAACACGGAAGTCCTTCTCGCCGGTTATGACGAGCATCGGGGTCTGCCAATTGTCGACATGGTTGACCGGGTTCCAGCGTTCGTAGGTTTCACGCGCTTCGCTGTAGGAACCGCCAAAATCCCATCGCGGAAACCACAATTCCTCGGTCGAGTAATAGAAACTGCGCAAGTCGAACAAGCCGTCGTGCTGGACAAGACAATCGAACCGGTCAGGCCAGTTACCGGCAATCCAGTTGACCATGTAGCCGCCGTAGCTCGCACCCATCGCGCAGGCGCGGCTGGAATCGATTTGCGAATCCAATTCCAGAGCGGCTTCCAGACCCTTTTGCAGATCTACCAGCGGCTTGCCGCCCCAGTCGCGGTTGATCGAATCCATGAATTCCTGGCCGTATCCGGCGCTGCCATGGAAATCGATCGAGATCACGGCGTAGCCCTGACTGGCAAGAACGCGCGGGTTCCAACGCGAAGACCAGCGATCGGCGAAGCTTCCCTGGGGTCCGCCGTGAATGTAGAGGATTGCAGGAATCTCGCCCTCTTGCTCCTCCAGGCGGGTGATCTGACCCCAGACTGTATCACCTTGCGCGCCGGCAAAGCTGAAGCGCCGCGTCATCGTGGTCGCCATCTTGCCCATCCGGCTGGTCGCTACATCGGTCAGCGGCCGGCCCTGAGATTCCCCCGTCGAGAGGTACAATTCGTTCGGAGCACCAATCGAATCCCGGGTGAAAAGCAGTCTTTCGCCAGGCAGCGTGGTAAGATTGCCGATATGGGCTTCATTGCCCGCCATCAGGTCAAGTTCCTCGATCTCTCCGCTTTGCGGATCGATCTTGAAGACCGGCGTATCCAGCACCTTGGCAGCGGTTGCGAACAGATGGCTTCCGTCGGCGCTCCAGGTCAGACTGCCAAACGACAGGTCAACGTTTGCTGTTAGCGCTCGGGTCTCTCCGGTGGCGAGATTGCGCAGCTGGACGACCAACTTGTCAGATTCGTATCCCGGCCGTGCCATCGCCAGATAGGCGAGATACTTTCCATCGGGCGATGGCATCGGGGCGGTATCGACCGCTTCGTTTGATTGGGTGATTCCGATTGGGGCAGTTCCCGACAGGTCGGAATAATAGATGTCGAGATCGGTCGATGCCGGCTCACCCTGTCCAGCCTCGCGGGCGACAAAGAACATTCCAGCGCCGTCGTGAGACCACGCGATATCCTCTCCACCGCCAAATGGCATAGTCGGGGTGTTGCCGCGAATTCCGGTTTCCGGATCGGTGCCATCTACCGGAACGCCGTCTCCGACCGCTTGACCCTTCTCCATCCCGAACACGAACACGCGGTTGAATGTGCCCGGAGTGGACCAATGATCCCAATGCCGGAAAAAGCCGCCATCCCCTTCATACAGGCGACCGGTGCCCGGTCCGGGTAGATGCGCACTGCCGTCGGCGTCGCATCCAAAGCGCGGACATTCTCCCGAAACCGGCGCCCAGAGTGCGATCTTGTCACCGCGTGGCGACACCTTGAAGCCGGAAATGTCGGTGCCGGCGATGTCCGCTACGAGCATTGGCCCGGTGATATTGCCGTTTGCCTCAAGCGCCGCACGCCAAACGCGCGAGCGCTGTTCAGCGCCCTCGTCTGGATGTTCGGAACTGAGGAAATAGAGGAAATTGTCCGCGGCAAAGGCGAGCGAAGCCGCGCGAATTCCGAAATCCAGAGCAACCGGCTGTTTGCCAGGCTGCGCCAAATCGAGCAGATAGTGGCGCGCTGCGCGCTCGTAACTCTCCGGGTCGGTTTCGGTGACCGAATAGACGGCGTAGCGACCGAATGGCGTCACGGTCGGGCCGCCGAGCCTTGGCATCGTTACGAGGTCTTCAGCCGACATCGGTCGAGCGCTCAGGCCATCGATCGCGATGCCTTCCCGAGACTGATGATCATCCGCTGAAAGCGGTGCAGCACAGAGCGAGGCGCCGACAAGGGCGGCGCGGATTAAAGGGAATCTCTCCATGGCTGCGGGATTAGACCGGGCGCGCAAGAAGCTCCAGCAAAACCACTTCAGGATCGCGCAATGACAAGGATTGCTTAGCGCTTCTTGCCTGCGATGCGGGAGATTTCAGCCTGCACCAGCTTTTCGACCATCTCGGGGAGGTTCTTGTCGAGCCATTCCGCCAGCATCGGGCGAAGCAATTCGCGGGTTAGCCCTTCGAGCGATGTTTCACCCGAGCGAACGATCTGCGGCTTGGCCCCGGGCTCGGCGAGCATGGCCAATGCGGCAAGGTTCTCTTCCATCGCGCCGCGCACGTCCTCGGTAAGCAATGGCTCATCCTGTCCCTGCGCTGACTCTTCAAGGGCCTCTTCGCCCTCCTCGTCGACAGGCTCAAACTGCATATCCGCCAGATCGAGGATCTCTTCGGAGGCATCGGTTTCGTCCAGATCGGGATTGTCGATCTTTGCGGCAATGGAGCGAAGGTTGGCTGCGCTGTCGGCGTCAGCTTCGCGGCGCCGGCGCAACTCCAGCGCGTCGTCGCGATTGTCGCGTGCGATCACCTTCTTGATCGATTCAAGAATCTCTTCGACCGATGCTTCGTTTTGTTGCGCCATTGCCTGCCTTGACTGATCTTGCCCCGAATCAGGCCGATGAGATGGTTAATCCCTCGGCTCTAACGTCGGACCAATTGTTGCGTCAGGCGCTGGAATGTCAACGGTTCTGGTCGATTTTGGAGCGGGTGTGGGATCGGTATCCCAGTCCCAAACCTTGCCGCGCACACGCTCGTAGTTGACCTGCGGATCGTATAGCGGACCGCCAGTGTCTAGGTTTAGGTCTCGCGCTTCGGCGCGGCCCATGGCCGCCAGCAGAGTGAAGCCGGCAACATAGGCATTTCGACGGGCAGTCACGAGGTCTGCTCGCGCCTGGAGCAATTCCTGCTCGGCATTAAGAACGTCGAGAATGGTGCGGTTGCCGATCGAGTTTTCGGCCCGCACACCTTCAAGGCTGATCTCGGCAGATTCGACCGCTGTCTGGGAGCTCTCGATCACCGCGTTGGCGGCTTGCCAGCTGGCATAGGCGGAGCGGGTCTGCTGGATGATATTGCGCTCGGTGGCGATTACCTGCTCGAGCGCAGCCGTCTCGCGCGCGCCAGCCTGACGTTTGCGTGCGGCCGGTCCGCCACCTTGGAACAGCGGGATCGTTACTCGCACGCCGATATTGGCGGTCGTCTCTCGCTGGTTGAATTCTGCGGCGATTGGACCGCCTAGGGTTCCGAAGAAGTCGCTGTAATCCGCATTGGCGAAGCCGCTGATGGTTGGCAGACGGCCAGAACCTGCAGCCTTGGTGTCATAACCCGCAGCTTCGGCGCGTTCCTTGGCGGCAATCAGATCGGGATTGTGCTCCATTGCGCTGACCACTGCGAGACCGACTGTTTCCGGCAAACCGGGAAGCGGAGGCGGCGCTTCGAGATCGGTCGGCGCCTTGCCAACGAGCTGGATATAGGTTTCGCGTGCAGAGATGAGGTTGCCATAGGCACTTTGAAGGTTGCCTTCGGCGACTGCCAGGCGCGATTGCGACTGCGCGACATCGGTGCGGGTAAGATCGCCGATCTCGAACCGATCGCTGGTCGCCTCGAGGTTGATCCTGAGCACCTCGACCTGATTGGCGGCGAGGCTTGCCAGCGCTTCGGTGCGCAGGACATCCATATATGCGGCGACTGTCTGGCTGAAGATCGAGCTTTCGGTCCCGCGCAAGTCAGCCTGACCGGCTGAAACGCGCTCCTTCGCAGCGCGAATGCTGTTCTTCACCCCACCGCCCTGGTAAATCGGCACCTGCAATTGCGCGTTGACGCCAAGATTGCGCTCCGGCGCGGTGAATGAGTTGGCGGACTGGCGAACAAACTCGATATGGGTCGCGGTAACCGTTACGTTCGGTTCCGCATTGGCACGGTTGATCGGCACATCTTCATCGGTCGCGCGCTGGTTTGCGCGGGCTGCTTCGAGCGTCGGATTGGTGTTGTAAGCGCTGGCCAGTGCGTCGCGCAAAGTGTCCGCGTGTGCGGGTGTCCCGATCAGGACAGCCCCGCCAGCTGCGCCAGCCAGCAGAATGTGTAAGCGGCTGCGAAGGCTCATGAAAAGGACCAGTTCTTCGGCTTGTCGAACTGCTTAAGCACTGGAATTCCAAGATCTTCGACAGGCAAGAGCGCCACCTTGCCGGCAATCTTGCGCCCGCTGGCAAGGCGAGTCACCTCTCTCAGCAGTATGCCAGAGACGACCCGGCCATTTTCCTCGACGAGTTGTGCAATCGTATCAGGAAGCTGCTCGATTGCTCCGTCGATCAAGACCAGCGAGTAGCTGTTCCCGTTCACCGAATCGCTCTCGAAGTCTGCGGCATCGACCACCTCGGTCGATGCAACGAGGGGTTTGACAAGCTCGGGAAGATAGCCCGACCCACCATCAAGCACGAGGACGCGATCATCGGGCATCGGGGCTGCTTCGATCAGCAGTTTGCCATAGAACAGCGGCGACGCAAGATGACCGCCTTCCGGCAGCGCGACGGCACGGTCGATATAGGCAAGCGCGATCTTTCCTTCGGGAAGATGATCTTCGCGCGGCACAGCGAGCATTCGCGCAAGCACGAACTCTTCGTTCACTCCGCTCGTCCTCAATTGGCTGTCGATCATCGACTTGCGAGCGGCTGCAGTGTCAAAAGTTGCGGCGATTTTGGTCATTTGAACTCCGTCCAACTGTATTATATCCACAATACAGTACGTCAACCCTTCCTATACATCGCAGCGATTGCTTCCAAGAGCTTTGACGTGTCCGATCCGCGATGCTTATGGGAGCCTGCAATCGACCGGGACAAGGATAGCTTCGATGAGTGACATTCAGAATGACGGGCAAATTTTCGGCGCGAGGGGAACTGTCCGGGTAGAATCCGACTCGCTCGGAGAAGTTGCCGTCCCCGCCGATGCACATTGGGGCGCTCAGACGCAGCGGAGCCTGGCCAATTTTGCCATCGGCACCGAAACGATGCCGGCACCGCTAATCAAGGCGCTTGGGATCCAGAAGCAGTCCTCGGCCAAAGCCAACATGGAATTGGGTGTGCTCGATGCCGAACTGGGCGAAGCAATCGTGCAGGCGGCGGGCGAAGTGATTGCAGGGACACTGGCCGATCAGTTTCCCCTGAGCGTCTGGCAGACCGGTTCCGGAACGCAATCGAACATGAATGCCAACGAAGTAATTGCCAGCCGGGCCAATCAGATCCTGACTGGCGAACATGGCGGCAAGGAGCCGGTTCACCCCAACGATCACTGCAATATGGGGCAAAGCTCGAACGATACCTTCCCGACGGCAATGCACATCGCGGCGGCGAGCGAGACTATCGAGCAACTGATACCGGCACTGTCGCACCTGCATCGCGCGCTCGATGCAAAGGCACTGGCCTATGCAGATATTGTCAAAATCGGCCGGACCCACTTGCAGGATGCCACTCCGTTGACGCTCGGCCAGGAGTTTTCCGGCTATGCAAAGCAGGTCGAATACGGAATCGCACGGCTCGAAAATGCTCTCCCACGGGTGCTCGAGCTGGCGCAGGGGGGAACCGCGGTCGGCACCGGGATCAATTCCAAAGCCGGCTTCGCCGAGACGTTCGCCGCGCATGTAGCATCGATCACGGGCCACGATTTCGTGACCGCAGCCAATAAGTTCGAAGCATTGGCTGCGCATGATGCGCTGGTAGAGCTGTCCGGCGCGCTCAATTCGGTGGCGGTCAGCCTCATGAAGATTGCCAACGATATCCGCTTGCTCGGATCGGGTCCGCGGAGCGGGCTTGGCGAGATAGCCCTGCCAGCCAACGAGCCGGGTTCTTCGATCATGCCGGGAAAGGTCAATCCGACCCAGTGCGAAGCGCTGACCATGGTCTGCGCACAAGTCATGGGCAATCACACCACGGTCAGCATTGCCGGCTCAAACGGCCACCTTGAACTCAACGTCTTCAAACCGGTCATGATCTACAGCGTTCTGCAATCGATCCGTTTGTTGAGCGATTCGGCGCTCAGTTTCACCGACAATTGTGTTGTCGGGATCGAAGCCAATACCGACCGGATCGACAAGCTCATGAATGAAAGCCTGATGTTGGTAACCGCGCTCAATCCGCATATCGGCTACGACAATGCGGCCAAGATCGCGAAGAAGGCACACGCCGACGGCACCACTTTGAAGGAAGCGGGGCTAGAACTCGGTTTGCTGACGGAAGAGCAGTTCGCGCAATGGATCGTACCCACCGACATGATCAAACCACGGGATTAACCGAAAACCCGCGTCTGACTTTCGACCAATGCATGACTCGGACCGACCATTCGACCGGCGTGGACTTGGGCGCCACTGAGTCTGGGTCTAAAGCACGGATCGTCCATGGATAAAGCCCAACTCAGCGAATTGCAGCCCGGAGTGCCGCTGCGCGCCGTGATTTTCTCGGCGGTAGGCTTGTGGTCGGTGTATTTCATCCTGATCACGGCACGCGGTTTTCTCGTCGGAATGGATTTCGATGGCGACCTGTTGTGGCGCCGGGCGACGGTATGCACTGTCGGCGTTCTCGTCACCATGGTGCTCTGGTTCATTCTGCGTCTGTTCGAGCGCCGCAAACGATGGGTCATGATGGCCATCGCACTTGTTGCTGCGCTGCCCGGTGCTATCCTGATTGCGCAAGTCAATCATGTTCTGTTCGCTCCGATCCAGGAGAAAATGGAGAAGAAGTTCGCTGAGGAGCGGGGAATCACGCTGTTCCGCGACCAGGCCGGCAACCTTCTGGCCGAGATACCCCAATCGGGTCCAGGGCAGATCGAAGGCGAGGAAACAGAGGATATGCCGACTGTGACGGTGACGTTGCAGGACGCCGATGACAAAGGTGAGCAATGGCTTCCGCTCGTCGACGCTGCACTCAGTCGTTACTATATTCTCCTGACCTGGTCGGCCTTGTTTATCGCTATGTCGGCCATCGCTGCGGCGCGGGTTGCGGAGCGCCGTGAAGAGCAGTTCCGCTCGGCAGCCAAAGCCGCCGAATTGCGATCACTGCGATACCAGGTGAATCCGCACTTCCTGTTCAACACGCTGAATTCGCTTTCGGCACTGGTGATGACGGGCAAGGCAGATCGCGCCGAGCGAATGATCCAGACGATCAGCCGTTTCTACCGCCATAGCCTCGCCGACGATCCCACCAGCGATGTACCGCTCAAAGACGAATTCGACCTTCAGCAGCTCTATCTCGACATCGAAGCGGTTCGCTTCCCCGAGCGACTGACCTGCAACTTCGATCTGCCCGCGGACCTTGCCGATGCTCGCGTTCCGGGGATGATATTGCAGCCATTGGTCGAGAACTCGGTCAAATACGCGGTCTCTGCGGTAACCCGCGAAGTGACCATCAACGTTGCTGCACGCGAAGAATTCGACCGCTTGGTTGTGACGGTCAGCGACGACGGGCCTGGCGTGCCCGAACACGTCGAGCATGGCTTCGGAATTGGCCTCGCGAATGTCCGCGACCGGCTCGAGGCGCGGTTTGGGCCCGATATCGGCTTGACTTCCGGACCAGTCCCGGGAGGATACATGACCGAAATCAGGATCCCACTCACCCGCCATGGCTGATACCGAAAACGAGTCTCCTTCGCTGCGCACGCTGATCGTCGATGACGAACCGCTCGCGGTAGAGCGAATTCAGGTCATCTGCGCTGAAATCGAAGCCATCAATGTCGTTGGAACTGCGAGCGACGGCGCGGCGGCACTGCGTTTGTCCGAAAAGCTCAATCCCGATCTGATGCTGCTCGATATGACGATGCCGGAGGTCGATGGCCTGGGCGTCGCTGCAAAACTGGCCGAAGCGGACAATCCGCCTGCCGTGATTTTCGTGACGGCGCATGATCACTTTGCCGTCGAGGCATTCGATCTGGAAGCGATCGATTATGTCCTTAAGCCCGTGGCGGCAGACCGACTTGAGCGGGCGATCGAAAGAGCCATTGCGCGTCGCGGTGCGCGCCGGGAAACATCGAGCGACTGGCTGGATGAGCTGTGGGTGCCGCACCGCTCCGAGCTGCTGCGCATTGCCGTCAGCGAAGTGCATCGAATCGATGCCGAGCGCGACTATGTCCGGCTGCATGTCGGCGAAGGCGAACAGGGTCGGTCCTATTTGCTGCTACAAACGATCGCCGGTCTGGAGGCGCGTCTCGATCCGGAAGAATTCATCCGGATTCACCGCTCGACCATTCTGCGTCGCGACAATATCCGCGGCCTGCGCCACGATGGTCTGGGAGTTTGGTCAGCCGAGCTGCAGAATGGCGATGCCTTGCGGATCGGGCGCACTTATCTTTCCAAAGTGAAAGCGATGGCGGGCCGCTAGGCTGGCTGGATTGTGTTCAAGCGGCTTTGGCGCCGCTGCTGCTCTGCCAAAAAAGTGCGGCCCGGACCCCGGGACTGGGTGGGTCCGAGCCGCGTGGTTTGCACCCAAGGTGCGAACCTGTGTTTCGTCAGCCGCCGAGCTGGTGTTCGGCGACCACGCTTGCGACCTGTTTCTTGGCGCTGGCGCGAGCCTTTGCGTAGCAAGCGCGCGATTCTGCCGATTTCAGCCGTGTGCCCGTGCGGACTTCGTCCATCCGGCACAGCGAGCGTGCAGCGGAATCGATCCGGGCGTCGAGGATCTTCTGACCTTCGGCTGTTGCGAGGTCGAGGCCCTCGTAGCTGACGGCAGTGGTGGGCGCGGTTGCGGGGCCGGCAAAGGCCGGGGTGGACACCATGCCAATTGCTGCTGCGGCAAGAATGATAGACTTCATTTGGTAATCTCCTCCATCGTAGGGCGCTTCCGTTCGATAGGGGTTCGAACCAGGGGACTTAGAAGCGTCCTGACACGAAAGAGATTAGAGAGATTCTGGGAGCGATCACGCCTTGGTCGATTGCGGTTGCAGGGCAATCGATTGATGCAGCGATGTTCTGATCGGCGTTCCACTGTTGCCGACAAATGGACGTTTCCAACCGACGACCGTTTACGCCATACTGTCATCGATGAATTTGGCTGTCTTCGCGATCCTTGTCCTCGGTATTGGCAATTTTGCGCTGCACCGCGCAGTGCTCGAGAGCGATCACCCCATGACCGGGCAGATGCCGGGATTTGTCAGGACACTAGGAGGCAGGCTGTCGCTGATTGCGGAATTCCTGGTTCTGCTCGCAGCCTTGCTACTTGCGGCGAACGGCTGGCCGATTTTGGCCTGGGCCTATTTGGGATACACGGCTCTCAACGCTTTTGCTGGCTGGCTAATACTGACAAACCGGATCTAGAGGCTGCCTGCGAACTCCGCGCAGTATGCTCTAAGCGCTAGCGAGTGCATGAAAGTTGGGATGGATTGATGACAACGCGATTGCTTCACATCAGCGATGTCCATTTCGGGGTCGAGGACCAGGCCGCGCTGTCGCATGTTGAGGAATTCATCGCGCGGCACCGACCCGATGCCTTGGTTTGCACCGGCGACATCACGCAGCGCGCAAAGCATCGTGAATACTCGCAAGCTGCCAGCTGGTTTGGCGCAACTGGCATCCCCGTGTGGCTGGATCCGGGTAATCACGACATGCCCTATTATGATCCGATCGAGCGCTTCACCGATCCATACCGACGCTATCTTAGACTGAAACAGGCGGTGGCCAGCGATTTTGAAAGCGATGACGTTGTGCTGGTTCCGCTCAAGACAACCGTTCGGGCGCAGCCGCGCTTTCCGTGGTCTGATGGCGTCGTTACTCGCAAGGCTCTCGCGGCAACTCTCAAACGGCTCGATCAGCTGCGCGATGATCCACGATGCGTTGTGGTTACCGCCCATCACCCGCTGCTTGGCCCGAAGGGCAGGAGTTCGAACCCAACCATTGGCGGCGACAGGGCGTTTGCTGCCATTGCCGCAACCCGGGCCGATGCGATCATCTCCGGCCATGTCCATCGCCCGTTTGATGAAATCCGTCACCACGGCGAAAACTCGCTGCGCATGATTGGCGCAGGAACCCTGTCGACCCGACTTCGACACGGAGAGCCTGCTTCCTATCAAATGCTGACAATCGAGCGTGGCGGCGCGATCCGTGTGGACCTTACTCGGCTCGGCGCAGAGCCTAACTAATATCCCCGGCCATCGCCTTAACCTTTTTTATCGCATCGTCGGTAACGATTTGTTGGCCACATTCGTTTAGGCGCGCCGTTCAAGCATAGCTGGAACGGTCGCAATTTTCGGTGTTAGGCAAGCAACCTTTGGCAGGGGGGCGGATAGGCATGGTGAAAGCAATACTCTTCGGGGCGATCGTGACCTGGTGCGTTGCGTTGGTCGTGGGCTCGCAAGGCTCCAATGGCGGCGCTCTTGCGGTTCATTCGCTGCAGTTCATCGACTACAAGATCTACTGGTCGTGGCCGATGTTCCTGGCCGGAACCGGTTTGTCGTGGGGCTTGGTTCTGCTGCAAAAGTAAATTCGAGTTCTCAACACGAAAAAGGGCGGCTCCCGCGAGGGAACCGCCCTTTTTGATGCAAATCGGATCGATCAGCGTTTCGAGAACTGGAAGCTGCGGCGTGCTTTCGCACGACCATACTTCTTCCGTTCAACCACACGGCTGTCGCGGGTGAGGAAGCCTGCCGACTTCACTGTCGCACGCAACTCCGGCTCGTACTTTGTAAGCGCTTGGCTGATGCCGTGCTTGACTGCCCCGGCCTGACCCGAGAGACCGCCGCCACGTACTGTGGCAATGACATCGTACTGGCCGGCACGATCGGTGATCGCGAATGGCTGATTGATGATCAGCCGCAGGGTCGGACGGGCGAAGTAGACTTCCTGGTCCTTGCCGTTGACAATCACCTTGCCCGAGCCTGGCTTGACCCAGACGCGTGCAACAGCGTCCTTGCGGCGACCGGTCGCGTATGCGCGACCTTGCGCGTCCAGCTCCTGTTCGCGCAGCGGCGCCGGCGGATTTGCCGCAGTTGTCTCAGCGATCTCTGCAGCATCGGCAGCCGGAGCGTCGCCTGCGATATCCTTCAAATCGGCGAGATCCGATACGGTTTCAGCCGAATTGGTTTCGGTTTTGGTTTCGTCAGCCATTATGCGGTGACCTTGTTCTTGCGATTCATGGAAGCGACGTCGAGTACTTCGGGAGCCTGCCCGTCATGCGGATGTTCGGTGCCGCTATAGAGGTGCAGCGCTTTCATCTGCTGGCGACCCAGAGGTCCGCGCGGGATCATTCTCTCAACCGCCTTTTCGAGAACACGCTCAGGGAAACGACCTTCGAGCACCTTGGCCGGAGTGGTTTCCTTGATCCCGCCCGGGTGGCCGGTGTGCTTGTAGTAGACCTTCTTGGTCGATTTGTTGCCCGTGAAGCGGACTTTGTCGACGTTGATAACGATGACATGATCGCCGCAATCGACGTGCGGGGTGTAGCTCGGTTTGTGCTTTCCGCGCAGGATGTTGGCGATGATCGATGCAAGGCGACCGACAACCAGGCCGTCGGCATCGATAATGTGCCATTTCTTCTCGACCTCGGCCGGCTTGATCGACCGGGTCTGCTTGCTGATAGCCTTCATGGCTGTTTCCTTGACCCAAATGGTTGGTTGGAGTCGCGACTCAAAACGGTGCGTCCGAGCGCGAAGTCGCGCGCATTTGTGGCCAAAGGGTGTGAAAGTCAAGCAAAAGCGCGGGGTTTGAGGGAGGTAAAATAATACCTCGATTCAATTTCTGTCTCAGATTTCCGACATCGACCAGACCTCGCGGGAGCGCCGCACGCTGTCGCCAATTCGAGTCACCACGCGCCGAACCGCGAGGTCGAGCCAACCTTGCTGAGGTGCTGTTCGAGCTTCATAGGCAACTTCAAACTCACCCAGCAATCCATTCGGCAGATTCACTTTCCGAACCGAGCGTGTGGGCTCCGAAACCGGAAAGAACAGGTCTCTCGGAAGTTGATCGAGAAAAGAGGAGGCCGTGCGCTGGAGTTGGGCGAGATACAGCATTTGCTGCCTCTTTGTGTCTGGAGGCAAACTCCGCCTTGCGATCTCCGATTCCGCCAGCCGCACGGCTTCGTTGAGATCCGCTTGTTTCGTATATGGTCCGACCGCCGCAATCCTCCCCTCGGTCGTAAGCAGGATAGGGAACATATCAGCGGTGGATCTGGACTCCTCGATACGCGCAAGTGCCGCCAGTTTCGCTGGAGCGTCCACCGACGCGTCGATCTGCTCACCGGTGATCGCCACACCCGAACCCTGTTCCGCAAACGCAACTTGCCAAATCCGTTCAACGGTTATCACAGCGCCGCCGCGCAATCCGCGCTCAAGTCGCCGGACGAGCCGCATAGGCTGCCTTGGAATCCGGACTGGGGGGGAAGCCCACAATGGAGAAGCCGGTGCTGCCAATCCGACGACCGCACCAGATACGAAACCGCTCAAGACGCGCCGACGCGCTATGCCCCCTGTCATTCCGGCATCCCTGTCCCAACCGTGTCGAGCCATTGCTTTGTCGTCGAGTGTGCAACATCACAGTGCCATCCGACAATAGCAGGGGTATCATAAGGATGCAGTTCGCCCAATCTGGCGACCAGCGACTCCAGCAATTGCGGGTTTGTCTTGAAGAGCACAGCGCTTTCTTCGCCGCTGCCGCGCTCACCATCCCAGACAAACATCGATTCTATTGTCCCAAGCATATTGGCGCAGCCGATCAAACCTTCATCGAGCAATCTGTCTGAAATCGTCCGCGCCGATTTGCGATCGGGAAAGGGACACCACACGAGTGAAGCCGATGGTCCTGATTTGGGCTGACTCGCTCGCATCGGTTTAAACCGCCCCTGCAATTCGGGCCTGCCTCTGAGTCAAACCATCAGCATGCATAGCCCACGCCAAGCTGGCAACGAGCAAGGCTCCGGTAAGCTGGTGCGCGACGGCAACCCACAACGACACCCCGCTCAAGACAGTGGCGATGCCGAGGATGACCATGACACCGAACGCACTGTGGACCGCGACTGAGGCGCGGCGCTCGGACTTGCGGACCCGGCGCGCGATCCACACCAGAGCGGCCACCGCGACCCACGCCCACCAACGATGGAGGAAATGCAGCAGGAAAGGGTCGTGCGTGAGAGTCCACCAGAACCCGCCCGACCAATCCACTTCCGGCACCAGCCTGCCGTTCATCAGCGGCCAGTCATAGGCCGCGTGACCGGCGTTGAGCCCGGCCACCCATGCGCCGAGCAGCAACTGGACGAACAAGATCAAGGCGACAACAGCAGACCCAATCGTCAGAGGTGCAGGTGCAGTGTTAGGATCGCGGGCGATCTGGCGCAGATCGAGCGCAGTCCAAATCAACCCTCCGAGCGTAAACAGTGCGGTCAATAGGTGGACTGACAGCCAGAAATGGCTGACATCGGTCATTTGTCCCGACAATCCGCTGCGAACCATCAGCCAGCCAAATGTCCCCTGCAGGGCGCCCAGCCCAAGCAGCGCAATCAGGCGCGGCTTGTACCCGTCGGGTATCGCACCCCTGATCCAGAACCACGCTAGGGGAAGTGCATAGGCCAATCCGATCACCCTACCGAGAAATCGGTGAAACCACTCCCAGAAATAGATGAACTTGAACTCGCTGAGCGTCATTCCGCCGACGCTCGCCTCGTAGCGATATTCGGGCGTTTCACGATATTCGGCGAACTCGGCTTCCCAGGCAGCTTCGGAAAGGGGGGGCAGGGTGCCGGTCACCGGCTGCCATTGCGTTATTGAAAGACCGCTTTCGGTAAGCCGAGTGATTCCGCCGACCATGACGATGATCACGATCATCAGAGCCACCAGCTCAAGCCATCGAGCGAGAGCCATGGGACGAACCAAGGTCACGATTGAATTCGTCTTCGTCTGGGGGGCAGGGGCTGCGCTTGCCATAGTCGGCCCTAATTGTGCGGCATGGCCCCCGGTTGCAAGCCCGATTCCCGATATGGTCAGTGCGTCAGGCGCAAGACCTGGCTGATCCGACCTTCACGAAACTTGCGAAATGTAACAACATTACATATGTGCGTGAGTGCAATGACCGACGGACAAAACCCTCCTACGATTCGGCGCCGCCTCGACCATCTCGGGATCGGGCTTGCGGGGTTGTGCGCGCTTCATTGCCTCGCAACCATCATGATCGTGTCGGCATTCGGATTGGGCGGACATTTCCTGGCATCGCCGGAAATCCACCGCGTTGGTCTCGCGCTGGCGTTGATTGTTGCGGCTGTCGCGATCGGCTGGGGTGCGCTCAAACACCGACGCCGCGCACCGTTTGTGACCGCCATGACCGGTCTTTCGTTCATGGGCGGCGCTCTAGCCGCGCCGCATGGGACATTCGAATTTGTCCTGACGTTGATCGGGGTTGCGCTGGTTTCGTTGGGTCACCTGCTCAATTTGCGCGCGGCGCGCTAGCCAAACCACGAAAACTCATGGTTGCGCCCGCGCACCATGGCTCTATCTCGACCTCATGATTGAAACCAAATCCATCATCCTCAATGGTGAGACACGCAAAACGTCGGTCACAACCATTGCCGATCTTGTGCGCGAGCTCGAGCTCGCTCCTGAAAAGGTCGCTGTTGAGCGGAATGGGGAGATTGTCCCGCGCTCAACTCTCGAACTCGCGGCGCTTGGAGATGGCGACACTCTCGAGATTGTTCACTTTGTGGGCGGCGGCGATCATCACGGCACCTCTCCGGACACCTGGTCCGTAGCCGGCCGCACATTCACGTCGCGGCTGATCGTCGGCACAGGCAAATACAAGGACTTCGAAGAGAACGCCGCAGCGGTCGAGGCGAGCGGGGCCGAGATCGTGACAGTCGCGGTGCGCCGCGTGAATGTCAGCGATCCCAAGGCACCAATGCTGACCGACTTCATCGATCCGAAGAAGATCACCTACCTCCCCAACACTGCAGGCTGCTTTACCGGAGAAGAAGCAATCCGAACTCTCAGGCTTGCGCGTGAGGCTGGCGGCTGGGATCTGGTCAAGCTTGAAGTGCTGGGGGAAGCACGCACGCTCTATCCGGATATGCGCGAGACTTTGAAGGCGACGGAGATTCTCGCCAAAGAGGGCTTTCTTCCGATGGTCTATTGCGTCGATGACCCAATCGCCGCGAAGCAGCTGGAAGACGCCGGTGCGGTGGCCATCATGCCGCTGGGTGCGCCGATCGGGTCAGGGCTCGGGATTCAGAACCAGGTCACAATCCGCCTCATTGTCGAAGGCGCCAATGTCCCGGTGCTGGTCGATGCAGGTGTCGGCACGGCGTCGGACGCAGCGGTCGGGATGGAATTGGGCTGCGACGGCATCCTGATGAACACCGCTATAGCCGAAGCGAAAGATCCGATCCGCATGGCACGCGCCATGAAGCTGGCAGTCGAAGCTGGGCGCTCGGCCTATCTTGCCGGACGCATGGGGCGGCGCAAATACGCCGATCCAAGTTCACCTTTGGCCGGGCTGATCTGATTTTGTCAGAGAATATCGACATCTCGCTCGAAGACCACGGCAAAAAGGGCCGCTATGTGCTCCGCCCCGAAGGCACGGCCGAGGAAGCCGAACTGACTTTCTCGCGTGCATCGGACAGTCTTGTCATTGTCGACCACACCGGTGTGCCCGATGCCTTTCGCGGCCGCGGTTATGGCAAGGTGCTGGCTGAGCGCATCGTCGCCGATGCCCGCAAAAGCGGCTTCAAGATCGTGCCACTTTGCCCGTTCTTCAAAGCGCAAGCGCTGCGCCATCCCGACTGGGCGGATGTCGTTTCGGGCTAGTCCTGAAACCTAAGCGCTGTGTGCCCCGACCATTGGGTTGATCTCGATCTCGGCAATTCGCGCATGCGGCGGGGCGTCCACGGCATAAAGGAAGGCCTTGGCGATATCATCGGGACGCAAGGCCTGGGGCTGCGGATTGTCGAAGAAGGGTGTCTCAACCATGCCCGGATCGATGCTTGTCACTCGCACGCCATGCGGCACCAGTTCGTTAGCGAGATTCTTGGCGTAACCGCGAATGAACCACTTGGTTGCGCTGTAGACGGATCCCGCGAGTGCAACATGCCCGCCCTGTGATCCGGTAAGCACAAGGTGCCCTTTGCTCGCCTTGAGATGCGGGATTGCGAACTTTGCCGTCACCGTGACCGCAAAGTTGTTGACCATGATCATCTCGTGGAAATTCTCGACGATTCCGTTCTCGGATCCGACAGCTGCCGCGCCAAGGCCGGCATTGGCGAAAACCACATCGAGCGACCCATAATGCTCGACGGCCGATTCGATCATGCGCTGCTGCGCTTCGGGAACGGTGACATCGCACTCGATCGCCATCGCAATGTCAGCACCCAGCTCGGCCACCAGCGCTTCCAACTTGTCGATCGAGCGGGCTGCGAGCGCGACTTTGTGTCCGGCAACGACCGCAGCCTTGGCGCAGGCCGCGCCAATGCCGGAGGATCCGCCGGTGATGAGGATGGTCTTGCCCATGTTTGGTCCTTTCTCGATGTCTTCCGGCCAAGGTAAGGGGTGGCCGAGCGAGGGCAACTGCGGAGGGCCAAAGTGCGACAGGTCGATGCGCTTCGAAGAGGTTAAAATTGGTTCGTGGTTACTACGTATTAACCAAGTTAGCCGAAAACCGTCTTCCAACGGGGAGACTACGGATGACACTTGCCAGCACCGCTACGATGACAATCAGCGAAATGCGTGAGTTCGCAAGCTTCGCGCCGTGCGAGCAGCGTTATATCAAGCGTAGCCTCGATATTGGTCTCGCCCGTTGCGATGCTTTCAAGCTGTGGGGTCGCACCGAGCACGAGAACACCGCAATCCGTCGGCAATATGTCGCTTATCAGGATTTGAAAGCGCTGCGCGAGCTGGTGCCGGTTGAAGGGACGATCGGCGAAGTCGAACGTTTCATCGGCAAACTGGTGCGCATGACGACGTTTGATCTCGAACAGGAACGGATCGCCAGCTTTTCGGCCTTCCGGTTCCTCTATGAGCGCCTGCTGGGCGCGGAGGCACGGCCCTATCTGCCCGCCGCTTTCTGCGCCGCTGCAGCCCTGCCGCAAATCCGCCCCGAGCGCCGCAAGATGTTGCTGCAATCGCTGAGCGAAGCGGCCGCAACTGCACCGGGTTGGTCGGAGCGCGCACCGAGCTTCTATCCGGAATTTGTCGAGGATGTTGAGGCGGCTTGACCGCCACCCGGGCCTTTCAATCCCACGTAGACTGTTTGACGCGAGAGGGCCAAAGCTTCATTGGCTAACCCGAGGCGTGGCAGAGTGGCTGTTTGCGGGCGCCACCCCTTTTTGGGGAGCGCTCCGGTGATTCGATAATAGCACCGCGCGGGTTCGAATCCCGTCGTCTCGCCAAGCCCTCAATACAGCCCGTCGATCTTGTCCTTGTAGCGATCGCGGATCTTGTGCCGGCGGATCTTCATGCTCGGCGTCATTTCCTCGTTCTCGATGCTGAATGCTTCGTCGGCGAACTCGAATTTGCGGACCTTCTCGACCACCGACAGATCCTTGTTGGTGCGATCGACAGCGGCGCGCACGGCCTTCTTGAATTCGGGCCAGTCCTGAAGCGCCTTCATGTCGAACTTCTGATTGTTCGCCCGCGCCCATTCGAGCGCCCATTCGGCGTCCGGCACGATCAGGCCGACGACGTAAGGGCGCTTGTCACCGCTCACCATCGCTTGCGCAATCTCGGGCTGGAGAGTCAGCATGCCTTCGATCTTCTGCGGTGCGACATTGTCGCCCTTGTCGTTGACGATCATGTCCTTCTTGCGATCGGTAATCTTGATCCGGCCTTTCTCGTCGAGATGGCCGATATCGCCGGTGTGGAGCCAGCCATCCTGGATCGTGCGCGCGGTTTCGGCGTCATTCTGCCAATAGCCATGCATTACCAGCTCGCCGCGGCACAGGATCTCGCCATCCTCGGCGATATTGATCTCGACCCCGCGCATCGGCGGCCCGACCGTGTCCATCTTTAGCCCGACCTTGGGACGGTTGCAGCTGATCACCGGCCCGGCTTCGGTCTGGCCGTATCCTTGCAGCATGGTCAGCCCCATCGCTTCGAAGAAGTTGCCGACATCGGGGTTGAGCGGCGCGCCGCCCGATACCATCGCCTTGATCCGCCCGCCGAATTTCTCACGGATCTTGGGACGCAGGGTCTTTTCGACCAGGAAGTCCATCGGCTTGTCGCGCTTGCGGGTTTTGCCTTCCTTCGATTTGTCGGCGATCTTGATCGCCTTATCGAGCATGAAATTGGCGAGTTTGCCCTGCTTTTCGATTTGCTTGATGATCCGCGTGCGCAGCACCTCGAAGAGGCGCGGAACCACCACCATGATGGTCGGTCTGACCTCTTCGATGTTGGATGCAAGTTTCTCCAGACCTTCCGAATAGAAGATCTCCGCGCCGACCGAGATAGGCAGGTACTGGCCGCCAGTGTGCTCATACGCATGTGAAAGCGGGAGGAAGGACAGGAAGCGCTCGTCCTTGATTCCGAAATCGGTAATCAGGATCTCAGCAGCACCCGCGACATTGCACAGGATCGATCCGTGATGCTGCTTGACTCCGCGCGGCGCGCCGCCGGTGCCGCTTGTGTAGATCAGGCAGGCGGTGTCATCGCGAGCGATGCCGGCGATCCGCTCATCGACGGCCTTGCGCGCCGCCAAGGAATCGCCGTCGATCAGCTTTGCCCAATCGTGATATTCGAAACTGCCGGCTTGGTGGCGATGAAGGTCTTCGATCCCGATCACGTGTTCGGCGATACCGGTCGATTGGATGGCACCATGGAGCGGACCGAGCAGTTTCTCGTTCGAAACGATCACAGCTCGGGCGCCCGAATTATCGAGGATGTGGCAGTGATCGCGCTCGGTGTTGGTGATGTAAGTCGGCACCGATATGCAGCCCGCCGCCATTATCGCGAGATCGGCGATGCACCATTCGGGGCGGTTCTCGGAAACGAGCGCAACCCGGTCTCCATCATTGAGTCCGATCCGCCTCAGGCTCTCGGCCAGGAGGCAGACTTCGTCCGCAACCTCGCGCCAACTCTGCGTAACCCATTCGCCGTCGCTTTTCCGTCCGAGGAAAGGTGCGTCACCCTTCTCATCGGCCCGTTTCAGGAACAGCTCGACCAGATTGTTTGCCGAATCGATATCCTGCAGATGCTGGTCGTCGGCCGGGTTGACCACGGGTGCCGCGCTGGGCGGTACAGTTGGGGAATGCACAGACATACTCCTGCCCTTGCGGGCTCCTCCTCCCTCAAGCCAGCTTCCCGCGTGCGGGGCGGCTCGACCGGGATGTGATTGCTCTATGGGGCTGAATTAAGGCCTTGATGCCGTAGCGGCAAGCGCCGCGTCGGGGAAAAACCGGTTCGTTCCTGGCTCATGGCCAAGGAAATCAGCAGCTTACTCATACACCAGCTTGGGCGCGATGCGAGGATCGGTTGCCACCTCCCAGCTGCCGTCGGCTTCGCGCCGGAGAGCGTTGGACTTCAGCGGCGGTCCAAAAGAGCGGATATTGGAGTGCCCGAGTGCCTCCAGCTGCGCCTGCATGGCTTCAAGCCGCGTGCCTTTCTCGATTACCACCGTCGATCCGAATGCCATGATCAACGGCAGCCCCAAGGATTCTTGAGCGGTCATGCCGAAATCGACCACACCGATTATCGATCGCGCGACCTGCACAGGGATTGTCGGCCCGCCAGCCGCTCCGATGACCAAGACGATATCGCCATTGTCATCGAATACGATGGTGGGCGCCATCGACGACCGCGGTCGCTTGCCGCCTTCCACCCGGTTGGCAACCGGCTGTCCGTCCACGGCCGGCATGGAACTGAAATCGGTAAGCTCGTTGTTGAGGTAGAATCCTCCGAAGAACAGGCCCGAGCCAAAAGCGCCCTCGATGGTGGAGGTGTAGCTGACATTTTTTAATGATACGGCGACCACCGAGAAATGGGTCGTTCCACGCTCCATCGGTTCGTCGCCGTCGGCTCGAGCAAGCGGCGCTCCCGGCGGAGTGCCGGGTGTGGCCTCCGCAATCGCGTTGGAGCGGTCAATCATGGCGCTGCGCTTGGCGAGGTAGTCTGGATCAACCAGCCCTGCGACCGGGACCGAAACGAAGTCCTCATCGCCGACATAGAGCTCTCGGTCCGCATAGGCGATGCGTTGCGATTCGAGGAAAAGATGCCAGAATTCTGCGTCGTCAGGCCCAAGCGCAGACAAATCAAATCGTTCGAGCTGGCCAAGCATTTGCGCCACCGCGATGCCGCCGGACGATGGCGGGCCCATCCCGCAGATCTTGTAAGTGCGGTATTTGGCGCAGACCGGATTGCGGTCTTTTGCGACATAGTTCGTGATGTCGGCCGCGGTCATCTTCCCGTCTTGCGGGGTTTCGCGGGCAATATATTCGGCAAGGCCCGCGGCATTGCGCTGATACATGGCCGTGGGTCCGGACTCGGCGAGATCGGCAAGCGTTTCAGCGAAATCGGGATTCTTGACCAAAGAGCCGACCGGCAAGGCGTCGCCATTGGAAGCAAAGAACACACTACGCGCTTCTCGGGTCTTGTCGGCGCGTCCTTTCTGGCCGGACAAAGATTCGTGTAGTCGCCGGTTCATGACGAATCCGTCTTCAGCGAGCCTGATCGCTGGCTGGAAAAGTTCCGCCCATGGCAGTTTGCCAAATCTTTCGTGCGCCTTGGCGGCCAAGGCGATGTTGCCGGGAACGCCCACGCTCAGGCCCGAAACCACGCGGGTGTCACGGGGAAGGCGCTCTCCTTCGGCATCGAGGAATCGATTTCCAGTAGCGCTGGCCGGTGCGGTTTCACGTCCATCTATCGTCACCAGGCTTTCACCGTCGGAGCGAACCATAAATCCGCCCCCGCCGATTCCGGAACTCTGCGGTTCGACCACGGTCAGGGCCAGCATCACCGCAATTGCGGCATCGGTTGCCGATCCACCCTTGGCCAGGATCTCCTCGCCAGCGGCCGCGGCCCGCGGATCGGCGGCGCTGACGGCACCGCTCGTTGCGGTTTCCGCCGATGCCGTGGGCGTGGAGGTCGGGGCGCCGTATTCTGCGCAGCTGGTCAGCGATGCGGCGAGCGCCAGGCAGGTCAGGATAGTCTTGGTCATATCGTTCCCTGCGCTATTCGCTTCCGACGGCTTCGGCAATGCTCGCGAAGCCATCGCGCTTCATCAATCGGTGCACCCCCCTGACGATCTGCGCACCCAGTCCGGGACCGTGATAGACCATCGCCGAGTAGAGTTGCACGAGCGACGCTCCCGCACGGATGCGCTCCCAGGCATGGTCTGCAGTCGCGATCCCGCCCACGCCGATCAGCGGGATTGCCGCACCGGTAGCCGTTCGGAAATCGCGCAGGCGTTCCAAGGCCATCGCCCGCAATGGCGCACCCGAAAGACCGCCTGCCTCCTTGGCGTGGTTCGACCGCAAGGACGGGCGGCTGATGGTTGTGTTGGAGACGATCAGCGCACCCAGCTGTTTGTCGATGGCGATCCGCGCGATTGCATCAATGTCGGCTGGTTCCAGGTCTGGTGCGACTTTCAGGAATATGGGCGGCGCGACTTCTACACCGCTATCCGCCCGTGCCTCGATCACCGCGTCAATCAGCCCTGTCAGAGCCGATTCGTCCTGCAAGGCGCGTAGACCCGGAGTGTTCGGGCTTGAAATGTTTACAGCCAGATAGCTTGCGAATGGGGTCATCAAACGCGTCATTGTGGCGTAATCCGCAATGCGATCGTCCGAATCCTTATTGGCACCGATATTGATGCCCAGAATGCCCGGTCGATCGGCGCGTGCCCTTAGTCGCTCGAGAGCGGCATCCGCCCCCGCGTTGTTGAAGCCCATGCGATTGATGACGGCGCTGTCCTCGACCAGACGAAACAGCCTGGGTTTGGGATTTCCTGCCTGCGGAAGCGGTGTGATCGAGCCCACTTCGGTAAATCCAAAGCCAAGCCTCAAAAGCGCATCCGAAACCTCTGCATCCTTGTCAAAGCCGGCAGCCACGCCAACCGGGTTCGGAAATCTCACGCCTGCGACATCGATTCCCAATCCGCTGTCCTCATCAGGAGCGTGGTGGAGCCTGCCCAGCGGGAGCTTCTTGAGCGCGCCGATCGCGAGTCGGTGGCCGACTTCCGAATCAAGCGCGAACAAGGCTGGCTTAAGCAGGCGAAAAAGCATTGACGCGGCCTAAGCCCATTTGATTCGCGCTGTCGAGGGGCAGAATCGGGGCCCAAATCGACATTTATCGTGGGTTGCGGGAATAACCTTGTCGTTTGCATACAATTCTTTGCCGGTAACTCCGTCTAAACCCTGTCCTGCGACCCGAAGGGCTCGGAGCAGCAATGCGAAGAGTTCCTCAACTCAAATGGGCGGCTCCACAACGGGGCCGCCCTTTTTTTGTGCCTTTCCAGCAAAATACGGCTACATCCCGCTGATCGGGGCGTGACACATGTACGAATCGGAAGATCCATATTTCGGCAATGATTCGCTGGACTTCGGCAAGACCGATTACGAGCTTACTTCATCGTCACTCATCACGATCGACTATATTGCGCCGCCTGCCGCGATCAGCGATTTCGTCACCACGCTCTATCATTTCCGCTGCGAAGAACCGGTAATCAAGGATATCCAACCGGCATCGGTCGGGCATCTGAGCCTGTTTCCTCGCGGCAAAGGCGAGATGCATTTTCGCCAAGGGTATAGCGACCCGAATCCGGAGATCGCGATCCTGACTCCGCTTTCTACGGCCACTCCGATCTTCGTGAACGGGCCATTCCACGTCATCGGTGCGGCCTTGACGCCACTTGGTTGGGCATCTCTGACGGGCCTGCATGCCGGCGAGCATCGCGACAGATTGCGTGAAGCTAGCGAAATCCTGGGAGACGATGTGACCCCGGTCGGTGAGCGGCTCATTCACGAATACCGACAGGGAATGACCAGCGGGCGTGACTGCGCTTTGCAACTCGGTGAGTATATCGGACGCAAGGTCAAACCGATCAGTTCGCGCCACACCGAACTGATTCGCCTGGTCAACACATGGCTCGGCTCATCGCTGAACCCCGAACTGTCCGACCTGATGGCAGACGCGGCCTATTCGGACCGGCAGGTTCAGCGTTTGGTGGAGCGCTATTTTGGGCTTCCCCCACAGGCGCTCGCACGCAAGTATCGCGCGCTGCGAGCTGCCGCCTTGCTTTCGTTCCCGAAGCTTACGCCGGAATACGAGGCCGAATTGGGGGCGGCCTTCTTTGACCAATCGCACATGATCCGGGAGATCAACCGCTTTGCGGGGCGCACACCGTCGCGCTTGTCGGATGACGACAGCCCATTCCTGAGCGAAATGATCGATCCCAAGAATTTCCGCGAGCTTGGTTGACGTTATTCTGGATCCGGCACCAATCCGGCGTTGCACCGTTGCTACGGCTGGACCGCAACACGTAAGGAATCATTATGCGCCGTATCGCTCTTCTCAGCGTATCGACTCTCGCGATGGCGATGCTGCCAGTCTCGTCTTCGGCCGAGCCGCTCGCAGAATCCGAGCCGAGAAAGGTGGAGGACGCTTCGCAAAGCCTCGCTGCCTTGTTCGACGATTATGATCGCAAGTTGCTGGACCTGTCGCCGATCACCAAGGCCTATCGCGGCATTCGCGACGAGGATTACGGCGATTGGAATGAAGTCTCCGATGCCGCCGATGCCCGTCGTTTTGCGCTGGTGATCGAAACTGCTGCGCTGATGAATGCGCTATACGATAGCGACCAACTCTCTGAGCAGGATGCCCTGTCCTTCCGTCTGTTCGAGGCACTGGCGGAGCGCCAGACGTCGCTCTATCCGTTCCGCAAATACGGCTTCCTGTTCGATCATCGACGCGGAGCACACACCAGCATTCCCGCCTTTCTGATCAACATTCACCGCGTCGACACCACCGATGACGTAAACGCCTACATCAAGCGTATCGAGGGGATCGGCCCGCAGCTGGACGCCCTGATTGCCGAAAGCCGCGCCCGCGCCGAGGCGGGGGTCATGCCGCCCGACTGGGTCTATCCCTACGTCATTTCCGACCTCGAAGCCCTTGTCGCGGCGGGTGATGACAATGCAGTCCTCCGGGATTTCAATGCAAAGCTCTCGCCATTCATCCCCGATCTTCCCGAAGGCACGCCGGCGGAAGCGAGCATGGCGATCGCGATGATGGAAATGGCTCGCGAAGCGTGGAACACGTCCGCACTCCCTGCCTACAAACGGTTGCTCGCAGAAATGAAGCGGCAGCAAGCCGTTGCCCCGACGGCCGACGGTGTCTGGCGCCTGCCGCATGGAGACAAATATTACGCAGCGCTGCTCAAGAGCTACACGACTACCGATCTTTCCGCCGACGAGATCCACGAGATCGGGCTGCGCGAAGTTGCGCGAATCCATGGCGAAATGCGGGCGATTATGGCTGAGGTCGGATTCGAAGGCGGCTTGCAGGAATTTTTCGAGTTTACCCGCACCGACGATCGGTTCTTCTACACCAGCCGAGAAGACTATCTCCGCGACGCACAGGCGAAGCTCGATGCGATGGAAGAGAAGCTGCCGCAGTATTTCGGTGTGCTGCCCAAGGCGCCGATGATCATCAAGCCGGTCGAAGCATTCCGCGAGAAAAGTGCAGGAAAGGCATTCTATCAGAGTCCCGCTCCCGATGGATCACGACCGGGCACCTACTACGTGAATCTCTACAATCTTCGCGACATGTCGAAGAACGAACTGGAAGCGCTTGCGTATCATGAAGGCTTCCCGGGCCACCATCTCCAACGCGCATTGCAAACCGAGTTGACCGGCCTGCCTCCATTTCGCCGGTTCGGAGGGTTTACCGCCTACACCGAAGGTTGGGGCCTCTACACCGAGGAACTTGGCAAAGACATGGGCTTCTATGAAGACCCCTACTCGGACTTCGGCCGGCTGGGCATGGAACTGTGGCGCGCTTGTCGCCTGGTGGTCGACACCGGCATCCATTCCAAGAGGTGGACTCGCGAACAGGCCATTCAATATCTCGCCGACAACACGCCCAATCCGCAAGGCGACATCGTCAAGGCGATCGAACGCTACATAACGACTCCCGGCCAGGCGACGGCCTACATGATTGGCAAGCTCAAGATCATGGAATTGCGTGAGAAGGCACGCGCCGAGCTGGGAGAGGAATTCGATTATCGCGGCTTCCACGACACTGTTTTGACCAGTGGCCCCGTTCCGCTTTCCATCCTGGAAGAGAACATCGATGCCTGGATTGCCGAAAAAGTTGAGAGTTGACGGCAAATTCTTCGCGGATGACTAATTCGCCAGCAATCGAATGTCGCTGAGATACAATGAAGCAAAACAACCCGCCCCTATTGTCGGGACACACGCCAAACGAAGCCAAATCTCTTGATTGGGTGATCGTGGCATGTGGGACGGCGTAGCAGAGGGTCGCTCCAGGCTGCTATGCCGTCCCAGTTCTCTCTTTCGTACTTCGATCCGCCTACGGAGTTGGCGCGCCATATTCTGGTGACATTTTGCTTTCGCAATCCGCAAATCGAGATTGAAGACCGCCATCCAGGCGCCTTAAGTCAGCTCGTCCTGTTTCCAAGCGGGGAAGGGGGGATGCGGTTTGGCGATCGCTTTGATCCTGCCAGCCCGGGTGCCTTTGCCTTCAGCGGGTTCAGTTCGGCCAAGCCTTTGACGATGCGAGGCCCCTGGACTGCCATTGGCGCCTCGCTCACGCCGCTGGGCTGGGCCGCCCTGACGCGGAAGCCTGCAAGCGCCTGTTTCGATAGGTTTATTCCAGCGGTGGAACTACTAGGCAAAGACGTGACCGCCTTTAGCATGGACCTGAACCGAAGATTCCTGGCCGGCGAGGTCGAAGGCCAAGCTGCGTGTGAAGAGCTTGCCGATTGGATCGCCCCCCGACTTGGCAAAGTGAATCCCAATCATGAGAAGCTGATCGAGGCGACAATCGGTTGGCTTGGATCATCGCTCAACCCGGACGTGAGCGACCTGTTCGATCGCGTATATTATTCGCGGCGCCAGACAGAGCGTCTTGTCGAGCGCTATTTCGGTCTCCCGCCCGCAGCGCTGGCGCGCAAGTATCGCGCAGTCAGGGCGGCAGCATTGCTGGCGAAAGACGATCTCAGCAATGAGGCCGAGGCCGAAATTGGCAGCGCATTCGTCGATCAGCCGCACATGATCCGCGAAATCAGGCGCTTCTGCGGCTACACACCTACTAGGCTCGGTGGCCCGAGAGATCCGCTATTCCAGGTTCTGCTGCAGATGAAGAACCTTGACCGGCTCAAGGCGTTTCGAGCAATTGAATGACTGCTAACCATCAGTTTTCACTATGTCATCTTCTCACCGCACGCCTTATCTCGATCTCGACTATTTCGACCCGCCGGCGGGATTGGAAAAGTATATCCTGACCACGTTCGACTTTCGCTGGAACGAGGACGTGATCGAAGGTCGGCATCCGGGCGCCATGGGGCAGCTATTCCTGGCCGTAAGCGGGCGTGGATATGTCCAGTTCGGTGATCGCAAGGATTTGATCGACGGTCCGCCGATATTGTTCAACGCTTTCGAGGTGGCGGCGCCTTATAGGATGCGGGGTCCGTACCGAAACATTGGCGCCTCGCTCTCGCCCCATGGATGGGCTGCGCTGACGCAGGCACCTTTGGATAAATTTGGCAACAGGCTCAATCGCGCGAGCTCCTTGTTGGGCGAGGAGGTCGACCGCATGTCGGACGACATAATTGCGCGCTGCAATTCGGGTGAGCTGACAGGCGAGCAAGCGTGCCTGGAGATCGCGGAATGGATCAGGCCGCGGCTCAAGCCAATCCCGGAAGCGCATGAGGCCGTGATCGACCGAGTGCTCGCATGGCTGGGCACTTCGCTCAACCCGCCGGTCGAAGAATTGTTCGAAGGTGCAGAGTATTCGCGCCGCCAGATCGAGCGGCTGGTTGGGCGCTATTTCGGTTTCACCCCGAAAGCTCTCGCCCGCAAATTCCGCGCGATCCGGGCCGCAAACCTGCTCTCTCAGCCGGACCTGACAGACAGAGGCGAGGCCGAGATCGCCGAGGCATTTCATGACCAGCCGCACATGATTCGCGAATTCCGGCGTTTCTGCGGCTACACCCCAACGCACATCGAGGGACCGAGAGATCGCATGTTTACGCGCCTTACGTACATGCAGAACCTCGACAGAATGAACGGGTTTCGCTCCATTGGATAGCATCACCACCACGCCCAAGGCGTCGATGAGCATCGAATGGATCGGTCCACCCGCCGATCTGGTCGACCTCGTACACACCTTCTATGTTGCAGAGGTTGGACCGGGCAAGCTCGACGAGCCGACACCTGCCTACTCGGCGCAGCTGGTGATTGTTGTAGATGGACACGCCGAATTGGAGTTTTCTCACGGCGGCATCACGCAGACCGGGCCTTTATTTCTCAACGCCCCGCAACTTCGCGCGGGTCGAATACGCATCTTTGGGCCATACAGGGCGATCGGCGCGTCGTTGACTCCGCTCGGGTGGGCCGTCTTGACCGGGAAGGCGGCAGACACCGTTCATGACTGCGACGCGACTCCAGAGGTGGTTGCGGCGCCGGGGTTGATCCGCGACATCACCGATTGGGTCAGCAGGACCAAGTCCAATGATGCGGACATGGAGGGCGGAGTCGCATATCTGGGAGCGATCCTGCGTAGCGCAACACACCCGATCAAGGATCGGCACCGCGAGTTTGTGCAGGCGGCGGGCCAATGGCTCGGTAGCGGACTCAATCCATCGCTTGAGGATCTCTACGCCGACATTCCGTTGTCGCAGCGGCAGATCCAACGTTTGTGCAGGCAGTTCTTCGGAGCCTCGCCGACGCAGGTGTTGATGCGGCATCGCGCAATCCGCGCTGCCATGTTGCTGTCCAACCCGGATCTGCCGCAAGCGTTTCGCGACGAATTGACCTCCGCCTACTTCGATCAGGCGCACATGATCCGCGATATCCGCCGCTTCACGGGTCGAACGCCCGCCGATCTTGCCGTCAATTCATTCTCCCAGGAAAGCCTCGATCCTGCCGGTCATGGAGCAACGGCTGCAGTGCTCTTGGACGACGGAGAGCCGCGCACCGATGCGAACGACTCGCAACAGACAGGAATGCGTTGAATTTGGAGTGAAATGCTCCTAATTCCAATTCGGAACGAAATTGTCCGAATTGTTTTCGAGTCGTATGCGCCTTTCGAACCTCGCCGATTATGCAGTCATTATCATGTCGCAGGCTTCGCGCCACTGCGGTGACGGGCGTGTGAGCGCCGCCGAACTGGCGGCGGAAACGGGATTGCCCGTGCCGACGGTGCAAAAGGTCGTTTCAAAATTGACGGCGGCCGGATTGTTGCGGTCTTTGCGTGGCGCTCGCGGCGGTCTCCAACTCGGCCGACCGGCCGCAGCAATCAGTGTCGCCGATATCGTCGAGGCGGTCGAAGGCCCGATTGCGCTCACAGCCTGCATCGACCATGGCGAATGCGATTACGAAGCCGGATGCAGCATGAAGCCACACTGGCCGATCATAAACAATGCTCTGCGGGGCGCATTGGCAGCCATCAAGCTCGATCAGCTGCGCACTCCCCCCGCAATCACCCCCAACCTCGAAGAAGAAGCGGCATGACCGATAATCTCGACACCCAGGAAATCGATCGTGAAGCCAAGAAAGCGGCAGCCAACGCTGCCGAATACGAGCACGGTTGGTCGACCGACATCGAGACCGAGTTTGCCGAAAAGGGCCTGAACGAAGACACCGTTCGATTCATCAGTGCCAAGAAGGGCGAGCCGGAATGGATGCTCGACTGGCGGCTGAAAGCGTTCCGCCTGTGGCAGGAGATGGAGGAGCCCAATTGGGCCAAGGTCGGCTATCCGCCAATCGATTACCAGGACGCCTATTATTATGCCGCGCCCAAGGCGAAGCCGAAGCTCAAGTCGCTCGACGAGCTCGACCCAGAGATCAAGGCGGTTTACGACAAGCTCGGCATCCCGGTGGCAGAACAGGAAGTGCTCGCTGGTGTCGAGGGTGCGCGAAAGGTCGCGGTCGACGCAGTGTTCGACAGCGTCAGCGTCGCCACCACCTTCCGCGAAGAGCTCAAGAAAGCGGGTGTGATCTTTCTCTCGATCAGCGAGGCAATCAAGGAGCATCCCGAGCTGGTGAAGAAGTGGCTCGGCAGGGTGGTCCCGACCCGCGACAATTACTTTGCGTGCCTCAACAGCGCGGTCTTTTCCGACGGCACCTTCGTGTACGTGCCTGAAGGCGTGCGCTGCCCGATGGAACTCAGCACCTATTTCCGCATCAATGCCGAGAATACCGGCCAATTCGAACGCACGTTGATTGTCGCCGAGAAGGGGAGCTACGTCTCTTATCTCGAAGGCTGCACTGCACCGATGCGCGACGAAAACCAGCTCCACGCTGCGGTGGTCGAACTGGTCGCGATGGAAGACGCCGAGATCAAGTATTCGACCGTTCAGAACTGGTATCCGGGCAATTCCGAAGGCGTGGGCGGGATCTACAATTTCGTGACCAAGCGCGGGCTGTGCCAAGGCGACCGCTCGAAGATCAGCTGGACCCAGGTCGAAACCGGCTCTGCGGTCACGTGGAAGTACCCCAGCTGCGTGCTGAACGGCGAAGACAGCGTGGGCGAGTTCTACTCGGTCGCCGTCACCAACAATTTCCAGCAGGCCGATACCGGAACCAAGATGATCCATAACGGGCGCGGATCGCGCTCGACGATCATCTCCAAAGGCATTTCGGCGGGCAAGTCGAACAACACCTATCGCGGGCTGGTCCGCGTTGGCCCGAAAGCGGATGGCGTGCGCAACTTCACCCAGTGCGACAGCCTGTTGCTCGGTGACGAATGCGGCGCGCACACCGTGCCTTATATCGAGGTCAAGAACCCTGGCGCGCAGATCGAGCACGAGGCGACCACTTCCAAGATCAGCGACGAGCAGATGTTCTACGCGATGCAACGCGGATTGGACGAGGAAGAGGCGGTAGCGCTGATCGTCAATGGCTTTGCCAAGGACGTGCTGAAAGAACTGCCGATGGAATTCGCGGTTGAGGCGCAGAAGCTGCTGGCAATCTCGCTCGAGGGGAGTGTCGGGTGAGCGCTGTTCTGGTCATTGCAAAGCTCGAATTCACCGACGTCGAGCGCTACCGCAAGTACCAGGCGGCGTTTCCTGCTGTCTTCGCCACGAGCGGCGGCGAAGTTCTCGCAGCCGATGAAGCGCCCGAATTGCTCTCCGGACATCCAGCCGACAAGGTGGTGGTAATGCGTTTCCCCGACAAAGCGACCGCGACGACTTTTCTTACCTCGCCGGAGTATGAAGCGATCGGTCGGGACCGGGATGCGGGAGCGGCAACTCAATCCTGGATGGTGAACGCGCTGTGACCTCCCGCAAGACCCTCAACCTCCGGCCCACATCCGACGCAGCGCCCAATCTCAACAAGAAGGGCCGCGGTTGGAAGATTTCGGAAGCGCGGCTCGACGAGCTGCATGCTCGGGCGCGCGAGTTGCGTCGGCATTCGTCCGAGGCGCACAAGGCGCTCGCCGCGCGCTTTGCCAAAGCCGATCTTGGGCGGCACACGTTCAAGCGACACGCCGTGGTCGGCAGCGCGATTGTCGATTTCAACTGCCACTCGCTGGGAATGGCGGTCGACATTTTTGAAGACGGCGACAATGAAGTTCTGGCCGCACGGCGTGACAAGAGCCTCGACGCGGTCGGCATCAAGGTCATGCGGATCAAGGCGAGCGAAGTGCTTGAGAACATGGACGGCGTCCTCGAGCGGATAACGGCAGGCATGCGACAACGCATCGCAGACAAGCAAGCGAACCGGAGAGTTCGCGACAACGAAAGCACCACAAATCAGGCGTCAACAGAATACGAAGACAGGGACTGAGACAATGATTTCAACCGCACTTGCACTTGCGATGAGCCTCCAGGGGGCAACCGAATCCGCAATCGCAATCAAGAACGACGATCCCGAAACCTGGGTGGTCGAGTATCCGCGTCTTATTCGTCCGCAAGTTGTTGCCTATCGCAATTGCCTTAGTCGCTCGAACCGTGTCGTCCGCGGACAGGCGGATTTCGAGATTCAGCACCGCGCCGATCTGCCGCGTTGTGCGAAGACCGAAGACAAGGCGAAAGCCGAAGCAAGCGCTGCCCTTGTCGGAGCGAAGACCACTTTGACATCCGAGCAGATCGACGAGCTTTTTACCAGGATCGGACAAATCCATGTCGCGCGCGGCCGCGACCTCGACAATCAATTCACCCGCCGCCTGCAGCGTGCAGCGGCCACTCAAGAGGCCTACGCAAACAGCGGCAGCAATCTGTTGCTGGATCGCAGCGTGCGCGAAGCCAATCAGGAAACGGAAAGCCCCAGTGCTCAAAATTGAAGATCTTCATGCCGAAGTAGAAGATGCCAACGGCTCACGGGCCATCCTCAAAGGCCTCTCGCTGGATGTTTCCGCAGGCGAGGTCCATGCGATCATGGGTCCGAACGGTGCGGGCAAGTCGACGCTGGCGCATGTGCTGGGCGGCAAGCCAGGCTACGAGGTAACCGCCGGTTCGGTCGAGTTTCGCGGGCAGGATTTGCTCGACCTCGATCCGCATGAGCGCGCTGCAGCAGGTTTGTTCCTCGGCTTTCAGTACCCGGTTGAGATCCCCGGTGTGTCCAACGTCCAGTTCTTGCGCGAAGCGCTCAATGCGCAGCGCAAGGGGCGCGGCGAAGAGCCGTTCTCGGGTGGCGAGTTCCTGAAGCTCGCCAAGGAAAAGGCGGCGCTGCTGAAGATGGACATGGAAATGCTCAAGCGGCAGGTGAATGTCGGCTTTTCGGGCGGTGAGAAAAAGCGCGCCGAGATGGTTCAGATGGGCATTCTCAACCCTGCGTTCGCGGTGCTCGACGAAACCGATTCCGGTCTCGACATCGATGCTCTGCGGATCGTCGGCGAGGGCATCAATGCGATTATGCGCCAGCCGGACAAGGGCGTGCTGCTGATCACCCACTATCAGCGCCTGCTCGATGTGGTGAAGCCCGATCGGGTGAGTGTGCTTGCGGATGGTCGGATTGTGCGAACGGGCGGCCCCGAGCTTGCATTGCGGCTCGAACAAGAGGGTTACGACGCCCTCGTCAATGAGAGCCTCGCCGATGCCTGAGGCGGCAACCCTTCCAACCCGGCGCGATGAGGCATGGCGCTATGCCGACGCCGATTACCTCGCCGGCGCGCATTCCGACGCGATCAATCACTGGCGGGTGCTAGAGGTGCCGGCGGGCGAAACGCGGTTTGAGCACACGGTTCACAGGTCCGGCGCGGAATCGGATGGCATGGTCGACCGGCTGCGGGTGCATGTCGGCAAAGGCGGACGCTTCGAGGCGTTCAAGGTCGTTACCGGCGGCAAATACGTGCGTGTCGAGTTGGAAGTGACGCTTGAGGAGGGTGCGCATTTCGAGTTTGGCGGCGTGACAATCGGAGGCAGCGACAAGACGCAGGAGTTCGTCACTACGACTTTGCATTCACACCCCGGTGCAACTTCGAACCAGACGGTTCGCGCGGTGCAGTGGGGGCAGGCGAGCGGCAATTTCCTTGGCGAGATCAAGGTCGCGCGTCATGCGCAGAAGACCGATGCCGCGCAGGATTTCAAAGGCTTGCTGCTTGAAGCCGGGGCTAGTGCGAACGCCGTGCCGCAGCTCGAAATCTTCGCAGACGATGTCAAATGCGCGCATGGCGCTACAGTGGGCGAACTCGACGAAGCGGCACGCTATTATATGGCCGCTCGCGGGGTTCCGCCGGAATTGGCGCAGCGCTTGTTGGTGCAGGCCTTTATCGGCGATGCGTTCGTGGAGCTTGGGGACGAAGCAACACGTAAGAAGCTGCTCGATGCAGCATTGGAAGCTTTGGAACGGAGGGTGTGATTATGAAGAAGAGTGCGTTTGCGACAATACCGGTGGCCGCGCTTCTGGCTGGAGGTGCGACGACGCTTTCGGCTGAAAGCTCCGATACGGCTCAGATCCCGCCAGCGAGCGAATTCAACACGATCCAGCGCTACGCGATTTCGTATGACGATCCGCGCGATGTCGCCGAGTTCTACTTGCGCGATTACGGCTTCAGGCCGCGCGATGCCGAATTCGAGGAAGTCGATCATCCCACCGAACGGTCCATGCGCATCGTGCTGGTGACGGTTGACGGAATTGCGGACGAAGCGGTGAAAGGCGTGCAGTGGCGGTTCGGCATGCGCACCAGCGCCGGCAGTTGGGAAGCCGTGGAAGCCGGCATGCGCCGCAAGTGCCATCGCGGCGACAATAAGGGCAAATGGACGAAGGCGGTTTGCCCTTGAACGCAGCTGCGCCTCTTGTTTCCGATGTAGGCCGCGATCTACACGCCGATTTCCCGGGTCTGGTGACCCGGGACGGCGCTCCGTGGCACTATCTCGACACCGCGGCGACGGCGCAAAAGCCGCAAGCGGTGATCGACGCGATGGCGCGCGCATTGGGTGAAGACTACGCAACCGTTCATCGCGGGGTTTATTCGCGCTCTGCCGAGATGACACTGGCCTACGAAGGAGCACGGCGGCGGATTGCCGATTTTCTTGGCGGTGCCGAAGAAGAGATCGTCTTCACCCGCGGTGCGACCGAAGCGATCAACCTCGTGGCCAACAGTTGGGGCAGGGCCAACCTCCAGGCGGGTGACCGTATCTTGCTGTCGCAGCTTGAGCATCATTCCAATATTGTCCCGTGGCAGATGGTTACCGAGGCGACGGGGGCAGAGATCGATGTTTGCCCGCTGACCGACGATCATCAGATCGATCTCGACGCTGCCGAGGCGATGTTGACCGAGCGGCATAAACTGGTGGCTTTCGGCCATGTCTCGAACGTGCTTGGCAGCGTGCTCGACGCGCCGCGCGCGGCTGCGATGGCACGCAAGGTCGGGGCGAAGCTGCTGCTCGACGGGTGCCAGTCGGCGCCGCATATGCCGGTCGATGTCGCTGCGCTCGGGTGCGATTTCTACGTTTTTTCTGCGCACAAGCTTTACGGCCCGACCGGGATCGGAGCGCTGTGGGCGAAATCCGAGATCTTCGACGGCATGCCGCCTTGGGAAGGCGGAGGGTCGATGATCGATCGCGTGACTTTCGAGAAGACCACTTACGCCCCACCTCCACAACGGTTCGAAGCGGGAACTCCGGCGATCACCGAAGCCATCGCCTTCGCAGCCGCTGCCGATTACGTCAGTGAGATCGGACTCGATCGCATCCACTCCACCGAAACGGAGTTGGTCGCCCGCTTGCGTCGCGAACTGACCGCCATGAACGACGTGACCGTGTTCGGACCGGCAGACAGCGCCGGGATCGTCAGTTTCGCAATCGATGACATCCATCCTCACGATCTCGGCACCATCCTCGACGAAGCCAATGTCGCAATCCGCGCCGGGCACCATTGCGCACAGCCATTGATGGATTATCTCGGCGTTCCCGCGACCGCCCGCGCCAGCTTCGGCATTTATTCGACCGCAGCTGATGTCGATGCGCTGCTCGAAGGGATCGCCCGAACTCGCCGGATTTTTGGGAAAGCATGATGAACAAGATGTCGAACGATCTTGGTGACGAGAAAGAGTATGTCGCCGCTCCGGCTCCGAATGACGAAGTCGTGAAGCCGCCGCGTGCGCGGGTTTCGGATGCGATCGATCCGGATGAGGGAGGCGCGCCGACAAAGCGCGAGCGAGACTATCTTGAGGGATTCCTTGCGGCCAAACCTGCCGAAGGTCCGGTTGGCGGCGACGGGAGTGAGTTGCAGCAGGCCGTGATCCACGCGCTCAAGGAAATCTACGACCCGGAAATCCCGGTCAACATTTACGATCTGGGCCTGATATACGGCGTCGAAGTCGATGACGAGGCGGATGCAACGGTGACGATGACGCTCACGACCCCGCATTGCCCTGTCGCCGAGACCATGCCAGGCGAAGTCGAGCTGCGCGCTTCGTCCGTCCCTGGTATTCGCGACGCCGAAGTCAATCTCGTGTGGGATCCACCGTGGTCGCCGGAGAAAATGTCCGACGAAGCTCGTCTCGAGCTGGGGATGCTGTGATGAGCGCCCTGAAAGAACGTCCCGCCGCCGTGATCCTGACCAAGGGCGCGGAAGAACGCGTCGCACACCTGATGAGCGAGGCTCCCGAAGACGCAATCGGAGTCAAATTGTCGACCCCGCGACGCGGCTGTTCGGGTCTCGCCTATTCGGTCGATTATGTCACCGAAGAGGCCAAGTTCGACGAGAAGATCGAAACCCCAGGCGGCACCTTCTACATAGACGGCGCGAGCGTACTCTATCTGGTGGGTTCGACTATGGATTGGGTCGAAGACGACTTCACAGCTGGCTTCGTGTTTGACAATCCCAATGCCAAAGGCGCGTGTGGATGCGGCGAAAGCTTTATGGTGTGATGTCCGGCCCTTAGGCCGGGTTTGCCATCTGGCACAAACCGTATTGGTGTGGTAAGACACCTCGATGAGCGAGCCGCGCCGAAACTACAGGAAACGCTACGAAGAGCTGATGCGGGGCGCCGGAGAGCATCGCCGCCTTGCAGCCAAGCGTGAGCTGGAATACGCGCTGCGCCGCCGCGACACCGAAAGACGCCGCCGACATAGTACCTCGCGACCATACGCCCTTTTGCACGTTACCGCTGTGCTTGATGCAGAAGTTTTGAAACTCCAGGCCAAGTTGGCGGAAACGTCCGATCAGGAAGAACGGGTCTTGCTCAAGGCGGAGATCGCGCATTTCGAAGCGGTGATGCAAAGCCTGCGGCTAGACCGTCGCGGAAGACGGAATTCCGACAATGCAGAAAATCGTCGCACGCTCGATCCTGTGACCAATTCGCGTGTGCAGCGCGTGCTAACGGCGCTCGATGGCCCCCACCGGGCAATATTGCTGTCCATCTTGGAAGCGACGAAGCTCAAGCGTCGCAGGCCGCCCGAAGCTGGCATCCCAGTACCCGCCGTGCCGCCGCGCGGGCCAATGCCCAAGCAGGGCGGTGCGGAAGCTCCACTCGATTTCGGCGACTGAATTGCGCCACTCCTTCGATTTCGAAATTCAGCTGAATTGCGATCCGGAACTGGTCTGGGCCCAGGTTCTTCGACCAGCACTGTTCCTCCATGTCGCGGCACCGCTTGTCCGATTTCGCGCGCAGGGAACTGACAGCTTTCCCGAAGTCTGGGAAGAAGGCGAGTATCGCGGATCGATGCGGCTGCTTGGAATAGTTCCGATCGGCTGGCAGGCCATTGTGATTGAGCTGCCACCCACTCAAGGTGACGTGCGGACACTGCGCGACAGCGGATACAGTCCGGTCTTGAAGGAATGGGACCACCGGATCGAGGTCGCGCCTGGCAATGGAGGGACGCTCTATGCCGATCGCGTGTCATTCGACGCAGGAGTAATGACGCCGCTCGCAGCGCCAATGATCCGGCTGTTCTTCAGACACCGGCAACGACGATTGCGCGCGCTCGCGTCTACCGGATTTGAGGCGCTTGAGCCTTAAGGCTCAGTCCTCTTCCGCGAGGCGTGCGAGTAGACGACGTTCGAGCTCGTCGACCTGCCCGTCACCGTCGATTTGCGCATCGACCCAGCTTTGTTCGCTGTCGGTCACAGCATCGCCAGCGGCAAAGTCGCCCGCGTAGTCGTTCTGCGGTCCATCGGTGCCGCGCATGTGCTCGACCGCCCATTCGACGCGCTCGCCAAGCCCGGTCTTGCTCGTGGCCATGGCTTTGACAAAGGCAGCGTGGCCTCGGCTCTCGGTTTCGACGAATTTGACCAGCTCAAGCTTGCGCTCGTGGCTCAGCTGGGCGTTGTCGAGAGCGAAACCGCGCAGGAAATTGGCGACACCATCGACGAAAAGATCGGCCCATTCGGGAGCATTTTCGTCCTCGAGAGTCGCGTCTTTGAGGCGGAACAGCAATTCGGCATCGAACCGGCTGACCGCGGCGGGACCATATCCTCCGCTAGAGAAGATCGCGCGGCGCAGGATCCGGCATTCGGCCGAGCTGATATGCGTGGCTGAAAGCTCTCCGCCACAGCGCGTCGGGCCAACGCCGCTCAGCACTTCGCGCTCGACTTGCTCAAGCAGGTAGTTCTTGAGGCGATCGGGTACATTCTCGGCGCGCTCGACGATGCGGACCAGCGCTTCGAGTTCGACCATGCTTTCGACAACACCGTCATGATCGACCTGTGCAATCAACCATTGGGCCTCTTCGTCGCTGCATTGCAGGCGCGGCGGGGTGCCGTTGAGGACATATTCGCCGATCGCCTCTACGAAGAAGTCGCACCATTCACTATCGCGCTCGTCGAGGATATTGTTGACGGCAAAGATGGCCTCCGCCTCTTCGCGCGTAATGATCCCGTCGCCCCATCCCTGGCGGCGAAGGCCCAGCAATTCTTCTGGCGAAATCCGCCCATCTTCCGCTGCGCGGCGAGCGAGCTCGGTGAAATGCGTCGTCATATGCCGGTCAAACCCCTTGCAATCTGCCGAAGGGCGTAGCGCAACACGCTTAAGACCGGGTTACCAAGACCGGTCTAGCGCTGTTCGATCTCGGCAATGCAGCGGGCGCGATCAACCTCGCCACCGCCTGACCTCAGCCGGGCATCGACGTGGGTTGCGACCGGTTCGCGGCCCGCTTCAAGCGGGTAAAGGAAGACATCGAGGACGCAGGTCTGTCCTGAAAACTGGAGCTTGCGCGCGTCGCCTTCAGTCAAGTCGATGCGCGCCGGTCCAAATCGTGAGGTGAGAGCAGCAGCACGTGCGCCGATCACTCCGTCGAGACCACCCGAGGGCATGACCGACGGTGGGCGAAACGCCTCGCGCGGCGGCGAAGGCGCGGCCACTGGCGGTCGCACGGGGGTAGAACCGGTCCGCGGCGGCGCCGCGCCCGAACCGCCCGCGCAGGCAGATAGTGCCAATGCGCTCAAGACGATGGCGAAGTTACGCATCCGGTCGCTTCCGCCTCATTGCGTGGTGAGTGACGTGAGTCCCGGCAGCGGCGCCGATGATCGGGGCGAGCAGTCCGGCCAGGGGTACCAGCATCAACGCGGCAATCGATCCGCCGAACACGACCCTTTCCAATCCGCCGACCGGGGTGTCTTGCGGTGCATCCCCACAATGCCGCAGCCACGCCATGTCGGTGAGTTCGCGGCCGAGCAATACCGCGTTCACCAGCAGGAACACGATCGCCGGCCCGATAGCTGTGAACATCAGCACGATGGCAACCGGCAGCGCGAGCAGGTTGAACAGCAGTGCTCGACCGATCCCGCGAAGTGAATTGGCCAGATCACGCTTGAAAGGAAGCTTCTGCGCGCGGCAGGCGGCTTCGGGATAGTGCCGCGCTTCGACCGCAGCGACGATCTCGTCTGCGAAGAACTGCAGGACTGCCAAAGCGACGACCCGGAACAGGAACCACCCCGCCAACAACGCGAGGATCGTCGCCGCAATCGCTTCGAGTGTGCCGTCGCTCGACAGGGAAAACTCGGTCCCGACCCAGATCAGCCCGCGATACAGAGCATAGCCGCCAGCCAGGAACAGCAGGATTGTAATCCCAACGCTCTTCACCGCCACTTTCAGCACCGCCGGATCGCCGAGCTGACGGACGGCTTTGAGCAGCGAGGCGACTATCGGTGACATCGGCAATCGGAATGCGACAGTGGCCGCATGCAAGTCAAACGCGATTGCCTGACGATCCGCAGATCATCTCGCCCCTTGGCCAATCGCCTCGACCTCGCTAGGCGGTCCGCAACTTTTCCCTCTTCCCAACCGACAGGACAAAATCTGTGACCGAACCGCGTTATGACGTGATCGCCATCGGCAATGCCGTGGTCGACGTAATTGCCTCTTGCAGCGAAGAGCTGATCGATGAGCTGCAGCTCAATCGCGGTGGCATGACCTTGATCGACGAAGCACGCGCCGAGGAACTCTACAGCGCGATGCCGCCTGCGCGCGAGGTTTCGGGCGGCTCGGCAGCGAATACGCTGGCCGGGCTTTCGACCTTGGGCCTGCAATGCGCCTTTATCGGCCAGGTCGCCGACGACCAGCTCGGCAAGGTGTTTCGCCACGACATGCGCGCGACCGGTATCGACTTCGACACTCCCGCTCGCGAAGGCGAACCTGCGACCGGGCGGGTGCTGATCTTCGTCACTCCCGATGGCGAGCGGACGATGAACACCTTCCTCGGCGCAGGTCAGTATCTGCCCGCTTCGGCGCTCGACGAAGAGCTGATCGCAAGCGCGGCGATCCTGTATCTGGAAGGCTATCTGTGGGATCCCGAAGAGCCGCGCAGGGCAATGCGTCGCGCGATCGAGGTTGCTCGCAACGCCGGTCGCAAGATCGCCTTTACCGCCAGCGAAAGCTTCGTGATCGATCGTCACGGCGACGATTTCCGCGCGATGATCGACGATGGCGTGATCGACATCCTGTTTGTGAACGAGCACGAACTGGCCACGCTAACCGGCGAAGAGGACTTCGAAACCGGCATCGCCGCGGTCAAGGGTAAGGTTCCGGTGCTGGTTGCCACCCGCAGCGAGAAGGGCGCGATCGCCATTGCTCATGGTGAGCGGGCCGAGGTCGCCGCTGTGCCGGTGACCAAGGTTGTCGATACGACGGGCGCGGGCGACCAGTTCGCTGCCGGATTCCTGTCTGGCTTTGCGCGCGGCGAGCCGCTGACCAGCTGCCTGAAGCGCGGCGCCATCGCCGCTTCGGAAGTGATCTCGCATTACGGCCCGCGTCCCGAGGCCGACATGCAGGCGATGATGGCCGAGCGCCTCTAAGGCGCGCAACTCCGAGACATGGACCGCATGTTACACGGTCCAGAGCAAGGAAATCTGCCGATTGCGGCCGAGTATTCCGTCCGAGGCAATCACCGCTGCGGATGCGCGCTGGCATGGTGCTGACGATGTGAAGGAGCAGCGGCAAACTACTCGGCGCAGACCGTGTAGGAAACCGCCCTACTTCACTCGCCGATACTCAGCCTCCCGCAGCGTGATCATATACTCGGCCACCGCTTCGGCTTGTTCCTCTGACAGGTCGAAATCCATGATCTCGGGATAGTTGTGCGCGTCCTTGAGCCACGAACCGAGCGTCCTTTCGGAAAGCCCTTCGCGATTGGCGATCGCTTCGAAGCTGGGTGCGCCGGGATTGGGCGAGAGGAATGGCGGCTCCACCGCGTGGCACCCGCCACAGGCGGCCTCAACAAAGGCCGGTGGATCCGGCTGGACCGCTTGCTCGGAAGCTGGAGCAGTCGTCTGGCAGGCTGCCAGCGGGATTGCGACGAGAGCGAGAGTGAGCGCGCGATGGGTCATGGTGCGAGTAAGCCATGCCAGAGTGAATCAATCATTGATCGCGGTCAATAATTGCAGCTCAACCTTGATCGCTCCAAAGCCAAGTCGAACTTTTGAATTCAAAGGCGATCCCGCCCGTGGGGACTAAGCCGGGCGGGATCGCGAGGGTCGGCCTGTAGCGGCCTAACGGGTTGCCACTTTTGTGCCGGAGCGGGCCTGAGCCACAACGGCGTCGCGCAAGGGCTGCACTTCCTTGTGCTTGGCTTCGACGCATTTGCGGAACCGGATCCAGGCAGGGAGGCCCGGCGTCTTGTGAACCGCGCAAACCTTGTCGATCGCCGAATTCAGACGGCTGTCGAGCACTGCGCGGCCTTGTTCGGAGCGCAGGTTCAAATCTCCGGTCTGCACTGCAACCGTTCGCGTATCGGGCCCTTGCGCCATCGCGGGGGTAGCAGTTGCGGCGAGCGACAGGGCGAGAGCGAGTACGAGCTTTTTCATGATCACCTCCGTGGTTGGGTGCTCATGAAATGCCTGCATTGGGCGCAGAGGACCAACAAAACGCTGGATCAAATCATAAGTTATACTTATGTTAGAACGATGCCGAGCCTGCCGCCCCTCGCAGCCATCCGCGTGTTCGAAGCCGCCGCGAGGCACGGAAACTTTACCCGCGCAGCCGAGGAATTGGGCCTGACGCAGGCAGGCGTGAGCTATCAGATCAAGGTGCTCGAAGAACGCGTCGGCACCGTCCTGTTCGTGCGCCAGGGACGCGGCATGGCTCTCACCCCTGCCGGCGAAGCTTTGTCGCCGAGCATTTCACAGGCTTTCGCCGATATGGAGGGTGCGTTCGAAGGGTTGCGCGGGGACGATGCGGCGGTGCTGTCGATTGCTTGCGCGCAGACGCTGGCGACGCAATTCCTTGCCCCGCGGCTGGGCGCATTCCAGCTCGCCCATCCCGAAATCGCGGTGCGGATCGATGTCAGCGACCGGATCGTCGATCTCGAAGCGGGCGAATGCGATGTCGCGATCCGCTTCACCCGCGACCCGCCCGAGCGACTTCAGTGCCATTTCCTGATGCGCGCCGGGACTGCACCGATGGCCAGTCCCGGCTTCGTCGAGGCGAATGGGTTGACCGCGCCACCCGACCTGACCCGCGAACGTCGCGTCTCGCCCGATTATCCGTGGTGGGATCGCTGGGACGAAGCCACCTGCCACCAGCATGACGGATCCTCACCGAGAGCCAGCGGTGCGCTGCAATTCGACTCCCAGACGCTCGACGCCCAAGCCGCGATCAGTGGCCACGGCGCGGCTCTGCTGATGCCGTCGATGTTCATGGCCGAGGTGGCGGATGGCCGATTGGTGCGGCCGTTTGCCGAGGTGGCTTGGCTCGAACACAGCTTCCGCCTGGTCTACCCCGAAGTGCGCAAGAATTCCGCCAAGGTCCGCGCGTTCCGCAACTGGCTGAACAAGGAACTGCGCAACCTGATGGGCGACGATCCGGAGGGGTTCCTGATCGAGGGCGGGCGCTAGACGCGGAACATATTGCGCAGGCCGAGGCCGAGCAGAAACAGCAGAATGACGGCAACGATGCTCTGCACACCGCTCACGAGCAGCACGGAATCAGGCACGAGGCCGCCGAATAGCAAATCCTCGCCCTGCTGCTTTGCCGTGCGCCCAGTCGGGATGAAAGAGAGCATATTGGAAGCGGAGTAGGTGAGGGCTGTCCAGCCGTCACGGTAGATGGAGGCTCCGGTCCCGATTGGCAGCGAGTCAGCGACTTTCTGAATGGGCGCGCGCATCCACCAAAACCAACCGGCAAAGGCTGCCCAGAATACCCCCATCCAGACGATCGGTCGGAGTACCGAGCGTCCGTAATCGCCGAATGCCCAGAAGAAGAATTGGGCGAGATCCTGGGGCCAATTGGTCTCCCAACCCCGGCGGCTACGGATTTCCTGGATGTGGAATTCGAGCGCTTTGGCGTGGTTACGGTTGCTGTGTGCGATCTCTTTCAGGCGGCGGAAGCGCTGGGAATCTTCGCGGTGTTGGGCTTTCTTATGCCATTTCCAAGTTGGAGGGTCACTCGATGGGACTCCGAGCCACCACTGGCTGGAGCGTGCGAGAATGCTAGGCATTGGTGCTATCTTATAGTCGCAAATGAGGTCATTCAGTACTGGCATATGGACCAACTTGGTCCGCCGAAGATCAAGAGGTGCACCCATTCTGCCTTTATGTGTGAAGGTGAACAGGCCCTCAAACTTGCATCCCTCAAACGTAACTTCCTTCGCCTTTTCAAGGCCATTCAGTTGCCAAAAGAACCCCTCACCCTCGAACTCAATGTCACGGAAGCTGACAATCTCCTTCTCGAGATTGGTAAGTTCAAACCTGAGCAGTGCTCTACCAACCTTAGAGCCATCAAAATGGAGCGTGCCGGAACCGAGTTTGGCTAATAGGAAAATCACAGTCTGGCTTCGAAAGACTGTGGAAGTGAAATCCAGATCTCCATCCCCAAAGTCCGCAAGGCTAAAGTCGACAATAGGCGCAGCGAATGTTGTGAAGGAGAAGTCAACATCGCAGCCATAGAAAGCTGCCCTTTTGAAGGAAGTATCACCCTCCGCGAATACGGCATGTGAAAAGTCGACCATTCCGCCGTGAAATTTTGCCCGAGAGAAACTCGTATCTCCGCCGCGAAACTCCGCACCGCAAAAGTCGACGCCTCCGCTCGGAAACACGAATTGTTCGAAATCTATGAAGTCTCTACCATTGGCAATATGAGCATTTGGTGTAAAATGTTGCTGCGCAAGACTGATGTGTGCATTCGGGTTTCTTTGTACCCAGGTGTTCCAGTCTCCAAATCCTTTGCGCCATAGGTCCATTGCGTCTTCACCAGACAGGACAGTTTCTCGTGACTGATTCTCGATCATAGAGTGAAAGACTACGCATCGAGTACAAACTGCTCAATCTTGGCGTAGTCTAATGGCTCTCCCGCTCAACTTCCCGCCATCCAATATCCCGCCGGCAGAATCCGCTCTTAAACCGCACTGCATCCACTGCGCGATAGGCTGCCGCCTGCGCTTTGGTGACGTTCGCTCCACAAGCGGTGACGTTCAGCACCCGTCCGCCATTCGCGACCAGCGCGCCGTCCTTCACCGCCGTGCCTGCATGAAAGACCTTCGCGCCCTCGGCCTCCGCCGCGCCCAGATCGATTGCGCCGCCCTTTTCCGGCGTGCCGGGATAGCCTTTGGCCGCCATCACCACCGTTAGCGCGGTGTCTTTAGCGAAGTCAGCCTCGACACCCGCCAGTTCACCCTTCGCGCAGGCCAGCATCACAGCTGCCAAGTCACCCTGGAAGCGCATCATCAGCACCTGGCATTCGGGGTCGCCGAAGCGGCAATTGTATTCGATCAGCTTGGGGCCGTCGGCGGTCAGCATCAGCCCGGCATAGAGCACGCCCGAATAGGGCATCCCCTCGGCGCGCATGGTCTCGACCGTGGGCTTAATGATTTCCTCGATCACGCGCGCCTGCAGCGCTTCGGTCAGCACTGGGGCGGGTGAATAGGCGCCCATGCCGCCGGTGTTGGGGCCGACATCGCCTTCGCCGACGCGCTTGTGATCCTGCGCGGTGCCGAATGGGAGGATGCTTTTGCCATCGGTGAGCGCGAAGAAGCTCGCTTCCTCACCTTCGAGATACTCCTCGATCACCACTTCCGCGCCGGCCTCGCCGAATTGCCCGCCGAACATGTCGGCGAGCGCGATTTCGGCCTGCTCGATCGCTTCGGCGATGACCACGCCCTTGCCCGCTGCGAGCCCGTCGGCCTTGAGCACATAAGGGGCGGCGAAACGGTGCAGCGCGCGGTCGGCCTCCTCCAGAGACGTCGTGCGGACATAGGCGCCGGTGGGGATGTCGGCGCGCTCGCACAGATCCTTGGTGAAACCCTTGCTGCCTTCGAGCTGCGCTGCGGCCTGAGAGGGGCCGAACACCGCAAAGCCCTTGTCGCGCAGGCTGTCTGCAAGACCGTCAACCAGCGGGGCTTCCGGGCCGATCACCACCAGGTCGACGTCGTTGGTGGCGCAGAAATGGGTGACGGTTGAATGGTCCGTCACATCGAGCGCGACGAGTTCAGCGTCCTCTGCGATGCCCGGATTTCCGGGGGCAGCGAAGAGCCTCGTCAGGCTGGGGGATTGCGCGAGCTTCCACGCCAGCGCATGTTCGCGGCCTCCTCCGCCGAGCAAAAGGACATTCATGGCGCGCGCTCCTTCATCCCAATCAGAACAAGACGGGCTGGTAGCGCGCGAGCGGCGGGGCGACAACGCGCAGCCGCTGTCGATCACCGAGATTTCGAACCTCCTGAAGCGGACGGTTGAGGAGCGGTTCGGCTATGTCCGGCTGCGTGGAGAGCTGTCAGGTGTGAAGCGTGCTGCGTCGGGGCATCTCTATTGCGCGCTCAAGGACGAGAAAGCGGTGCTCGACGGGGTGATGTGGCGCGGCAACACCAACCGCCTGGCCTTCAACCCCGAGGACGGGCTGGAAGTGATCGCGACCGGCAAGCTGACGACCTATGCAGGGCGCTCGAAATACCAGATCGTGATCGACAGTCTTGAGATTGCGGGCGAGGGCGCGCTGCTGGCGCTGCTCGAGAAAACCCGCGCCCGGCTCGAGGCTGAGGGGCTGTTTGCTCGCGAGCGGAAAAAGCCGTTGCCGTTCCTCCCGCGCACGATCGGCGTGGTCACTTCGCCAACCGGATCGGTTATTCGCGATATCCTCCACCGCTTGGCCGATCGCTTTCCGAGCCATGTCGTTGTTTGGCCGGTGCTGGTTCAGGGGCAGGGAGCAGCAGAGCAGGTTTCTTCAGCTATTCAGGGATTTTCGGCAGTTGAATCGGGCGGCTCAGTTCCACGTCCCGATCTGCTGATCGTCGCGCGCGGGGGTGGGTCGATCGAGGATTTGTGGAGCTTTAACGAAGAATCAGTGGTTCGTGCCATCGCAGATTGTACCATTCCGGTTATTTCAGCAGTTGGTCACGAGACTGACACGACACTGGCCGACTATGCCGCGGACCGCCGTGCTCCGACCCCAACAGCTGCCGCCGAAATGGCGGTTCCCGTTCGGGTCGATCTTGAGGCGACGCTCGCCGACTTCGCTGCCCGCCAGCGCCGCGCGGTGCATCGGCCGGTCGAACTGGGCCGCGAACGGCTTGAGGCCCGGGTTCGGCGGTTGCCGCGCGTCGATAATTTGTTGCAACCGCAAGCACAACGGCTCGACGAGATGTCCGAGCGGTTGCGGCGTGGCCTGACAGATCGGGCAGGACAAGGCCGTGAGCGATTGGCAGGCATCGCCACGCGACTCTCGCCCAGCGCCCTCAAGCGCACGCATTCGGATGCGCGACGGCGGCTGGAGCAGATGCGGCTCGTTCCGGCGCTGATCCAACGGCCCGCAAGGGAAGGGCAGGAGCGCCTGGCTGCACTCACCCGCATCGCCAGCCAGTTGCACCCCGAAAAGCCGCTCGAGCGCGGCTACGCGATTGTGCGTGACACCTCGGGCAAGGCGCTGACTGGCAAGTCGCAGGCCGAAAAGGAAAGCGCGCTGGAACTTCAGTTCATGGATGGTCGTTTGTCGGTTGGTGTGGGCGATAATGTGCCACCCGCCCCAAAGCCCAAGCGCAGATCGCCGCGCTCCGGGCCGGCAACGGGGCAACAAGAAGATTTGTTCGGTTAATGTTGGGATGCTAAAGAGAGACCCATGTTGATGTCGACCGGCGATAAAGCGGCCAAACTCTATTATGGCCCATCGAATTTCCGCGTGCTGCGCCCGGGACAGCATGTGTTTTGCGCAGTCTCGGGCGAAGTCATTCCGCTCGAGGAACTGCGTTACTGGAGCGCCGAGCACCAGGAAGCCTATGCGACCTGCGAGATTGCGACTCGTCGCCTGCTTGGCCAGGAATGAGTCTGCAGCGTATGCAATGGGGGCCGATTGCGCTCGCTTCGACAGGATTTGCGGCACTGATGAGCTGCACCGGCAGCGAAGCGGCTGCGCCTGAATCCGCGTCGACTTCCGATCCCGAGCAGGCCTACACGGCGACGATCGACAACGCCCGCCCGATCCCCGAAACGGCGGCAGACGCGCCCACACAGGTCAATCTCAACACGCGCTTTTCCTATTCGGGAGAATTCACACAGGGCGGTTTCATCCGCGGAGTGGTGCCGGACGGTACAGTTCGGGCATCGTTGGGCGGACAGAAGCTGGAATTGGCCGATGACGGCACCTTTTTTGCCGCCTTCGATCGCGACAGCGCCGGATCATTGATGCTGGCAGCAACGACTGCCTCGGGTCAGAGCGTGCGCGAAGAGCTGTCGATCAGTCCGCGTGACTGGCAGATCGAGCGCGTCAATGTCGCGCGGCGGCAGACCCGCAACCTTGAAGCCTACTGGAAGAAGCGCAAACCCGAATACGAAGCGATCAACGCGGCGCGCGCCAAGGTCACCGATGCGGAAGGATGGAAGCAGGATTTCATCTGGCCGGTCAAAGGTCGTATTTCGGGCCGGTTCGGACGCCAGCGGATCTACAAGGGCGAGCCCGGCAGCTATCATTCGGGGATCGATATCGCGCCCGGCAACGGCGTACCGTTTGTGGCGCCCGCCGATGGCGTGGTGGTGCTCGCTCGGATGGGTTTCAGCCTCGAAGGCGGGCTGATCATCATCGATCACGGCATGGGCCTCAACAGCGCGTTCCTGCACTCCTCCAAGATAGCGGTGAAGGAAGGGGAAAGCGTCAAACAGGGCCAGTACATCGGCAATGTCGGGGCTACCGGGCGGGCGACCGGGCCGCATCTGCACTGGGGCCTCAAGTGGAACTCCGCGCGGCTCGATCCGCTGCTGTTTGTGGGGCCGATGAACTGAGATGCCGCGCGGACGGCGGTTGATTGGCGGGCTCGCCCTGACGGTGCTGTGTGCGCCGGGTACCTTTCTGCAGGAAGATGTCCCGAACAGCCCGACCGAGGACATCACGATCACCCGCATTGCTGGGCCGAGCGATTCTTCGGTCAATGGCTGGGCGGTCGAAGGGATCTGGCAGGCTGAAGCCTACAATCTCACCTTTGGCGGATTCTCTGCCATGCTTGCGCTGCGAGATGACACGCTGCGTGCGTTTTCGGACCGGGGGACGCGTTTCACTCTGACCGAGCCAGACAAGCCCTTAACCGTCCGCAATGTCGTGCGGCAGTTGGTCGAACCGGGGCGCGCTTTCGAACTGTGGGATATCGAATCCGCCACGCGGGATCCCGATACCGGCACCTACTGGCTCGGCTTCGAGAACGTCCACACCGTTCACCGCTTCAGCGTTGCGAGCGATGCGGACGGCTTGCGCGATCTCGACGACGAAGTGGACTGGACGGTCAATTCCGGGGCCGAAGCGATGGTTCGGCTTGCCGATGGACGGTTCGTAATCCTTCCTGAGGGGGAGCCCATCGGGCTCATGTTCGCAAGCGATCCGGTGCAATCGGTCGAAGCGCAGACCTTTTCCTATCGCAATCCGGCTTACAGCCATGCGGCGACCGATATGGCGCAACTGCCCGACGGACGCGTGCTGATCCTGTTGCGCAATCTCGATTATGGCAGCGGCGGCTGGCCGCCCTTCGAAAGCAAGCTTGCCATTGGACCTGCTCCAGAGGTCGGAAAGGAATGGGCTCCGGAAATCTCGCTCGACCTCGCGGGCGTGCTACCGCGCGAAAACTACGAAGGCTTGGCGATTCGCCCGCGTGAGGACGGAACGCTGACCGTATGGCTGATTTCGGACGACAACATGTCGGCGTTCCAGCGCACTTTGCTGGTCAAACTGAGCTTCGATCCTGCATGGAGCCCTGAGCCGCCTGCGAGCAAGGCAAAGCAAAAGGCGCGCGAGTAGCCCCGCACGCCTTCAATCTTTCAAAATCGAAGTGCCTCAGGCGGCAGCGACGGCTTTCTTGAGCTCGCGCTTTACCTTGAGCGCGCGCGCCGACAGCTTCTCGTCGCTGGTCTTGAGCAGCCAATTGTCGAGCCCGCCATTGTGCTCGACCGAGCGCAGGCCGTGGGTCGAAACGCGGAACTTGAAGCTGCGATCGAGCTTCTCGCTCAGCAGCGTGACGTTCTGCAGGTTGGGCAGGAAGACGCGCTTGGTCTTGTTGTTGGCGTGGCTGACATTGTTGCCAACCTGGCGGCCCTTGCCAGTCAGTTCGCAAATCCGCGACATGATATCTCTCGTTCGTTCACAGTGGTGGTCCGCACGAGTGATTCGGCGGTCCAGACAATCGGGTTATCCCGGAAAGCGGCGCGCATAGCCGCGAGGTGCCGAATCGTCAAGCAAGTTGCGCCCTGTTCGCGGCCCGGCTAGCGGCGATGTATGACTCGCTGGCCCATCCCGCAACCGATGCAGCAGGCGCTCGAAGCTGCGCGTGAAGCGGCTGAGGTCGGCGAAGTGCCCGTGGGCGCTGCGGTGGTGAAAGGCGAAGAGGTGCTCGCGATTGCCGCCAACGCCACCCGATTGCCGCCCGATCCAACCGGCCATGCCGAAATCCGAGCATTGCGGCAGGCATCCGAGAAGCTCGGCGACGAACGCCTGACAGGCTGCGATCTCTACGTCACGCTGGAGCCCTGCGCGATGTGCGCCGGTGCGATCAGCCACGCCCGCATCGCGCGGCTCTATTACGCGGCGAGCGATCCCAAGGGCGGGGCGGTCGAGCATGGCGCGCGCGTGTTCGAGCACGAACAATGCCTGCACCGACCCGAAGTCTATTCGGGCATGGGCGAAGCCGAGGCGGCGGAATTGCTGCGCGGGTTCTTTCGGGAGCGGCGCTAGTTAATATTGCGCAAGACAATGAAACTTGATTGTGGTCGCACAATGCACCACCAGTTCTTGATCGCTTTGTGATTATTTATACTGAGATTCGGGCATGGATGCACATCCCCTTAAGTTCATTCAGGGTCTTTTCCTCATATTGTTGATACAATTGTGGGGGGTGTGGATTCTTATTTCGGCGATTATTTTTGCTCTCGGCTTCTTTTTGTGGGCGTTTCGGCCGGACGCAGGTTTTTTGACGGTGATTGGCTCTAGTTTCTCGACGGCGCTCAATATCGGGAGTGTAGACCCAAGCCTGTTCGCCGGCCTCGGTGCATTCTATGAGTTCGCGCTCGAGACGATCTACCTGATAGTGATGGGAATAGTGGTTGCTGCATCGATCAGGGCAATCGAGTACTCATACTCCGAGGAATAAGAGATGGAAGAAGAGGATTTTAGAAAAATTGTGCGCGAGGAAATACATCGCGCTCTTGGGCAGTTTCTCGAGGAAATGCGCTGGCGACGTTACTATCCGGAGGAACTAGGCTTTGACAGAGCGGTACTACGCCTTGTCGAAACAAGTGAAGTACTTTCAGATAATGTCATGCGCCTCCAAGCAATGGCCCCCTCTCTCCGTCCTACAAGATGCGGTTTTGATCGAAACCAAGCAGACAAGATCGAAAAAGTGGTTGACGACATAAGCAGCAAGTTGCCGTGATCCGTCAGTAGATCTGCTCGATCACGCCGTTGCCAATTGCCTAGTCCGTCAGCATCGCAGGGCGATCTTCCTTCGCGTTCGTGGTCTCTTCGAGCCACGCCACCGCCTTGTCTTGCTCGTCGAGCTCGAACGCGCGGATATCGGGTTTGAGCAGCATCCCGATCGGGCCAACGAAGCCGCGGATCCAGTCTGGCCCACCGACGATGGCATAGCGATCGAGTTTGCCGATCAGGTCGAGCTTGCCGCGCATCACTTCGGTGCTGAACATCGAATCGATATCGAAGCCGTGCCAGTTGCTGATGACGATCATCAGCTTCGAGCATTCAGGATCTTCGAGCCGCGCCCGCACCATCGCGACGCCGCGTTCGGATTCCGCGCGGTCCAGCCGTCCGGACAATTCGAACGCGGCAATGCCCGGCTTGCCAAGGTCCAATTCATGGAATGCGCCGGTATGCGGCTCCTCTTCCTCCTCGAGGATCCAGGCGCAAGCGGCCTCGGCTTCGTCCTCATCGTAAACTTCGTAGGTCACGCCCGGCAGCAATGCGCTTTCAAGTCGAGAGGCGGTGCGAATCCATTCCTCGTCCGAGACGATGGCGATCCGGTCCAGTCCATAAATCCACTTCATCAGGCTTGGGATATGCGCCAGCTCGATCGTGATCGCCGAGAATGAAAACGCGGTCAAAGCGGTCGCGTCTGCCAACAGGTTGCCGCCGCCACCGGCTGCGTTGCGCTCTTTCGCGAAGTCGACGATTTTCTGCGCGTCGGCCTGGCGAAATTCTTCCATCACCACCAGACGGTGGGCGTTGTCTGAGATTTGTTCGATGTCGATCATGCCGACTCGTTTAGCATGCGGCGGTGAGTCTCGACTTGATCGCGGTCAATTCCGGTTTCAGCGAATACGCCGATCTTGTGTCAAGCCATGTCCGAGCTTCACCATCGCCATAGCGTCCGGCTCATTCTCCGGCGCAGGGGCTGTTGCCCCTTTCATCGGCGTCACAGGCGATTACGGCTGTGAGAGCCACGGCTGCAACCACTCCTGCGCCGATGAGCAACCCAGTCGCGAGCCCGGAGCCACCCCCTTCGCTATCATCCTCATCTGCACCGTAAAGATCGTAGCGGGAGCCAGCTATCCGATATCCGGCAAGAGTGAGCTCGCGGCGCGAACCAAGGTGCAGGCTCAGCAATGGCAGCGCTCCGGTTTGTTCGGAATCGCCCGTATGAGGACGTATGACGTGCAGGCTTTCGAATTCGGAAACGGTCTGCGGCGCGACATTCAGATTGAGTCGGGGTGCATTGTCGCCTGGCTGGCGCGCTCCTCCGAGCGGTATCGAAACACCTATGGACACGCTCACGTCGGTCGGCAATTCGCGGTGCGCAAACGGTCCAACTTGTGCTTGGGCCGGGTTTGCCGCGCAAGCCAACCCGCATGTCGCAAGCGCCAGCCCAAATTCTCTGATCATCGCGTTTCTCCTTAGCTCATAGCCCGCGCCAGATCTTCGCCCTTACCCCATCGCGCGCACCATATCGGCGCGCATCGCAGCGCGCGGGCCGAAAACGCTTGCCGTAGCAAAGACGAATCTCTTCGAGCCAACCGTCGCGGTTGAGCTTGACGCCCACCTGATTCGCGCTCCAGCCGCGATTGGCATCGGCGAATGCCTGCCGAATTCGTCCCGCGGTCAATCCTTCTTCCCGACTGATCCGATCGTAATCGGGGATGCGCAGCGAGTTCCACAGGATCCGGGTTACCTTGAAATAGGTGTCCGGTCGTTTGACCATGCAACTGCCGTGCTTGGCCCATTGCCGTGCGATGAGACGGGCCGACGGCATCATGCACATATTGCGGCGCAATTCGGCTGGCGTAAGTTGCCCCTTTGTCGAGCACCATTGCGGCCAGGTCCGGCTTCCCTGCGGCCATAATCCGTGAACGACCAGGCCGAACCGTCCGTTGGCGCCTGAACATTGTGCCCGGTGCGCGCGACTGTCCAGCCGGGTGCGGCAGAACGCCGGCGACCAGCTTAGCGCGAGCGTGTAGCCGGTGACCGGCAGCTCACGCGGGCGGCTGTCAGGCGTAACCTGAGGGACACTGGATATCTGCGGCATGCGGCATTGATAGGCTTGGGCCGCTGCCGCGGCTGGCGCCAGCAACGCCAGACCTCCAGCGGCAGCTGCCAAGACCTTCATTCGAATGTGGATGGGTCGACCGCTCCCTGACCTTGGTTCTCGAAATACAGTTTCGAGTCAGGCCGGAACAGGAAATAGATCGCCACCAATTGCATGCCGGTGACCGTCACCGCCAGAAGCATTTCCAGCATCGGCAAATCGACCAGCGAAAACGGCAGGAATACGAGCCCGAGCGCGGTTAGGGCGATAAAGATCCAGCGAGCGATATTACTCGCCCGGTTCGAAATGAAATACCACAGCAGCAGGCTGATCCCGTAGCCAATTGCAAGGGTGACAAACAGGAAGGTGTCGCCGTATCCGGTCGCCTGCAGTTCGGCCATGCTGGTTTCCCAGCCAACAAAGACATTGGCGAGGCCGACCACAAGCGAGCCAAGATAAAGCTTGTCAAAGATGCCTATCGAATGCGGTTTCATGTGCGATCCCCCCTAATTCCGACTGGAGGATAGCGCTGCACTGTATTGATTCAACGTATTACTGTGTATTTCTCCGCTCATTCGAAGATTTGCGCGCCGCGGGTCTCATCCGTTGCCAGCCAGCGCGACGAAGCCGGCAGGTAGAGCAAGACGATCGCCCCTGTCCGGACGATCGCAATGGTCAGATCGAGCGGGTTGAGCAAGGCGCCCATGGCGGCGGATCGCAACACCACCAAGTCCCACGGCAGCGCGACCGCAAAGAACACCGTTACGATAATTCGCGCGATCCGGCTCGCGAACGCCCAGATCGCTACCAGTGGGATCAGGACGATGCTGAACATTGCCGAATAATAGACAATCACCCAGTCTCGGTTCCACGGGATCGTGGGGAATGACGATTGGAAGTGGGAAACGTCGAGGACAACCAGGCCTTCGACCAGTTCAGCGATCCCTATTGCAAGCGACAGAAGTGCGAAGGCGTGGATTGACCATGGCCTCGGACCGCGGACAAGCTTCATAGAGGCGTAAAGTCGAGGCCGACGTCCGCGGCAGGAGCGCTTTGGGTCAGCCGTCCTACCGACACATAGTCGACACCGCTGGCAGCCTTGGCGGCGATCGTGTCGAGGTTGACACCGCCGCTCGCTTCGGTTGGCGCCCGTCCTCCAACCATCGCGACCGCCTGTTTGAGCGTTTCAGGCGACATATTGTCGAGCAGCAGATGGTGCGCGCCAGCTTCAAGCGCCGGTTCGATCTGGTCGAGCCGGTCGACCTCGCAGATTATGTGGCTGACGCCGGCGTCGCGAGCCCGGCGAACGGCTTCACCGACACTGCCGGCGACGGCGACGTGATTGTCCTTGATCATCGCCGCATCCCATAGGCCCATGCGGTGGTTCTGCGCGCCGCCCTGGCGTGCGGCATACTTCTCGAGCACGCGCAGGCCGGGCAGGGTTTTACGCGTGTCGAGCAAGGTGCAAGACGGATTGCCCCCCGGCCCGCGCATGGCAGTCACGTATTCGTTCGCCATCGTGGCGATGCCCGACAGGTGCTGCACGATGTTGAGCGCGCTGCGTTCGGCGGTGAGCATGGCGCGGGCGTTTCCTTCAAGCCGCATCAGGTCGCTGCCTGCGCCGACCTTGTCGCCGTCATGCACGAGGATTTCGATTTCGACGTCGGGATCTAGATAGCGGAAGAAGGCTTCAGCCAGCGGCATGCCGGCGACAACTATCGCGTGGCGCGCATCCATCACTCCGGAAAAGCGCGCGTCGGCAGGGATGACGCTCTCGCTGGTGACATCTCTGCCGCCTCCGTCGAGCCCGACGCCAAGGTCTTCATCGAGCGTGGAGCGAACGAAGGCGTCGAGGTCGAAACCGGGGAGGGTGAAGGCAGTCATGTAGCGCGGTGTGACGGAGTCGCTTGTTTTCCGCAAGCGCATCCGCGCTCGCGATATCCTCGCTCACGCGACCTGAAGGTCGCATCGCCGCGGGCGGGCGGTCGCCCTTGCGACTGCTTCGCAGCCGATCGGTTCCTGGCCACGGCAGTCAGAGCGCGACCGCGCGTCGTCCGGTTGGGCCGCCCCCGCGAGCGAGAATTAATGCACGAACCGCGCCACGACGTCCCGATACGACCGGCTGACCTTCACTTCGGCGCCGCTATCCAGCACTAGGAAGCATTCGCCATTGGTGTGCGGTTTCACCTGCCGGACCTGGTCGAGATTGACGATGGTCGAGCGGTGAACGCGCTGGAACTTGCGCGGATCAAGCCGTCGCTCGAGATCTTTCATCGTCTCGCGCAGCACCAGCGAATTGTCGCCGGTGGAAATGATCATGTAGTCGCCCGCGGCATCGATATGTTCGATCGAATCGACTTCGACACGGAAGATCTGTCCGCGGTCTTTGACATTGATCAGCTTCTCGAATCGCTCGGTACTTTCGCTCGCTGCGTCCGAGAATTGGGCCGCGCGATCCGGCGCGACTTCGGCCAACACGTCGAGCAGTTGCTCGGCATCTTCGCTCGACTTCTTTTCGGCGAGGCGCTGCCGGACGCGTTCGATCGTGTCGGCCAGCTTGTCTTCGTCAACCGGCTTCATCAGGTAATTGACCGCGTTGGCCTCGAACGCGCGGATCGCGTGCTCTTCAAAAGCGGTTACGAAAACGAACAGCGGCGGTTCGATCTCCATCACGCCTTTTACGACAGAGAATCCGTCAAAGCCGGGCATCTGGATATCGAGGAACACCAGATCGGGCTTCTCGGTCTTGATCTTGCGGATCGCTTCGCGTCCGTTCGAGCAGGTGTCGATCACTTCGATGTCTTCGTGCGGCTGCAGCCGGACCTGCAAGCCTTGAATGGCGAGCTTTTCATCATCGACGAGGATAGTTCTAATGGTCATGCAGAGGATCCAATTGTGCGCGCGGGGTTCAGGGGGATGATGGCCGCCGATGCGTCAGCCTTTGTGCCGTCCGAGGCATCGGCTTCGTCATCGTCCGACGCGGCGGGGGCGAGGGAGCCTGCTGCGTCACGACCTGTCTCGGGCTCGCTCGCGCTTTCGCTTGCCCGTTGATACGGAATTTCAATCAGGACGCGGAAACCGCCTCCCGGTTCTGAACTTGTTTCGAACAGATGGTTTTCGCCATAGGCCTGGAACAGGCGGCTGCGGATGTTGGCCAATCCGACCCCGGTGGATGTCAGGCTGGCCGGATCACCCGGCGTGTATTCGAGCAGGCCGAGCTGCTGAGGCCCGTCCGCGCCCGGGCCGGTGTCTTCGACGCTGATCCGAAGTCTTTCGCCAACGATCCGCGCCGTCAGCGAGATGCGTGCACCCTACTCTTTCTGCCTCACGGCGTACCTGCCGG
>CAZJZO010000002.1:62158-84326 GCA_964550495.1 uncultured Porphyrobacter sp. | reverse complement strand
CGAGGATCGGATCACGAGGCTCGATTACAACGCCCTTGACCAGGTGTTTCGCCAACGATCCGCGCCGTCAGCGAGATGCGTGCACCTTCCTCTTGCGGACTCACGGCATACTTGATGGCATTTTCAATCAGCGGCTGGAGCAGCATCGACGGCAGTTTGGCTTCGAGTGCGTCTTTCTCGACATCGAAATGGGTGCGCAACCGATCTTCGAACCGCATACGCTCGATCCCGAGATAGAGTTCGAGCGTTTCGACTTCCTGTTCCAACGTAACCTGGCTGCCGGGTTCGATGATCAGCGTATGCCGCAGGAACCCGGACAGACGCGTCAGCATCGCATTGGCCGGCTCGGTTTGCTTCAGCAGCACCAGTGTGCTGATCGAATTGAGCGTATTGAACAGGAAGTGCGGATTGAGCTGGTAGCGCAACATCGCCAGTTGGGCGGCAGTGGCCTGCGCTTCCAGCCGTTCAAGCCGGACCGCTTGCTGTTCGACCGTCAGAAAGTAGTTGATGGCGAAGTACAGCGCACTCCACGCTCCGAGCAGAGTGAGCGGGATGAACGACAGGCCGATCAGGCGCTGGACAAAAGTCGTTTCGCTCGCCGCGCCCAGATAAAGGACTTGCGCCCAGGCATCGATCGATGCGTGCAGGATCACCGCACCGAGCAGCACGACCACCGTCATCCCCCAGGTTATGAAGGGCTGGCGTCCGATCAGGTTGCGGTAGATCACCGAAAGGACCAGCGTGATCGAGAAGCCGACGATCGTCGTGACGAGCAACAGGACGAGCAGATCGAGCGGCTGATCGTTGGCGATCGCGACGACGCTGCGCAGCATGAAATAGCCCCCCCAGCCGCCAAGCTGGAGGTTCCAGAATGCGCGATTCTTGCTTTCGAAGAAGCGCGCAGGTTGGATCTGGATCATCGCCATAATCCTTGTCCTTAGCCCAATTTTTCGCAGTTAGCAGCGGGTTTTGTGCATTCTAGGCGCGAGCGGCGCACCGCCTGTCGCGCTGGCTGACGCACCGTTAGTCGCCGTGCGCAACCTTTCCGTCCTGCTGAATGTCGATCGCGCGAGCGAAATGCACCGACCAGTCGGCATGACCTTCGGATTCCATCAGCGTCCTGATCAGTGGTATTTCTGCAGCGATGAATTCGGCGCGCTCGTCCCAACCATCGTGTGTGCGTCCGCGAAACAAGCCGCCATCGTGGCGCGGGCCCCATGTGGTCATGAAGCGATAGGCGGCCTCCGGGTCGTACCCGGCATTGGCCATCAACCACGGCATCAACCGGTCGGCTTCGCGCTCTGCCATGCGGACATTGCGGCGCTTGCGCCCGTTCTTCTCTAGCCACTTGCGGTGGCCGAGCAGGTTGTGCGCCAGCTCGTGCGCGACCGCTCCGGCAAAGATCTCTTCCCGATAGGCGAAGCCGGGAAAGTTCATCCCGATCACCACGCGGTCTCCGGTTGCGACCGCACGTTTGCCTTCGCCCGACAATTCGAACCGCGTCGCGCAGACATCGACAGGCGAAAGTTGCGCGGTGCTGCCATCGACAAATCCGAAGCGGATCGACCCGTTGGCGGAGAGCCTGTTGTCGATCCAGTCATGAACCCTGGTGAGGCGCTCCCAATACCGGCGCTTTCCCGCCTCCCAGAGGTTTGGATCGGTTTCGTCGAGACGCACGATCTCGCGGTTTGCGGGAAACCGGCCGGAGCTCGCCGCGGGCGATCCGCGCGCTGCGGTCTGCACCGCGAAATCGCCCTGCATCTCGAGCGCCACTCGCGCAACCTCGGGTCCGCCATAGCTGGCGAGATCCTGCAGTTGCAGTCCGACAGACGGCATTGCATTTGTGCAGAACGGCGCATTTCCGCGGACGAGTTGCCAACCAACGTCTTGCAGCTTCTGGTCAAGAGCCTGGAAGCTCTCGATTGCCGATCGCTCGGCTGCGAGATCGATTCGGTCGAGATCGGGCGTCTCTGCGGCAAGCGGGGAGACCCACGCACCGATCGCTGTAGCAGCCAGCAGGGTGTGCAGCTGCGGCAAATCAGCTGCTCGAATTCGCGCTGGTTCCTTCGCCAGAGCTCTCAAGCGCTTCCTGAAGCCCTTCGTAGCCGATCGCGCCTTCGACCGCTCTGTTGCGCGTCACCCAGGCCGGAGTGCCGCCAAAACCCAGCGACTGTGCAAGCGTGATATTGCGCGCGAGCTCGATCGACACAGCGTCGGACGCCGCATCGGCACGCGCGCGTTCCAAGTCGAGCCCGGCCTGCTCGGCCGCTGCTTCGACGCTTTCCGGGGTCGACGGCCCGTTGGCGAACATCGCCTTGTGGAAGGCTTGGTACTTGCCTTGCATGGCCGCGGCGAGCGCCATGCGGGCGGCTTGATCGCTGCCTTCGAAGATCGGCCATTCGCGAATGACCACCTTGAGATCGGGATCCGCTGCCACAAGCCGCTCGACATCGGCCAGGCTCGCTTCGCAATAGGGGCAATTGTAGTCGGTGAATTCGACCAGCACTTTGCCGCCCTCGGGATTGCCGATTACGGCGCCGGGGAAGGGGGCGTAAAGATCGTCACCAATCGATGCGAGCCGCTTGGCATTTTCCTGGTCCTGATAGGCCTGGGCCATTTGCGGCAGGATGTCCGGGTTGCTGAGCAGGAAGCTCTGGGTGCGGTTGTCGGCGAGGCCCGAATAGGACCACACCGCCGCGCCAAGGAATCCAAAGACGAACGCCATGATCACGTTGGAAAGCGTGTTGAGCAGCGAAGAGTTCATGCAGAAATTCCGTTTGCGAAGGAGATGCGACCCTAGCGCCGGTCTCGCAGCGCTTCCAGCTCGGCCCGGGCCTGCAGCGAGATATCCTGCGCCCTGATCCAGTCCGGCGTACCGCGCGGCAGTCCGGCTTCAGCCGCCTGAGCGTTGCGCAAGGCCTCGGGATAGCGTCGGGCCATCACCTGCTGTTCCGCGCTCGCGAGCCGTGCCCGGGGAATATCGCCGCGTTCGGCATAGACTACTCCGAGCTGGTACCATGCAAACGGGTTCAGGCGGTCGCGAGCGACCGCAGCGCGCAACACTCGCTCGGCCTCGGCATAATTGGTCTCGTCCTCGGTTGCGATCAGCGCATGTCCGAACATCGAGGCAATCAGCGGTTCGTTGAGCGTAAGTTCGGTGGCGCGGCGGAGTGGAGCGAGCGCCTCCAGCGGCCGTCCCGATTCGAGCAGAACCTGGCCTTTGAGTTCGAGGAAGTAAGGGTTGTCGGGGTTGATGGCGAGCAAGGCATCGGTTTCGGCGATGGCCTTGTTCATCTGCGCATCCTTGTGGAAGGCGTAGGCGCGGGCGTAGCGCGCCGGGACACTGGTATCGCTTTCGGGATAGAGATTCAGGGTGCGGTGCGGTTCGGCGAGATAACCGTACAATTTCGCCCGCACTCGCTCGAAGCGCGCCTGCAGCTCGGGATCATCGGGCGCATCCCAGGCCGGATCCTTCTCGTAGACCTCGCGCAAAGTCGCAATCCGGTCTCCCGAGAGCGGGTGAGTGCGGCTGTAGGCCGCTTCATCGGCCTGGCTGAAACCGCGACGGATTTCGAGGCTGCGCAGCCGCTCGAAGAACTTGATCGATCCGCGGCCCGAAATGCCCGCACCCGAAAGGTAACGTGCGCCGGCAAGGTCGGTGGCGGCCTCCTGATTGCGGTTGAATGCGAGGAAGCTGCCCAGCGCTGCCTGCTGACCGGCCATGAGCGCGCCGATTGCTGCGTCGCCCGCGCCGGCAAGCGCTGCGCCGACGCCGAGCAGCAGGGACAGGATGGTGATGCCGTTCGCCTGCCGGGTGCGCTCGTTGAAGCGGACCACATGGCCTGCGGTGATGTGGCCGAGTTCGTGCGCGATCACGCCTTGCACTTCATTGGCGGTCTCGGCGGCGTTGATCAGGCCAGCATGGATGTAGACCACCTGCCCGCCGGCGACGAAGGCGTTGATCGATGTGTCGTTGATCAGGACGATTTCGACATTGCCCGGTTCAAGTTCTGACGCTTCGATCAGCGGCGCCGCCATATCGCGCAGCAGCGCTTCGGTTTCGGCATCGCGTAGTACCGATTGCGCGGCAACCGGCTGAAAGGCGAAGGCCAGACTCGCCAGAAAGGCGAGAAGATAGGCCCCCAAAAGGGCGAGGCGCTGTGGTGAAGCTGCTAGCATGGCCGGGGGATTAACGCGTTTCGTCCTGAACCGGAACTGAAACTGCAGCCGAACGCGCGAATTCGGCAATAATATCGTCGACATCGCGGCTGTTTCGCCACGGCGCCGCGAGCGAGATGAGCGGCGCGTTGTGATCCATTGCGGGATAGAGCCGCTTGGTTACGGTCCCGCCGATTGCTTCGACCCGCCGGGTCAACTCGTTGGTGTTGCGGACTTTGACCAAGTCGTCGGCTTCGCCGTGCAGCAACAGCAAGGGCGGGGCGTCCGCGCGCACATAATTGATCGGCTGGGTCGCTTCGGGGTTCTCGGCCTGGCCGAATGAAGCGACGGTTGAATCGCTGTCGAAAGGGTAGAAATCGTACGGGCCGGACAGGCCGATTACCCCGGCAAGATCGTCCGCCGCCATTCCATGGCGGCCGAGCCATTGCCGCTCGAGCGCGACCTGAACGACGTTGTAGGCGCCGGCTGAGTGTCCTGCGATCGTTATGCGGTCGGGATCTCCGCCATATTGGGAGATTTCCTCGCGGGTCCAGGCAATGGCGCGGGCGGTGTCCTCCAGCATGGCCGGATAGACCGCATCCGGGTGCAAGCGGTAGCCTGCAAGAACGACAATGAACCCTTTTGGTACAAATGAGCGACCAATAAATCCATATGAGTCCGGGTCGCCCCAGTTCCAGCTGCCGCCATGGACGAACAGCAACACCGGAAGCGGATCGGCGGCAGGATCGCGCGTTTCGGATCCCCAGACGATGACCTTCTGCTTGGGATGTTCGCCAACAGATACGGTTGCCTCGATCCGGGCATCGCCCGAGCCGTCCATCAGCCGATCAACAGCAGTCAGCACCGCGGGGCCATTGCTGGAGATGGCGTATTGCAGGGCGAGACCACCGATCGCGATCACCAGCACCAACCCACCTATCGCCCAGAGTATCACGCGCGTCATCCTTTTCGGTTTGGTGCGACTCAAGACGGCAGCCCTCCAGCAAGTGGGGAGACCGATCTCGCGTCCGCAGCGAGCCCAATCTGATACAGGAACTCACGAGCCGGGCCATAGTCGGAGCCAGTCCAGAACGGGATTCCGGCGCCTTCGATCGTCTGCCGAGCGTGACGCTTTTCGGCACTTTCCGGCTGTCGCGATACGGAGCGCACGAAAACAGCCGCGACACGGTGAGGGTGACGCGCGACAATCTCGGCAAACGCGATCAGATCCCGTTGCGTATCGTCGCCGACCAGGATGAAGCGCAGGCTCTCATAATGTTCGAGAATCCGGCGGATGGCTTGCAGTTTGTGCGACCCGTGGCCTTCGGCGCCGAGCGTGGAGCGATTGAAGCCCCAATCGCGCAGCATGATCGGACCCAGCGGCAGTTCGCGTTCGCGCTTGAACGCGACAAGGTAGGAAAACAGGTTCCACGGGCTGGAAGACACGTAGAAGATCGGTCGTTCAGGAGCCTGCGGGCCAATCTCTTCGGTCGAGAGATCTTCTCCGTCTCGGTTGCCGCACAAAGCCGCGTAGAACTCCTTAGCTCCCGGCACCAGAATGCGCTCGCTCGGCATCTGCACCATCACCCGTTTCCAATTGCGGACAATGGCGCGCAAGTTGCCGGTGATCCCGGTCTCCATGATCGTGTCGTCGATATCCGAGATCACTCCGAGCCCGGCCGCTGCGCCAGGTGCGAGGATATGCGCCGTCGTCTCGCCGGCCGCATCGTCGCCGGATTCGGCTTGCCAGCGCAAACGCGCCCGCTCCCATGCCGTGCGAGTTGCGTGCGAACGAGGGTTGGCAAAGGAAAGCTCGAACCGGGCGAATCCCTCTTTGTCGGTAACCACACTGTGCCGGACAGGCGTTGCCGATTCCGGCTCATATTCCAGCTCAACCGAGACGCCGGGAACTTCGTGCGAGGCATATTGGCCCAGCATGGTTCTCAGTCTGCGAACAAAGCTGCGATTGGCGAAGACGGGCTCGCTCGAACGCAGCGCCCGCGCTGTCAGCGTAAGTTGCTGCTCGCCACGAAATCCGAAGAAGGGTTCCACACGCAAGGGAGTACGACCGAACAGCATCGCCCGTTGGGTAGCCGGGTTCTGCGGGAAGGCCAAGCACCGCTGTGGTGGGCCTCGCGATAGTCTAGCCGACCAGCTTGCGCGCCGCGCGCTCAACCAGCGCAATATCTTCGGGCACTTCACCGATCATTTCGACCGTGCCACTTCCGTCACGTCGAACCATGACCAGCCCGAATTCCGGACCGTCAGCGGCAAGGGCTTCCAGAGTGAGCGCCTCAAGCTCGCGAAGCTTCTGAGCCAAAGCGTGGCGGACCGCGTTTTCGGGCTCGACGATCTTGCCGCTCTCTTCGCGACGCAGACGGCGCTCGGCCTTGACCACGCCTTTAAGGCCGCCATCGGCATCAGCGAGATACTGCGCGAGCGATCCACGCTCGAGCCCGATCCGGTGCGCGTGGCTCAGCACGGCGGCGTATTCGGTCAGGCGGGTCTTGTCGTAGTCGCTGCCGAAGACGAGCTTGACCACCGGAGTCATGGGCGCGCGTTCCTGGACGCTCAGGCCGCTTTCTTCGATCAGTTCGCGATATTCTTCGGGCTCGGCGTCGGCCGCGATCGAAAAGTCGTAGGCGCGGCCAACCGCAGCATACAGTGCCTGGCGGCTGCGATCTTCGGATGCACGAGCAGTCTGCGCGAGTTCGCGTGCGGCTGCGAGACAATCGTAGAGGCCGGCATCTTCGGGCAATTCGGCAAAAGTCTCAGCCGCTTCGTCGATCGGCTCGACCGGAATCTCTGCGACCGGAACACTTTCGCTTTCCGATTCTTCCGGCTCGGGCTCGGATACGAACTCTGGCGTTTCAAAGTCACCGCTGTCGAGATCGAGCGCCTTTTTGGTCGGGGCTTCGATATAGTCGCTTAGCGAAGCAAAGCTGTAGCCGGCGTCTTCGCCGTCTTCTTCATCGTCGTCCAGTTCGGGATCGTCGAGCTGATACTTGCCGAAGTCTGGCAGCGGCAGATCATCAGCGACCTCATCCTCACCATAACCTTCGACGAACGGAGCGATATTGTCTTCGAAGCTGTCTTCGCCGTCATCGGCCTCTTCGCCGGATGTGCCCATATCGATATCGGCAAGCGGAGAATCCGCCCAGTCGGTGACTGGGTCGGCATGGTGCTTGTGAGGCTCGTCCTCGTCTTCGACCGCCTCGTCGACTTCGAGCGCCTGGTCGATTTCGAGCAACAGCTCGTCGGCAGTGGCCTGATCGGCCATCTCTTTCCAATTGATGACGCCATAGATGAAATCGATCGTGTCGTCGTCGCTGGAATAAGGCAGCAGGATCCCGCGATAGAGGATCGAGGAGCCGCGCTGATTGACGAACTCGGCTTCGAAACCGATCGGCGCCTGATTGGCGAGAATCTGCATGTAATGATCGGTGATGCGGCTCAGCAGCGAGCGTGGTGGGACGTCGGAAAGGCGTGCGATCGGCCCGTCGGCCCCGCATTCTTCGCCCAGCTTGTCGCCGAGATACTGCACCACCGGATCTTCGATTCCGGCAGAGAAATCGAGCAAGACCGAATTGGGGCCGAAATCGGGGAGGTTATGGGGTTCGAGATCTTCGATCGAAGGGTAACTGCGGTCGCCCAGCAGGCTCGCCCAATGATTGTAGGCGCGCACTTGCATCCGGCGCTCGTCCTGGCCGATCGATTCCGGCGGCAGCTGGCGCGCTGCCTCTTCTTCCTGCGCATCCCAATCGCGGTTGTCACCCGCATCGTCACTGGTTTCAAATGCGCCCCGCAACGTGTCCATGGCCACTAATGCCCCTTGTTCGACCGGTTATCGGAGCGGTTCTGGGCCTACGTGGTAAACATACCGTTAAGTTGCGCTGGAAAGTTGGCCGGACGCGAGTTGGGCTGCGCCGCCCCTCGGCGCAAGTGGAAGCGATGACGTCACTCAGCCGTGGCTTGAGCACCAATTCTGACGTCAGAAATAGCGCATCTTGATGGTGAGGTTCTGCTTGTCGGAGCCGTGTTTGAAGACAGCGTCACGAAACTTCGGCGGACCCATCCGGACTTTGGCATCGCGCGAGAAGCCATATCCTTCGCGCGGAATCATCCCAAGCGTGCGGTCGGCTTTGCCGTTGTCGTTCTCGTCATGCAGCAGCGCGATCGCATAGTCGCCCGGTTCAACTCCGGTGAAGCGGATCGTGACGGTCTTGCCGGCAGGCACAACCGTGCGGTGCGAAGCCGGATCCTTGCGGCAGCGTGGGAACACATCCTTGTTGGTGGTCATACAGGCGCGGACAACGCCTTCGCTCGAGCGCAGATTGGTAACGGTGATCACGACCTCGCTGGCGGCGGCCGGGATGGCGGTGCCGGCCAGGATTCCGCCGACGAGAAGTCTGACAGCATTCATGTGGCGTGCCCTGCCTGCTCGACGATCCGCCGCGAAAACCCCCGATCGGTTCCGCAGACGCGATCCCAGAAACGAAAATACAGCCCGAAATTGCATCGATACTCCTCGTGATGCCGCTCGTGATGGCTGGCGGTTATCAGCCAGTTCCCCAATGGAGAATGAACAAGCCAGCGCGGGAAGATTTCCCATCCCATGTGGTTGGTCACCCCCATGATCGTTGCGATCGCCAGCACCACACCGAGCGCGGCGAGGTGGATCGGAACCACAAAGACCAGGACGGGAATGACAATTGCGCCCAACACCGACTCGATGGGATGGAAGCTCATCGCCGTCCAGGCGGTTGGCGGGCGGCTTTGATGATGGACTGCGTGCGCGATCCGAAACAGCTGGGGTCGGTGCATCGCCCGATGGGTCCAGTAGAACCACGTGTCCTGTACGAACAGGTAAATGAAAATCGACAGCGGCACATACCACAGCGGATAGGCGGCAATATCGGTGTAGATCAGGCTCCACCCGTGGTGTCTCCAGCCCCAGAAAATCAAGCCGGTCGGTGCGCCGTAGAACATTGCCGCGATCAGCGACCAGCGGATCTCCCTGCCGATCTGGTCTCCCAACCCGTCATACAGGCCCGGCCGCAACCGCAAGGTGGCCCATGCAAACAGCCCGCTCGACAGGAAATATCGGATCGCCACCATCACCGTCATCGCCGTTCCGGTCACCAGAAAGGCAAGCCACAGCGGAAGATCGGGACTGAACATCGACGGCCTTATGTCGCACTCTTGCCGGCAACAAAAGAGCGCAATGTTCGAGCGCGTCTATCCTCGCCCGTCAATCTCGGCGCAGTGCGGATCGAGCAGCGCGGTGTGCCGCCGCATGGCAGCGCGTGCCAATCGTTCGATCTGGGCCTTGCGCCGAGCCGGAGCCAGAGCGGCGAGCGGGGCATGTCGGACGATCTCGGCATCATATCCGTCAGCGACGATGACCCCGCAATCCTGCGGCTGGTACGCATCGGTTTCCAGCGGGCTGCGATCGAGCCCCGGCGGGATCGCCCAGAAAAATCGGTCGCAGAAATCGAGATAGTCCGGCCACTTGGCGTCTCCCAGCAGATCCGAGCGCGCCACCTTGATCTCGACCACTACGATTAGTCCCTTGCCGTCGACCCCCATCAGGTCCGCGCGGCGTCCATTCTTCAGCGGCATTTCGGGGATGCACCAGATATCGTTGCGGGCGAACAGTCGCATCACCCCGCGTGCAACGTCGGCCGCCCCGATACGGGGCGAATCAAGTGCGTCGGGCGCGTTGTCAGTCATGCAGCGATGCTGGAACATAGTGCGAACACAGTCAAGCGCTCGGTGGCGTTCACGCGCGGACGGTCGGTTCTCCCGGGCGAACCCGTCGATCGTCAGTCGGCGATGGCCAGCACGGCGTTGCGTGCCGCGTAGAATTCGCGCCAGAGTGCAAGCGCGGGTGCGCTGGTATCCTGTCCCCGGGCCGTGATGGTGCGAAGCGCTTCCAGCCCGGGTCGCATCACAGCATCGATATCTTCGATCCCTTGCCACGCCAGTTCGCGCTGCCATTCTGTGGCTTTCGCGATCCGCGCGGGAAACGCCTGTAGATTCATACCGAAGGTCTCAGCCGAAATTGCCGCGAGGCGAGCAAGCTCTTCAGCCTGAGCATGCAAGCCCTGCCACTTCTCCGTGAGCGAGGTCGACGGGCTTCCGGCCTCTTGTACGGTCTCGCGCATGGCACGAGCTTGATCGGGAGAGAGCGCGGACATAACCCAATGGTAGCTAGGCCGAGGCGGTTGCCGAATGGTTAAGGCCGGCGCAGGATATCGCGGCAAACCCGAATTCACACGCCAAAGGGCTGGCGCAGTCACCAGAGGCTTGCTAAGCGCCGCTCCGGACGCACATGCCGCGTCCGGACGACTGCGTCACAATGCACCCGTAGCTCAGCTGGATAGAGCGCTGCCCTCCGAAGGCAGAGGTCACAGGTTCGAATCCTGTCGGGTGCGCCATTATTTCAAAGACCTATAAAAAATTGATTTCTTGCGCATGGAATGCGTACGGAAATCCGGGGTTTGAGAATGGTCTATTCTGGGGCCTCGCTTCGACGGAACCTTTTTCCTATCCAACGCGAATGCCGAGAGTGAACCCTACAAAGTTCCGGATACCATGGGGCGCGACGGACAACTGTCCCTGCGGCTCGAATAGCAACTTTGGGGACTGTTGCCGGATGGGCGTCGGGCAGATGCCTCGTATTGCCGTGCCCAGCTTGATGCCTCCAAGTCCGAAGACCGAATACTCACACCCTAGGTGCTATCTGAAGTGTACAGCTGACTGCTCAAGGCAGATGAGCCGAGAGCACTACATATCCGAAAACATACTCCGAAATTTCACGAGGCTTCGAGTCAGCGGGATGCCTTGGCAAGAAATGGGAGATGAGAAATTTCTCCCCGCAAGCTCGCTTGTCGCCAACATCCTTTGTAGCCGCCACAACAACGCGCTTTCGCCACTTGACCGATTGGCGGGCCATACCTTTGATTCACTGGTCGCCGCAGCCGACTATGCCGTCAACCAGCGCCACGAAGGCAGAATTGCGCATCACCTGGTAAGCGGCCATGCACTTGAATTGTGGATGTATAAGTTGATGGCGGGCATATACTTCGGAGGCATTGCTGCGGCGAATGGTAGTCGCGTGCGCGACACCTGTTGCTTCCCTGAAACCGAGATTGCTGGATACCTGACCGAAGGAACACTGGCACCGAACGGCGGGATGTATGTGACGCAGAATGTGGGGCTTATCCCTCGAAGCGACATAGGAGTTGCGCCGCTCATAGATGCCGAAACAGATACCTGTGTAGGCGTGCAGGTGCAGTTCGGTCCCTTGCGGTTTGAAACGACAGTCATTCACCCAAATCTTCCCACAAATCACCAAGCGATAATGGCACAAAGACGCCGCCCCCATGCCATTGACTATTCAGGCCCATCCAGGGACGCTCGGATTGTGCTGACGTGGCCAAGAACCAAAGGGGCATTCAACAGGCTCGGCTTGCAAGTTAGGCCTTAGTCAGTCGCCCCAGTGTCCTTCCCTCGGGCTTCGGTATCCTGCACGCGCGCGAGCCTCGTACGGCTGGCACGCGAGATTTTCTGCCCGTCGCCTTGCAATAAATGACCGCTTTAGGGGTGCTGGTTTGCGCGACCCAGTGACTGCTTGTGGGGAGTGGAAGCGGACATTAACCGCCTTCGTCAAAGCTAGCATTTCGCGACCTACTAAGAGCAATTCAAGAGGCCGGATTATGGTGAGGCACTGAAGCGATCTTCCTTTTCGATCGGCTTGGGCTAGTCTAAACAACTTGGCGAAAGATCGACATCGATTGGAAAACCGTCCGCGTAAATGGAAGAGGTCGAACCAGTAGAAGAGGCTGAAGAAGTCGAAGCTCCGCCCCCGCCGCGCAAGCCGCAGGATGGCCGGCCGATGTTTGCCACCGGATCCTCCGACAATTGGAGCGTGTGGATCTTTCTTGGCGTCCTGCTCGTTGGCGGAGCCGCCCTGTTCAACGCGCTCGATTCTTCTCGTGAACAGGGTGGCGTCTTATCGGTTTTTCATCCCGCACAAGCCAATGGTGCGCAGATTACTGCCCCGCCACCCCTGCATCCTCCCGAGCGATTTTCAGCTCGACTGTTGCCGCGCCTCAAGCAACCATCCGTTGCAGAGCCTACTGCATCATTGCGACCAGCAGTGCCACTCCAAATCCCTTCATTGCAGCCAAGCGAACCAGCTCGACCAGCGCTTGAAACGGTTCCCACACTGCCGAGGTCGGAGCCTGGGTCGCCCAGAGTGGTGTTCGAGAGTCAGCCGTTGCCAACACCGCAGGTCTTGTCAGACATATCGGCTCGTGGTGTCGATCGTTGTCAGGCTGGCAAGCTCACCAATCCATCACTGACCACCCCACAAGGCACTGTCAACCCGGCCGTGCTTGATACTGGCGTGGGATTGGCGGTGACTCAGGCAACCGACAGAGTGATTGTGGCGCTGCCGGGAAGCACGCAGAATGTGCGCAAGAGCGAGCCAGAACGCATCCAGCCGACCCTCAGGGTCAGGCATGGGACCAGTGTATCGGTACTCGTCGCGCGCGACCTCGATTTCTCTACGGTGGAACAATGAGCGCCGGATTGCAGACGAACCCGCTCGAACCCTCGGGAACATCGCCGATTGCGTTATCGCTGGAGTGGATCAACGGCGTGCTGTTCGGACCCATCGCGGTTGGGCTATGCGTGCTGGCGGTGGCGTTTGTTGGGTTCCAGATGCTGACCGGACGCTGGCCGCTGCGCTTGGGTATCCGTGTGGTGCTGGGGTGTTTCGTGCTGCTCGGCGCGCCTGTGATTGCAACAGGGTTGATGGGCACCTTCGAGGATCGACCGGTGGCGGTCGTTGTGGCTCCCGAAGCACCAGCCGCAATGCCGAGAGAAGATCTACCACCGGCGGACTACGATCCTTATGCCGGGGCTTCGCTGCGCAGGAGGTGAAAGCTCTGTTGAGACCGAAAACTGAACTTGAGCGACCCGGGCTGACTGCCAAGGCCTCTAACCATTCATTTGACGCATAGAATTCGAATTTTTAGTCGGACAATTCACTCGCCGATTTCGATGACACCATACTTGCCATTCACAGATTCGAAGTGAATTCCATCAGCTGTACGAAGCAAAAATATGTAATTCTTGCCTGCCTTGCAGCAATCAACGTCGAGCTCGTAGACCCCGTTTTTTGGAAGGAACTTTATCGATGACTCTACATCACCCTTGAGAGGGTTTTTCACTTGCAACGTGATAACTTCCAGATCGCGGGCGATATCGTTGTGTAGCCGAAATCTCCGCCATTCGGAACTGATTTTGGTCGCAATTACAACAACATCAGATCTCTTCACCAACTCTTCGAATGACAAATTTGCAACCACTGAAGCGCTCGCCGGGCATGCAACAAGAAGTGACAAAGCCAAAATTCGCGCTAGGATATCCAAGTCAATTCTCTCCGACTACGGATGGGTAAACAATGGCCTCACTGGCATATTGTTTTGGATGCGAACCTGATTTTCATAAGTCACCGCGTTGGCAGGCCTTCGAGCGGGAGCAATTGTCATCTTCGGAATAGCTTCACCAACCAACTCATGCATAAGAATGTCCGCTGGGGACAAGTCCATAGATTCGAGTTTGAACGATTCCAAATCGTCACCACTTGTCCATGTCAGTGTGAACGACCGACCAGTGAGCACGATGCTCTGATTTCCACCTGGCACCCCCTGGCTCACGCCGCCGCCTCGTTCTTGAATGTTTTGAACAACGCCAGAACCGGTGGTCACCTCTTCTCCATAGGCAATAGAAATGGTTGAGTCATGGGCAATCGCTGCATCTAGCGATTCATTGTAGAAATCACTTTTCCCATCTCCACCGTCATCAGACACCTTTTGCAGATTCCCATCCTCGTCAAACTCATACTTGCCTTTTGAAAGGGAGTTGATTTGTTCGGCAATGACAGGTCGAAGTTCTTCGTCGGCTACGTGAATCTTCAGCCCGGTGGGATCGACTAAGTTAACCGGGTCGTTCCCAACATAAGCATAGAGGTTGAACTGGTCCTCGTACCCAATCGGATCGGTCTGCAGGAACCGGCCGAGGCGAGGCGAGTAGATGCGGGCCTTGTAGTAGTACATCCCCAGCTCAGGGAGCCATGACTGCCCGGTATACTGGAACCGCCCGTAATTGGTGCTGCCCGGCTGGCCGTACTCGTCATAGGTGTTGATCGTCAGCTGGCCGTTATTCTCGTTGGAGCGGTAGACAATTGAGCCTCGCGTATCGCGCTGCAAGAATATTGCCGAGCCGGACGTTAGATACTGATTTTCATAGCTTACCAGTGGATCATCGAGGCCTGCCGCCGGGCCGTGGACGTGCCGCGCGAGAATAACGTCAGCCAGGTCGTATTCCTCGACCAGCGCGTCGCCATCATAGTGGTAGCGACGGCTCCCTGTCAGCGTGCCGCAGGAGTAGTTCATGCTCTGATACAACCGTCCTAGCGGATCGTAGTATAGCTCCGCTGCAATATCGTTGGGGCTGCAGCCCAGAGCGGTCCCCTTGTGCCGCATTTCCACGAGGCGATTCTCGACATCGTAGAGATAGGTCCACGTACCATCGTCGGTCAGGTTGCCGTTCTGATCGTAGGAGAAGCCCGAGCTGCCCACTGATGTGTATTGGTTTAGACCGTTAACGGTGTATTGCGTGTTCGCATTCGCCGCGCCGTCCCAGCTGTATGCGTCGTTGGTCCGCTCTTCTGTGAGAATTTGGGAGGCCGAATTGTAGGTGTAGGACCAGGTGACGTCGATCGCAGTTCCGGGTCCTTCGATCGTGCTGGAGGCCATGCGGCCGACCGGATCGTAGGTCCATGACTGATCAGGCGCCAAGGAAAATCTCGTTGCCTGCGTAAGTTCGTCGCGCTCGTTGAAGCCGAAGTCGACGAGGACTTTGCCATCAGGGTCTTTGATCTGATCGGGTCGATTGACACCATCATAAGTGTACAAGATTGTCCCGTTGGTGGCCGATCCAAACGTTACGCTCGTGCGGTTGCCATTGGCGTCGTAGCCGTGTGTGAGCGATTTGGCATGCGCGGTGCCCCCCATCGTCGTCTGGCTGAATGCAGGTCGACCAAATCCATCGAACTGGACTTCGATTTCTTCCGCTGTGCCTTCAAACCCTGCGACCGTCTGCAATCCCCTTAGATCGTATTCATAGACAACGTTGCGCTCGTGGATGGAGCCCAGATCCCCACGATCGGGGATGGTCTTCTTGGTCATCCGATTGAGCGCGTCATACTGGTAGAAGATGGTCGACCCATCACGCTTTCTTAGCGAGAGGCGGTTGCCGTTCTTGTCGTAGCTGTATTGCTCGTAGTCGCTGGGATTGTGTTGGTTCGTCGAGTTCGGGTCGGGGAAATGCCAAAAGGTTTGCCGATCGAAACCGTCATAGACCATCAAGGCCTTGAAGTTGCGGGCATCGGTCATGCTCGCGATCTGACCGTTGGAAGTGTAAGTGTAGGTCGCGTCGACTCTCTCGAGGCCGACAACGCCGAAAGCCCTTCGGATATGGGTCACCTGTCCGGCTGCATCGTAGGTGTTCTTGGTGATCCTGTCTTTGCCGTGTGCTCCTTCGACTCCCAGATCGCAGGCGCTGTTCGGTAAGGTGGCAAAGGCGTCCGGGTTCATGCGAACGGCCGTGCATTCAAGTCTTCCCACCGCATCATAGCTGAACTGGGTAAGCGAAGCGATCTCCAGATCGTCACCCCGCACCACTTCCATGAGCACACGTCCCATCGCATCCCGAGTTATCTCGGTGGTCAGAAAGACGGTGAACCCGGTCCAGTTTTCGGGATGAATATTCTCGCTCTGCCAGCTGGCAAGTTCGCCCGACTCGCGTTTGATGACGTTGCCGCTGCCGTCATAGGTGGTGCGTGTGGCCGCAAAATTGATGGAGCCCGATCCGTCGGGATCGGGAGATATCTCGCCTGTCGGTCGGCGCAATTCATCGTAGCGGATTCCCGACGTGTAGTCCGACGCACTCGTCTGCGCTGACGCACTCGTCGGCAGCAAAACGGACACGAATGCAACCGCAATCAGTCCAACGACAGCAGGATGAATCGCGCGGACGAGCCCTCGGTGAATGGAAGTCAGGCGGATCATGGGCAGATCCCCCCTGTTCCTTTCGGCTCGGTCTGGCTGATCATGTTCCCGACCGCGTCGTATCCGAAGCATGTGCGAAGCTCTGTGGCGCCATCGTCGACAATACGGGCCTTGAGGACGAACTTGTTCGCCGCGTCATATTCGTAACGCGTCGTTACGCTCGAGGTCGCGTCGATCTTTTCGGTCATCGCTGTCGGCAGGTAGAAGTTGGCGCCGTCCGTTCCGGTGAATGCGGAATACTGATAGGTCGTTTCCGGGCAGACGCCGCCCGCCAAGGTACACGCACCGGAAGAGTTCAGGCCCGATTGTTCGGACAGAATTCCGCCGTGAACACTGGACCAGGTGTAGTTGGTGCGAAAACCGCGCGGATCGATCATGTGGCTTGGCTTGTTGCACGTGCGCTGGTTTGTGCATTGGTCCGGCTGGAGAGTTGTCCCCCCGATGTAGAAGACTTGTGCGACGAGATCGCCCAGCGCGGCATCGCATTGCGGGGCGTCAGGATTTGAAAGCGCCGTCCAGGTCACGCGCCCCTTGGCAATCTGGCAGGTGGTCAAGCGGTTACCGCGTACATCGTAGGTATATTCTGTCGCATTGCCTTCGGGCATGATTTCGCGCAGCAGCAGGCCTGCTTCGCTGTATTGGTTCTCCGAAACGCGACCGAGAGGATCGATTTGCTCCGTCAAGCGATTGTTTGCATCGAATCTCTGGGTTGTGACGTTGCCAAGCGCATCGATTGATAGGCCTTCCTTGAACTGCTCGCCGCCGACCGACCCTGGCAGAATCCTGGTGACAATCCCCGTCGCGTCTTCGACCTCGCTGACCCGGTAAAGCTCATCGAAGCGGAACGTCTGAAACGGATTCACCAGATCTCGACTGGTGAACAATCGCCGCAGCGCGGTCGGAGCGTGTTGCACAAGATCGTGATCGGGGGAATCGGTCCCCGGTTCGTAGGTATATTTGAGCACCGTTTGATCGGGCAGTTCCACTTCCATCGTGTCGCACAGGATGATCAGTGGGATGTCAAAGAAAGACAGCGGCGCCGATCCGCAATCTGATCTGGTATATGAGACGGTGCGACCGTTTTCGTCCGTGACGCTATTCAACAGCCAGCGTTGATCGATCCAAGCACTGTTCGATGCTGGTGGCGGTGCGCTGGGTGTGATTTGGGCGACATCAAGGGTTAGAGATCGGCCAAGGCTATTGCCAATCGACGTCAGGTACCCCGGCTCCCCCTGATACAGGTATTCCGGAAAATCCTCTTCCGGTTGATTGTTCCAAGTGTAATTGGCCCGCAGTCCTGATGCCGATGTCCAAGAAGTGAGGAAGGCATCGGTGCCATGGAAATAACCCGAACTTTCGCTGAAGTTCAATTGATCGCCAGCGCCATTTTCATATGTGATCGTCAGACCGACATAACCGAATTGACCGGACCCAAGATCACGTAAGGGCCGTGGCCCGACATAGCTTCCCGATACCGATAGTCTCGAGCTTGTGTTTGGCGGGCCGGCATATTGTCCGGAGGGTAGCTGGATGAAGGTCTCGGTGCCGCTCTCCGGCACTTCGACGGTAACGGCCTTGTGGAAGATCTGTTCGCCGAGCCAGTCCATCACGAATATGCTGCTTAGCTTGTTCGAGAAATTTGCGGCGTCGAACTGATCGCGAATCACGAGCATCGAAGCCAGATATGGTGCCGCCTGTAGCGCGGCGACCTGCCCGAACGAAACGCTATGGTCCGTCCCGACATAGGCGATGCCTTGCAGGTTGTGCGACCATCCGCCGCCGATTTGACCGACATTCTGCATGTAGTTGACGCCGGGTGCGTTGTAATAGTTCTGGAATTTGGCATCGGCGCCGAAAATCACATGCTGGCGGAAAACCTCGTTCTGTCTGGTGCTGCTGTCATAGGTTCTGCTCAATGACAGACGGGCTGGAAATTCGCCGGTGCCGGTTGAGATGTCCGCTGGCGGACGAAGGACGAAAGTTCCAATTCCATTGTCGAGATCGACATACTTCGCCTGCGTGAAACTGAAGTCTTCTTCCTCGTTGGATGATTCCGGGCTTTTGAAGTAATCCGATCCCTTGAAACGCGCGCCCACCAGGTGCGCTCCTCCGTCGCTCTTGAAGATGAACGAAGGGGCATCTTGCGCTTTGGGGCAAGCCTGCGTCGTAGCGCTGTCCAGGGTGAGCGAAAACTTGCAGGGCGGCTCGCCATCGATGGGCAGAATGGTTGTGAAGCCGTTGTTGCCGGCCCATTGCAGGCCGGAGATGTTGGCCGTCTCGTAATCGTCGAGCTGTGCGATGATGGAGGAGACTCCGGATGGCGCGACTTCGGCAAATCGAATGCTGTTCTGGTTCATCCATTTCATCGTCGAAGGCACGGTGAAGCGAAGCATCAGATTGGAAAGAGTGTCTTCCGCAATCGCATCCAGCGTATTCAAAGTGTGAAAGACCGCATCGCGTTCGGAGCTGGAGAACTGATAGGGGGTGACTGCGGTTGCGCCGGTACTCGACATTGCATTGGCGCTTGCGAATGTCGCTTCGGCGGAGATCACTCGATGGTGTCTCGTGAGCCGCGCGTCGAGTGCGCTTGAAAGCCCCCGTGAAGCGAGGCTTTGTCTCGCCAGTATGTCGGAGATGGTGGTGGCATTGGCTGCAACCTTGCCAACCGATCTCCCTGACACAAAATATAGCGGAATCTCAGAAGCTTCCTTGTTTAGCTGCTTTGCGTATTGCTCGCTGTAGAAGGAACGGCTTTGCGAAACTTCGCCCGGGCTCACGACAACCGTGAATCCACCAAGATATTTTGCGCTCTGGCGAATGTACTCATCGCCGAGATCGGTGTCGGCGTATTGGTGCGTAACGTCGAGCTGCCAATCGTTGAAGTTACCGTAGTTGCAGCCGGGCCCGGCCTGAGTTGGGCCGGCCCCGCAGGTCGGGGCAGAGGCAATCTCCACCCCCGCTATTCGCAGTTGCGCGCTATACGCAGGCCCTGTTCCTGGTGGGGGATAGGCCGGGCCGGTCCATTCAATCCCGCTTACATCCAGCTCATCCAAATAGAACGTTCTGTCCATCGTCTGGTAGCGGAACCGCAGCTTGACCCGGTATTGGTTGGGTATCTCCCCGGTAAGCGCCTGTTGCACCGAGGACGGATAGGGCAGCGCCGCAGCGACCGTCGTATCCTGCTTGTCATGAAGCTCGGAACCGCCGGTGAACTCCACCAGGGTGGCTTCAGGCGCATTGGTCTTGATCGTATTCTCGACGTTGGTCGCCAGGCTGTTCATTTGCGACGTGAGCGAACTCACATTCACATTCTGGATGGTGGGGCTCCCGGCCAATGTGCTTTGGGTAGCGCCGCTCATCGCCGAAGCCGTCGTCTGCGACCCACAAGTGGAACTGGCTTCGGTCCCACAGCCGGCGGCCGTGGCGATGTCCGTGCCTTCGTAGAATTCGCGGACCTTGTAGGCCGGATCGTACGACTTGCCGTTTGCGTACACCCAGACGTGGCCGAGGGTCACATTGTTGAGTGCACCTGATAGCCCCGCACAGTTGGTCGAACCGTTGACGGTGCCCGGAATACCTCCAGATGCCAGAAACTCGCACGCTGCTCTTGCTTCCACGGCAAAGGTCTGATTCGCCTCGTTGACGGAGTGCGCCAATCCCGTCCAGGCGCCGAACTCCTGTGAATTCAGAGTGATAGTGCCGACCCTGATCTGACTGGAGATGCCCTTCTTTTCCAGCAAGGTGTCCATCAGCTCGGCTTGGTCGAACGCAGTTCCTGACTGATCGATCCAAGCCATCCGGCCGCCCTTGCCGAGCTCGAATCGAAATTCGGTTTCGATGTTCGATTTCAGACTGCGAAGGACGCGCTCGGCATATTGGTCATTCGAAATGGCTGGTTCATCGGAACCGAAACCGCGCGCGAGGGCCACAACCTCGTCAGAATCGCGCCAGGTATCGGGGATTGTATCGGTGTGCTGAGTCCCCGTTCCATAATGAGCCCATGCCGCACTTGGAGAAACGAGATCCCCTTCAGCCAGATGATTGGCGCGTTCGCTGTTCGCGTGAGCTGCACCGGAGTATGCAGCGCTGCAAAGCAGCAGCGCCCTGCCGACTTTGCCAAGCAACCGGACACGACCGCTATTCATCAATCCATTCCCCTCGCTTCGATCCGTCCGCCCCTGAGATATCCGGCGCATTTCCTCTTGTCGCATCCATCGATCGTCCTGCGTTCCCTTGCGCGTCCGCGAACTGCGGTCGGCATTGCCGGACCCGATGTGGCATCCGGTCTTCTGAAACATGGGGCCAACCGTTAAATCGGGACCTCATCGACACGGCTAGGCTGCCGGCAACTTGGATGACAGTGAGCAGATTTCGGCCGGCGACAGTCCGTGCCAGTTCCTGAAATCCGACAAGAACGCGGGGTCGGTGATGTCCGTCACCGCGCACATCGAAGGTCCGATTGTGCGCAGCCACTTCTCCGCCTTGGTGCCACAACCAATGCGGCGGAAGCCCCTGCCTGTAAGCCACTGCTCGTCCTCCAGAGGAACCTTGATCCGGGTTATGCTCGCGCCACCTGCATCCGGTCCGACCCGCATCATGCAGATGTAAGCCGAACTCCGGTTCTGGTCGCCCGGACCCCGCTCCTGCCCGAACGCAACGGTGGCGGACGCGGAGAGCAGGATCGTCGCGCAGAGCGATGTCAGAAGCGTTGCCGAGTTTCTGGGATTTCCAAGCACTCCGGACTCCTCAGTTGGGTTCGACAGTTACGAGAGCGTATGGCGGCCCCGGCGAATCAAAAGTCGCATTCCCGGAAGTCGCGCTCCAGGTCACCCGCAAGACATAAGGGGCAGTGGTACTCACATCGGTCGCGGCCGGTCCCATCGCCATCGACTTCGCAAAATCGGTGGCTTGCATGGTGTTGCCACCGATCCAAAATGCCGATGCCTGAATCGCCTGGAGCTCTTGTGCGGTCACTTGACCGCTTTCGACGGAGATGGTGAAGTTCAGAGTTACCGGAAAACCGCACCCTGCCGGCGTCGGCGGGAACACTCGGGCGATGCCATAGGAGCCCTGCACGGTGGTCCATCCGACTGAACTGAGCGCGCAAGAAGTGGGCGGCGGCCCGCCAGTTGCCCCGGTCGAATTGACGTTGGTTCGATTGTCCGAATCGTCGTAAGTGTAGTCGCGTTGCTCGCCGTCTTGCGAGCCATTGGCGATCTCGACTTTGATGAGCCGTCCCAGTTCATCATAGGTGTAAGTCTTCGTCGGATTCTGACTATGCGTAAGGCTAACAGGAAATAGAGCAAGCACCACACCCGCTAAGAGATGGACACGACGCATAGATAAGACCCCTGATTTCGACATCAAACATCAAGATTAGTGCGCAGGAGTCAAGTCTGCAAAATTGAATGCACCGCTGAGATTGATCGTCATCAGGATTGTTGCTGCCGTAATTCGTCGAGCGACTGTGTCCGAAATTGGGTCGTAAGCAGAAGTTCTGCTCCTAGGTTTGAAACCAGCCGCGCCATTCCCTTCAAGTATCGCACCGTCTCCAGGGTCTTAGCCGAATAACCGCCGTGCATTCTGGCGTTCTGATTGCCGCTAGGCGCGCCCAAATGGCCGCGTCGTGGGTGCAATACATCTACATGAGTACAAGCGCCTCCCTCTGATCCCGTGGCTTCATGCTTGCAATGAACGACAGAGCGGCGTTGTATCGCCCTTCATTGTCCGTGCCGACCGAGCCTAGATAGTTTAGGAGTTCGTTCGCTCTCGCAGTGACAGGGTCGATCGAGTTCGCAGAAATGGTCGCATACAACTTGAGCAAGCTTAGCGTTTCGCTCTTTCCTGCCGCTTCGATGCTCCAG
>CAZJZO010000002.1:19008-62058 GCA_964550495.1 uncultured Porphyrobacter sp. | reverse complement strand
CCAGAAATCCGATCAAACGATGCGACCAGCGGATTACCCAACTTCGTTTCGGGCATTGTCGGGCTAAATCTGCAAGGTTCGCGCTGGCATAACGTAACCTTCGATATCCCATTCTCGTTTGCGCCAAGATCGGCGGTGGTGAGCCTGGCTCTTTCTGATGTCATGAATCAGGACCATGCCGTGAACCTGCACTACGCGATCGGCGAATGGTCGCTTTCCTACACTGAAGATAGCGTTCGCGTGTCAGTCCCTGTTTTTGTCGGTGACAGCGATGGGTTTCTGCGGGGCATGTCGTATTTCTGCGTGGCGATCCCATAGGACTTGGGAACGGGGGTGGGATGATGGATCCAGACCCACCCCTCCCCAAACTCTATGACAACTTCGCAATAACCGCCTCCGGTGGAAGGTCTTCCCGCTCCCCGCTGGCGCGTGATTTGAGCTCGACCACGCCGCGCTCGACGCCTTTGGGGCCGATGATCACCTGCCATGGCAGGCCGATCAGATCCATCGCCGCGAACTTCGCGCCGCCGCGTTCGTCGCGGTCGTCGTAGAGCACTTCGACCCCGGCTGCGGTCAATCGTCGATAGATGTCCTCGGCCATCGCGCTGCAGGCCTCATCGCTGGCCCGGATGTTGATGATGCCCACCTTGAATGGCGCGACCGCTTCGGGCCAAACAATTCCGTTGTCGTCGTGGCTCGCTTCGATGATCGCGCCGACCAGGCGGGAGACGCCGATCCCGTAACTGCCCATCTGCGGGGCCACCAGTTCGCCATCGGGGCCCTGCACCTTGAGTCCCATCGATTCCGAATATTTGGTGCCGAAATAGAAGATGTGGCCGACTTCTATCCCCCGCGCAGTGCGCAGCTTGTCGCCCAGCTCCGCCTCGACCGCCGTGTCGTGCATTTCATCAGTGGCTGCATAGAGCTTCGTTCGTTCAGCGACGAAAGCGTCGATCGCATCCGGGTCGGAAAAGTCGGGTACCTGCAACTCGGCTCCGGCCGCGAGTTCTTCGTGGTAGAAGACGTCGCTCTCGCCATTGTCCGCCAACAGTATGAACTCGTGGCTCATATCGCCGCCGATCGGTCCGGGGTCGGCCTTGGTCGGGATCGCGTGCAGGCCCATGCGCGCGAAGGTGCGCAAATAGGCGACATACATGCGATTGTAGCTGTGGCGGGCGCTGTCGATGTCGAGATCGAACGAATAGGCGTCCTTCATCAGGAACTCGCGACCGCGCATCACGCCAAAACGCGGACGGATTTCGTCGCGGAACTTCCACTGAACGTTGTAAAGTGTGCGCGGCAAATCGCGGTAGCTCTTGATCGAGCCGCGCATCAGCGAAGTGATGACTTCCTCGGCGGTCGGGCCGAACAGCAGGTCGCGATCGTGCCGGTCGCGTATGCGCAGCATCTCTGGACCATAGGCATCGTAGCGCCCGGATTCGCGCCACAGGTCGGCCGGCTGGATGGTCGGCATCAGCATCTCGATTGCGCCCGAGCGGTTCTGCTCTTCGCGCACGATCTCGCCGATCTTGTCGAGCAATTTGAGGCCCAGCGGCATCCAGGCATAGATCCCCGAGGCGGTCTGCCGCACCAGACCGGCGCGCAGCATCAACTGGTGGCTGGCAATCTGCGCATCGCTGGAATCCTCCCTCAGCAACGGGAGGACGTAGTTCGACATTCGCATGAGAATCTCCTGATCCGTTCCGGGCCGCGACCCGGAGTGCGGGCGGGCCTATTTCAGGCCCCTTGGATTGGCAACATTCGAGTGGGCGTTTCCCATAAGCAGAATGAATGAACCAAACGGTCCTTTCGTGCGATATGCTAGCAGCCAACACCGTGATATGTTGGCGATGACGCAATTGCGATGAGGAGACTGGCCATGACCAAGCGCTTGCAACACCCCCGTTTCGACAGCCGACGGAAGCTGGCGCTGATGATCGCAGGAGCAATGGCAATCGCGCCGGTCACGCTGGCAACGGCAGCAGGCGGCGGAGGAGGTGGCGGGAGCGCTCCGAGCTCCAGCGCTTCGCGCTATGACCCGGCCGAGGAATATCGGTCGGGACTGGAGGCGCTGGATGCAGCGAAATTCGACAAGGCAGCGAAACATTTTCGGCGAGTGACCCGGGTGGCCCGCAAGAATGCCGACGCGCATTATCTGCTTGGCGTCTCATATCTGCGCGGCGGCAACGCCAAGAAGGCGCGCAAGCCGCTTGAGAATGCCGTCAAGTACGACCCTGATATGATCATGGCACATCGCGACCTCGCTATCGCCTATGCGCAGCTCGACCGCGCTGACGATGCGCAGCAGATCCTCGACGATCTTGGAGCGCGCAGTGCGCAATGCGGTGAAGGGTGTGCCGACAAAGCCTCGCTCGATCAAGCCATTTCGGCGATCGAAGGGGCGCTTGCCGGCGAGGCGCAGGCGGCGATCGGACCCGACACATCTTTGCTCGCCGATGCAGCGTCGGCCGATGCGCTCTACTATCAGGCCGTCGGACTGATCAATGAAGGCCGGTATGAGACCGCCCTGCGTCGGCTGGACCAAGCCGCGCTCGCGTTTGGCCCGCACCCGGATATCCTGACATATCAGGGATTTGCCAATCGCAAGCTGGCGCGCTTCGGCACCGCGGAAACCTATTACAACCGCGCCCTTGATGTCGCTCCCGATCACCTCGGCGCGCTGGAATATTACGGCGAGCTCAAGGTTGAACGCGGAGACCTGGAAGGCGCCATGGCGCATCTCGCCAAACTGGACGCACTGTGCAGCTTCGGTTGCTACGAGGCGGAGGAATTGCGGTCTTGGATCCAAGACGCCGAAACCTGATCGCGTTCGCTGCCGCGCTGGCCGGGTTCGCTGCCAGTGCGGCGGCGCAGAATGCTTCGGCGCTGCGCGAAGCTGCCTGGCTATCGGCCGACGCTCGGCTCGAAGCACTGACTACCGAACCCGATCTCGACCGCAACGCCTTGCTGGCAGCGGCTTCCGCCGGCAAGATCGGCGAGCAATACGACACGGTCGAAGATATGCGGCAGGATCTGCTTGTTGGCGAATTCCTGTTCAAGACGCCGCTCTTGCTGGGCGGGCAAGCGGCCAAAGCAGGGATTTCCTGCAACTCATGTCATGTGAACGGGCGTGACAACCCACACTTCAGCTTCCCGGCGATTTCGGACGCACCGGGGACCGCCGATACGACCCACAGTTTCTTCAGCGAGACGCTCGGCAATGGCATCTTCGACCCGGTGATCATTCCGAACCTAACCCGTGACGGGAAGGTGTCGCATGATCTCGATTCTCGCGAGCTAGAGCGCTTCATCCAGACCATAGTCGTCGAGGAGTTCGGCGGGGCGATGCCGCAATCCGGAGTTATCCGACCTCTGTCGACCTTCGTTCGGGCGCTGCGTTTGTCGGCTGACGAAGATTCCGGATCGCCTGCAAGTCGATCGATCACTCGCGACCTTGCCGATGTTGGTGCGATGGCCGGGTTGGCCGCCACCTTGGCGGATGACGGCAGGGCCGTGAGTTCAAACCTGTTGCTCGCTGGCGCCAGGGATCGCATGCAGATCATCCACGAACGCCTGCTTCCCGGCAGGCACGAGGATGAGCGCGACTGGCTGGTCGAGCGGTCGCGGGCCTTGGGAGAAGTGCAAGCAACGCTTCGTCGCCAACGGATTGTAGGCGCGCAATTGGCGCAATGGCAGGCAGAATTTGCCGCCGCGCCCGACTTTGCCGCAATTGAGTCTGAAAGCCTCTATGACCCCGCTGTTCTGGCTGGGCTGTTAGCCGACTAGCTTGGATGCTTCGAAAGCCTAGCTGGTAGAGCAAGCCCGAGGCGCGCGGATCAGGCCGTAGCCATAGACAGGGTCGTGCCCCGCGGCGCCCAGATCGGCAACGCTCCCCGCCAGTTGCTGTCGAATCGCGGAGGCACGCTTCATACTCGAGAGCTTGGGGTCTGCCGCAATCCGCATCGTCACAAAGGGTGCCGCAAAGCTCGTCCCGGTTGCATAGACCCGCCGCGCCGGCAGCTTGATCGCAACGTCGACACCCGGTGCGCTGAAATCGATCTTCTTGCCGCGAACCGCGTTGCGATAGATTCTGGCATTGGCGTCCACCGCGGTCACGGCAATGGTTGAAGCAAAGGCCGCGGGGTAGCGCACGGTCTGGCGTGGACCGGCATTGCCAGCTGGAGCGACGATCACCGCACCGCTGCGGGCGGCATTGGCAAACGCACGGTCAAGGATCTTGTTGTAGGGTCCGGCGAGGCTGACATTGATCAGACGCACATCATTGCGCAGCATCCAGTTGAGTCCACGCAGCATCGAATCGACACTCGCTGTGTCGCCCACTCCGGGGCTGGGGGAGACAACATCGGCGTGAAAGATCCGTGGGCCACGCAGAAAGCCGGATTCCTTGATGAGCGTGACGATCTGCGTACCGTGGAGCGCTTCCTCGCTCGCACCGCTGCGCGAGAAATTGGCAGTTGTGACCTCGCGCCGAGTGGGGCCGACCAGCTTTGCGTCCAGCACGCCGATCGGAACCCGTGTGCGACACCCGGGCTGCTGCCATTGCAACAGGTCGGAGGCATAATCGCGCGACCGCGATCCGGCCGCCTGCGCCTGCGGGACATAGGCGTGATTGACGCCGGCCGTTACACCAGGCTCGAGGCCTTCGAGCTCGCGGATGGCAGAGGCACCGTCCTGGTTGGCGGGGATACGCAACGTAAGCATCGTCAGGCCCATCGCATCGAGATCGTCGCTGGCAATCAGCGCGTATCCCAGCGTTGACGCGCGCCGCACGAGATTACGTGCTTCCAATTGCGAAGGCGTGACGACGACGATTTCGCTCTTGTCTACCACGAAGTCTGCATCGGCGAGGATCTCGGCATCTTGTGGCGGGTTGAGGCGCGCGGCCTGGCATCCGGACAATGTGATTGCGATTGCAAGTGCGGCGCTGAGAGTGCGTAGTGTCATCGTCGATTCCTGGTCTGGCTGCTCATTGTATCGCGTGAGGTCCGACAAAGGTTCAGAATTTCCGCGCCATGGTGAGCCAGACACGCGTAGTATCCGACGCAAAGCCTGCAGAATCGAAATGCGATGCGGCCACGGACAATCGTGTCGAAGCGAGGGTTACGCCAAGCTCGCCTCCCCATTCCTCGCCGTAGCGGCCAGGCCCTTCGGCTGGCCAGTAGCTGTTATACTGCACCGCTACGCTGGTGCCGCGCAGCGCCCCCAGTGAACCGATCCGCCATGTGCCCTTGAGTTCCAGGTCTTCAATGCCATCGGGTGGGGTCACAAGGAAGAGATCGGCGGCGCCCTGAAATCGGTGCAAGGTCGCGAGCGGAGTTTGAAACGCGATTCCCTGATCGCTCCCAAGAAGCTCGTACTTGCTGGAGAGTGCCAGCTCTCCGCGTTCGACCCTGACTGCGGCGCGGAAATATTCGGGTTTCGCCCCTGTGCTCTCCTGAACGGAATAGCCGCCTTCGTAGAAAATGCCGAAATCGCCCGGGAAGGCTCGTCCGCGCAAGGATACGCCTGTGGTTCGTGAGCGGATCGGCGCACTGACCCGGTCGTCGAGATCGAGATTGTAGTGATATGCGCTCACTTGTCCGAAGGGGAGCGGTAACGCCGCATTGAGGTAGAAGCTGTCGCTGTCGAACACGCCGTCGGGTTGGTCGCCGCCAAGCACCCGTCCAACCCGCCAGATATATCCTGCGCGCAGCACAATGTCGGCTGGACCCTGAAGCGAGGCGGTTACGGCGTCATATGTTTGCTGGTTCTGCCGAAAATCGACAACTCCGATAAAGCGCTCGTCATCGATCGAAATTCGCTGGCGACCAACCACGAGGCCGATTTGGTCATTGGGGGCAAATTCCAATTGCAGGCGATTGAGCTCGACCGTCTCTTCATCGGCAATCCCGGGACGCATGCTACCGGAGACAAATCCGTTGCGGCTATCCGGCAGGATCGATCCGATCGCTTCGCCTTCGGCGAGCAGACTGAGACCGTCGATCGGATTGACTTCGACGGAGGTTCGCACCCGCAATGTCAAGGCCTCGCCGATCTCCGGTTGCGCTGCAGTCTCCGCAAACTCGTAGCGCAGTCGCGTATCGGTCTGGACTATGATGTCGACATCGTCCGATTGCGCCGATGCGGGCGCATGCAGCGACGCTGATGTTGCCAGAGCCAACGATGCAAGAGTGCGAAATTGGTTCATCGGGCAACGACCTTATGACAGCTTGGGTGCGAGAGGCATCCAAAAAAATCGCATACAATTATTGAACCAATTGGCCGGGTGCCACGATCATTCTGCGACAAACCGAATTTTTGCTGTAGGAACCAGAGCTCCATGAGCACGCCCTCCACCTTCGCCCCCGAGACAATCCAGTCCTATGTGCTGGGTACGCTCGATCCCGATCAGGCCAGTTCGCTTGAACGCGCTGCCAAAGAGGATCAGGAATTGGCAGCAGAGATTGCGCTCTGGCAGGCCGCTCGCGACGTCCATGGAGAGGATGCCGCAAGCGCAGCGCCCGGCGAGTTCGGCTGGGCTCGGATCGAGCGAGAGATCGCGCGCAAGGCGGCGCAAACGGTGCCCGTGGCGGCGAATGACGACGTGCCGTTCTGGAAGCGCCCGCGATTTGCCGCATGGCAGGTTGCAGCCAGCGTGGCGCTCGCCGTGCTGGGTTGGCAGGTCTTGGTGTCCCCCGCCCTTGTACCCGCGTCGGGCGATGCTCCCGCCAGCTACACGCTTGCCGGCGATCAGGATCCTGCGGCGTTCACTGTCCGTGTCGCGATCGAGCAGGACGTCAGCGAAGCGGAGATGCGCGCGCTGCTGAGCGAGGTCGGGGCGCAGATCGTCGATGGGCCATCGGCAATCGGGCTTTACACGCTCGGCTTTGCCGATGCCGAAGCGAAGGCGGAAGCCGTGCAGCAGCTTGAATCGCGCAACGACGTAATCGCCGAGGTCGCCGAATAGCAGCTCGATCTAGCGACTGAGGCAGTGCATCAGCAGTTTCTTGGCATGAAAGATCCGGCTCTTGACCGTGCCTTCGCTGACATCTTCGAGATCGGCGATCTCGCGATAGGTCATCCCCTCGAAGAATGAGAGCGATACGACGCGGCGATGCGTGTCGGAGAGCTTTTCGAGGCAGGCCCTGACGCGGCTTCGATCTTCGCAAGCTTCTGCAATTTCGGCCGGGTCGGGGTCTTGGTCCGGGATTGTGGTGTCCGGTTCGCCGAGCACTTCGCGCTTGGTCTTGCGCAGCCGGTCGATCGCCTTGTTTCGCGCGATTGTATAGAGCCAGCCCTTGAACGAGGTGTTCTCGCGAAATTTGGCCGAGCCGTCCCAGACACTGATAAAGGCTTCGTGGACGACGTCTGCAGCATCAACCGGGTCGTTGAGAGTTTGCGCAACAAATGCCGAAAGCGGGCCGGAATGACGGTCGTAGAGCACCCGCAGGCATGCCTTGTCCGCCTGTTTGACCCGCGCCATCAGGTCGTGGTCGGAAAGTGCGTCGAGTTTGTCCATCGCCCTTGGACCGAACCGACTCTACCCGAAGCCGTTTTCGATGAATTCTAGCGCGCAGCCAGCCAGCATGGCAGTGCCGCGAGGCAGAGCGCTTTCATCGACATGCATACGCGGCGAGTGGATCGCGCAGCATTGCGACCAGTCTTCGCCTTCCGGGGCGACGCCAAGGAAAAACATTGCGCCAGGTACTTTCTCGAGCAGGTAGGAGAAATCCTCCGCACCCATGATCGGCGCAGGAAGATCACGCCAGCCTTCCCCTTCTCCCAACTGTCGGGCCACTTTCTCACCCAGCGCGACGGCGCGTGGATCGCAGATTGTGACCGGAAAGCCGCGTTCGATCTCGCAGCTGGCTTCGACATTGTGCGCGCGCGCCACGTCGATCGCAGTGGCTTCGAGCAGAGCGTGCGCCTTGTCGCGATGCTCCGGAGACAAGGTGCGAATGGTCCCGGCCACGGTTGCCTCGTCGGGAATCACATTGTGCGTCGTACCGGTATGAATCTGGGTGACGGTGACGACGACCGCGCTGTTGGCGTTGAAACGGCGCGTGACCATGGTCTGGATCGCCTGAACAATCGCCGCAGCAGCAGGAACCGGGTCGGCGCAGTCGTGCGGCATCGAGGCGTGGCCGCCCTTCCCTTTCACGGTGATCGTGAACATGTCGGCGGCAGCCATCAGCGGCCCCGGTTTTCCGGCGAGAACGCCAAACGGTGCGTTGGGCATGATGTGCAAGGCAAAGGCGGCGTCGGGGAGTGGGTCGATCAGCCCGTCATCGAGCATGAAGCGTGCGCCGTGATGGCCCTCTTCGCCCGGCTGGAACATGAAATCGATCGTTCCGGCGATCTCCTCCCTCTGCCCTGCGAGCAACCGTGCGGCTCCGGTGAGCATCGCCGTATGCGTATCATGACCGCAGGCATGCATCCTCCCGGGTATCGTCGAGGCGAACTCGAGGCCGGTTTTCTCCTCCATTGGCAATGCGTCCATGTCGCCGCGCAGCAGAACGCGCGGAGACCCTTCCACCGCCTTGCCGCCGCGCAGGGTCGCCACCTCTCCGGTTGTGGACAGTCCGCTGCGCCATTCAAGCGGCAGGTCGGAGAGCGCATCGCGTACCTTTGCCATCGTCATTGGGCAATGCAGTCCCAATTCGGGTTCGGCGTGGATCGCCCGGCGCAAGGCGGTGATCTCAGGGGCGAGAGAGCGGGCGGATTCGAGCAGGGAAGCGGTTAGCATGAGCGTAGACTAGCGCGCTGCGATCCGGATGAAAGCAGGAAATTCGCGAAAACTATTGGCTTGTCGCAACAATGATTGCATTTGGCCGATAAAATGAACGGTTGCGTAAAATATCTTTTGATTGCGCTTGAGAAAAGTGCATCAGTACCGATGTAACCCCGGTTCGCATGCGACCGAATGTTGCTTGCGAGGGAATTGTTGGCAGTGACGAGATCGCTGTCGCTCGCTATTAGGACCGTTATGGCAACGCCGATCTATGAGTTTTCGCAATTGCCGCGCATTTCCGCGGGCCGCCAACAGGTGGCGCGCACTCGGCGTGTGCGTGCGCCTGGCGAGGCTCCCAAAGTCGGAGTGATCTACAATCCGCGTAGCCACGGCAACAAGGGTGCTGACTTCGATTGCGGCATCTGCCCGCACGTCTTCATCGCCCAACCAGGAGACCGTTCGCAGCTTCCGGAAGCGCTGGCCGAATTGGCGGCGAAAGGGATCGACCTGCTGGTGATCAATGGCGGCGACGGGACCGTGCGCGATGTGCTGACATGCGGTCGCGGCGTGTTTGACGACAACTGGCCGGCGATTGCCGTGCTTCCGAAGGGCAAGACCAACGCGCTTACGGCTGACCTTGGCGTGCCGGCTGACTGGACGTTGCAGGACGCGACGGATGCGCTCGATCATGGTGGACGCGTGCGCCGTCGACCGATTGAGATTGCTGTCCCGGAATACAGCGGCACGCATGTTCAAGGATTCATCCTTGGCGCTGGTGCATTTGCGACTGCTACGCAAGCCGGCCAGAGCGCGCACCGTCTTGGCGCGTTCAATGGATTGGCAGTGGGCGTGACCGCACTTTGGGCCCTGGCCCAATCGGTGTTCGCATCGCGCAAGAACAAATGGCGACGCGGTGCGCGGATGAACATCAAGCTTGGCAAAGCCGAAGCTCCGATGGCGCATAGCGGGCTGGGCGATCCCGAATTCCGTCAGTTGCTATTTGCCTCGACACTCGAAAAACTCCCCGCCGGCATCAACCCATTCGGCAAATTGCGTTCCGGACTGAAGATCGTCGCGGTCGATCAGATTTCGCGTCGGACCACGGCGCTCGTCCCGGTTGTTATGAAGGGGTACTTCCAGAACAAGCTGCGCGAACGCGGCATCCATCAGCTTGGTGCGTCGCAATTCACGCTCGAAATCGACGATCAGTTCATTCTGGACGGGGAAGCTTTCCCGGCTGGCCAGTATCGGATCGGCCAGGGTCCGGAACTGGAATTCGTCGTTCCATGATCAAGCCAAAGTGATGCCTGCGCTCTCAGAGCGCATCAATTCGCGTCTTGCAGCGCCGGTCGATCCCGCCGTGAGCGAGTTTGCTCGTGTTCTGGCGGAAGAATCCGGAGCCAGCGCCGTGCTGTTCTATGGCTCCAACCTGCGGACGCGATCGCTAGAGGGCGTGCTCGATTTCTATGTGTTGCTGCCGGGTGCGGAACGGACCCGCATCTGGCCCCGCGTCAGTTATCGCGAGCTTGCCTTTGCGGGAAATACGTTGCGCGCGAAGATCGCGACGATGGCGCTATCGACTTTCGCTCGGGCGGCTACGGGCGAGCTCACGGATACGACAATCTGGGCGCGATTTGTGCAACCGAGTGCACTCGTGTGGCAGATGAATGGTCAGGTCCGGGAGGAGGTGGTTGCCGCAATCGCCGAAGCCGCCAAGACCGCTGCACGATTGGCTGTCGCCCTCGGACCGCCTCAAGGATCAGCCGAGGACTATTGGCGCGGTCTCTTCCAGGCGACTTACAAGGCGGAATTCCGGGTCGAAAAGCCGGGTCGAGAGAATGATATCCTCTCGGTCAATGCGGAGCATTTCGAAGGATTGTTGCCATTGGCGCTTGAGGCGGCAGGGATTGCTCCCCGAACCGAAGGCGAGCGGTTATGGCCGCAACTGGAACGCAAAGAGCGATCTCGTATCGTTGCTTGGTGGAGGCGTCGCAGGCGGATGGGAAAGCCGCTCAACTTTGCGCGGTTGCTCAAGGCCAGCACGACTTTCGATGGGGCAACCCGTTATGCTGCGTGGAAGATTGAGCGTCACACCGGCATGCCGGTGGAGGTCACGCCATTCCGCGAACGCTATCCCATTCTCGCAGCCCCCAGCGTGTTGTGGGATCTATGGCGGCATCGCCGCAAGCAGCTCTAGCCGAAATACTTCATCACGATCGAAATCGAGCTTACCCCGCCGCCCACACTAAATCGGGTCTTGCTCACGCTTGGCTTGCCGAGGTTGAAGATGTTGATCGACGGATTGTTCGACATTGCGCCGCCATCCTGGCGGATGTCAGTCGAACCGTTGCCGTTGGCATCGTGGCGAACCGCGACCGCATAGGTGCCGCTGGCCGGAACCGGCAGGCAGAAGGTCATCCTGCCCTTGCGGGCGGGAATCTCGATCCGGTTGAGCCATTTGCCCTTTTCGAGCCAGTCGGACTTGGTGCCACGATAGACCTGCGCACGAACTTTGCCGTTTGAGCTTTTCACGCCATTGACCGTCACGCGGATTGCCGGCCCCTTGCCAGGGGCGCACTTGCGCATGTCATTGCCGATAGTGTTGCGATAATCGCTGACGCTGGAAGCCTGCGCCAAAGCCGATGCACTTGGCACAGTCGATCCCGCTGCCAACAGCGCAAGCGTGCCCAAACCTGTCGCAAATGCTTTCATGATACCCGTCTTTTCGTGTGATGACCCGATGCGGCAGAGCGTGTTTGCAGACCGAAAGCCTGCGCACAAGACCGCGAGATTTGACGCCTGTTTGCGCCAAGACCTGTGAATTCTTGCTGAATTTGGCAAGAAACCACCGTTCAGCCTCGTAAATTCACCTTATGCGCCGTGGAAAAGGACTCATCGCCCGCTTGTGGCGCGATTCGCCGCTCCTGTACTGCGTTAACGACGCAAATCAGGGCGAAAGCCAAGCATGCCTGCACCTCTCATTTCTCCTTCGATCCTGTCGGCCGATTTCGCGCGACTGGGCGAAGAGGTGCGCGCAATCGATGCGGCCGGTGCAGACTGGGTCCATATCGATGTGATGGATGGACATTATGTCCCCAACATCACGATCGGCCCAGACGTGGTGAAAGCGCTGCGCTCTCACAGCGACAAGCCGTTCGATGTTCACCTGATGATTTCGCCGGTCGACCCCTACCTTGAAGCCTTTGCCGAAGCGGGCGCAGATATCATCACCGTCCACCCCGAGGCGGGCCCGCATGTTCACCGCACGCTGCAGGCCATTCGCGGGCTCGGCAAGAAAGCGGGTGTGGTGCTCAATCCGGGCACGCCGATCGAAGCGCTCGACAATCTCATCGACCTTGTCGACCTGATCCTGGTGATGAGCGTCAATCCGGGCTTTGGCGGACAGAGCTTCATCCCGTCCCAGCTTCAAAAGATTCGCCGGATCCGGACAATGATCGAGGCTGAGGGACGGCCTATTCATCTCGAAGTCGATGGCGGCGTGAATCCCGAAACAGCGCGGCAATGCGTCGCAGCCGGGGCCGATGTCTTGGTTGCGGGGTCAGCCACCTTCAAGGGCGGACCCGATCAATATGCTGCCAATATCGCGGCGCTGAAAGGGCTGGCGTGATGGAGACCCTGTTCAGCAATACCGATGATCCGCTGATCGAGGAGGGCGCGGAAGACCTGACCGATCGATCGGCGGTGCCGCTGAAGTCAGGCGTCGATCCTCTGCGCAACGAGGCCGCCCCCGACAGTCCGGATTCGGCGACAATCGAGCCGTCCCGCGCTCTGGCGCTCACCGATGTTGTCGCGCCGCGCAGCAGCGCAGGCGAGGCGCTGATCCGCATGGCCTATAGGCTTGGAGTGCCACGGCAAACGCTCGCTGCGCCGTTCCGTCGCCCTTCGGCGATGCGCGTGCTGGCGACGGTCGATAGCCCGATCAGGGGAGACCGGGCCACCGGCACGGCCCTGCGCGCTGGCCATTTCCTGGTCCACGGCGTCAAGACCCCGATCGGGCAAGTCGACTTTGAGACCGCCGGGCGGCATTGCGCCGGTCTGGAACGCACACTGCACAGCTTTTCATGGTTGGATGACCTTTCGGCCAGCGCGCCGCGGGCCGATTGCCGTGCAACTGCAGAACGCATTGCCGGACTGTGGCTGGACGCCAATCCCAAGCCTGCGAAAGGGCCGGCATGGACGGTCGAGCACGCTGGGCTGCGGCTGCTGTCATGGTTGGTCCATGCGCCGATCTTGCTCGCCAACCACGATGGCGATCTGAGGCCGCGGCTGCTGGCGGCAATCGAGGAAACGGCGAATTGGCTTGATCGCAAGGCTCCGCGCGCAGGCGCTGGATTCGGCCAGGTTGCGGGATGGGCTGCTGTCACGGCGGCCGGTTTGTTGCTGCCTGAAGGCAAGCCGCGACGGCTCTATGGCGAAGCGGCCCTGATCAGAGCGCTGGGCGATCTGGTCGCCGAAGATGGCGGAGTGCTGTCCCGCTGTCCCGCAGCCCAGATGGACGCGATCGCCCTGCTGACCAATCTGATCGCCAGCTATGATGCGGCGGAAATCGAGGCGCCACTCGCGCTGACCGTGATGCGAGAGTTGCTGGTGCCCCCGCTTTTGTCCTTGCGACACGCCGATGGCGCGCTGGGAAGCTGGCAGGGGCAAGGCGCGGTCTCGGCCGACCGGGTTGCCTCTCTGATTGCCGCCACCGGGGTTCGGACCCGCCCGCTGAAGGACGTCAAGCATTGGGGCTTCCACCGGGTGCGGGGCGGAGAGACGATCATTCAGTTCGACGCCGCTCCACCGCCGCGTGCACGGCATGCGCGTACCGGGTGCGCGTCGACGCTGGCGTTCGAGATGTCCGATGGCCTCTCCCGCGTCATCGTCAATTGCGGCGGCGCCGCATTGGCTGGCGGACAGGTTCCGGCCAGAATCGGTCAAGGGCTGCGAGCGACAGCCGCGCATTCGACACTGGTGCTCGACAATGCAAATTCGACCGCGATCCTGCTGCATGGAAAGCTCGGGAAGGGCGCAGAACTGGTCGAGACGGAATCGCGCCTCCTGGAAAAGAAGGGGCGCGAGGCGACCCGAGTCGAAGCCAGCCACGATGGCTACGCCGCGCGCTTCGGACTGATCCATCGACGCGTTCTGACATTGAGCGACGATGGCAAGGAGCTGGCGGGCGAAGACATCCTCTTGCCCGTGTCGCGCAAGGGCAAGCGAGGGAAGATCGGGTTTGCGATCCGGTTTCATCTTGGGCGCGGAGTCGAAGCGCATCTTTCGGACGACAAGCGCGGGGCAAGCCTGTTGCTGCCCGATGGCAAGCTGTGGCAATTCAGGTTGCATGGCGACGCAGCCGCTTCCGGCGAAGTGGCGCTTGCACGCGAAGACAGTCTGTGGGTCGATGGCGAGGGTCGGCCGCATGCGACCGAGCAATTGGTGATCGAAGGAATGACATCGCGTGGCGGGGGACAATTCTCCTGGCTGTTCAAGAAAATGGGGTAGTGCCGGCATGGCGGATGTGACGATAAGGCGGGCGCTGCTTTCAGTGTCCGACAAGAGCGGACTTGCGGACTTGGGCGCAGCTCTGGCTGCGCGCGGGGTTGAGCTGGTGAGCACGGGCGGCACTGCGCGGACTCTGCGTGAAGCGGGCCTCGACGTACGCGATGTTTCCGATCTGACCGGATTTCCCGAGATGATGGATGGCCGCGTCAAGACTCTCCACCCAAAGGTCCATGGCGGGTTGCTGGCCCTGCGCGACAATGACGAGCACGTCGCGGCGATGGAAGCGCATGAGATTGGCGCAATCGATCTGGTTGTAGTGAACCTCTATCCGTTTGAAGCGACCGTTGCGAAAGGAGCGGCTCGTTCCGAGGTGATCGAGAATATCGATATTGGTGGGCCGAGCATGGTGCGATCGGCAGCCAAGAACCACGGATTTGTGACGATCCTGACCGATGCCAAAGATTATCCCGAACTGCTGGCAGAGTTGGACGCAAATGGGGGCGCGACCAGCGAAGCTTTCCGAATTCGCATGGCGGGCAAGGCCTATGCGCGGACCGCGGCCTATGACGCGGCGATCGCCAACTGGTTCGCATTCGGCGATGCCTTCACCCATCCCCTCGGGCCGGAAGCCCTGCAGGCAACACCGTTTGTCGAAACCATGCCGCTCGCTTTCAAGCACAATGATACTCTGCGATATGGCGAGAACCCGCACCAGGCTGCGGCGATCTACGTCCCGCAAGTGACCGGTGCCCAAGGTGTGCCGCAAGCCGAGCAATTGCAGGGCAAGGCGCTCAGCTACAACAATCTCAACGACGCCGATGCCGCCCTCGAGTTGGCAGCAGAGTTTTCGGGCCAGGATCCGGCAGTGGTCATCGTCAAGCACGCAAACCCCTGTGGTGTGGCGCAGGCAGGGTCGCTGCTCGAAGCATGGAACGACGCATTGCGGTGCGACAGCGTCTCGGCATTCGGTGGGATTGTCGCAGTGAACACCGAACTCGACGGCGCGACCGCAGAGGCCATCGCGAGCATCTTCACCGAGGTCGTGATCGCTCCGACGGTGAGCGCCGAAGCTCGAGCGATCTTCGCCAGGAAAAAGAATCTGCGTCTGCTCGAATGCGGCACTTTGCCCGATCCACGTCGGGGCGGCTTCTTCATGAAAACGATCGCAGGAGGCATGCTGATCCAAAGCCGCGACAATGGCGGGGTGACCGAGGACGATCTTAAGGTCGTAACCAAACGTCCGCCAAGCAAGCAGGAGCTGAAGGATTGCCTGTTTGCCTGGATCGTCGCGCGGCACGTCAAATCCAACGCAATCGTCTATGCCAAGGACGGAGCAACTGCCGGGATCGGCGCGGGGCAGATGAACCGGCGTGACTCGGCGCGCATCGCGGCGATCAAGGCGCAGGAAGCTGCGGAGAAATGCGAATGGGCCGAGCCGAAGACGGTCGGCAGCGCCGTCGCTTCGGATGCGTTCTTCCCATTCGCGGATGGATTGATCGCTGCCGCCGAAGCCGGTGCGACTGCGGTTATTCAGCCTGGCGGATCGATCCGCGACGAAGAGGTGATCGCCGCCGCGGATGAAGCGGGCCTCGCCATGGTCTTCACAGGGATGAGGCATTTCCGGCATTAGGTTTTTGCGCACCCCATCCGGGGTGCGAAATCCTCGCTCATGCGACCTGAAGGTCGCGGCTTATGCCGCGGAAGCCAAGCAGCGCGGATGCGCTGCGCCCGGCGTTTGAGGGCGAAAAAGATGCTCGTCATCTCTTTCCAACCAAGAACGTAACTTTGTCGCGGTTTGTCGCGAATGGCTTTCCTGAAAGCTTCGTTCACGGAGATGAAAGTCCTTCGCGGTATGGAGCGACCGACCGAGACACAAACAGCCCCGACGAGAATTCCAGATGCGCCTTTTCACCCCTGACCTCTATCGCAATTTCGGCATCGGCTTTGTGGCCGGAGCTCTGTTGCTTGGCGTGACCTCCGTCGACGATTGGTCGCAAGTCAACACCGACCTGGCCCCGGCGGCCCAGGCGGCCGAGGCCAGTTTCGAACCTGTCGAAGTGTCGAGCGAGTTCCTGATCGAGGTCGAGGAATGAAGCGACTGACGGCCAGCTTTGCTGCCGCTTCGCTAGCCATTCTTGCCTTCGCTCCGCCCGCATTTGCCGAAGAACCGGTCAATGCGCCCGCGCCCAAACGCATCGCCAAGGAAGGCGCCGGCCTGAAAACCGCGATTTTTGCCGGGGGCTGTTTCTGGGGAGTCGAAGGCGTCTTCAGTCATGTCAAAGGCGTGAAGTCAGCCGTGTCGGGTTATCACGGCGGCAAATCTGCGACTGCGAAGTACAACACCATCATCACTGGCACGACCAACCACGCAGAGGCGGTGAAGATAACATACGACCCCTATGTCGTCAGGTATGACGAGTTGCTGAGGATCTTCTTCTCGGTTGTTGCCGATCCGACGCTCAGGAACCGTCAGGGCCCCGATGTCGGCCCGCATTACCGCACGGCATTGGTGCCAATGAGCTCCGAACAACAGGCCGTCGCATCTGCCTATCTGAAACAGATGGGATCTTCGCGCGTCTGGAAGAAGCCGATTGTCACGCGGATCGAGCGCTACAGGAAGTTCTTTCCGGCTGAGACCTATCATCAGGATTTCATGGCCAAGAATCCGCGTCACGGATACATTCTGCGCTGGGACGCGCCCAAGGTTCGCGCGCTCAAGGCGATGTTCCCGTCAGACTACAAGCCAACATTCCTGCGCGACGGGTGAAGTTTCGGCTGGAACGTGCCGACTGGCGTCAAGCAGCGAGACCTCCTATATTCGCGCCATGGATCATGATCTGAAAGAAGCGCCTTCCGTTCACTCGCATCAGGAGCACTCGGGTGCGAGCCTGATTGTCGCCGCCCGCGAAGCACTGGTGAAGGCTGGCGAACAGTGGACCGGCATGCGCGAAGCTGTCTTCACGGAACTCGCCCGGCATGAACGCCCGGCGTCGGCTTACGATATCGCCGAAAACCTCTCGCAAGCGCGTGGCAAGCGCGTGGCTCCAAACTCGATTTACCGCATTCTCGATCTGTTCGTATCGAACAATCTGGCGATGCGGGTCGAGAGTTCGAATGCCTATCTTGCCAACACCCATCCGGGGTGCGCCCACGATTGCATCTTTCTCGTTTGTGACGAGTGCGGCGAAGCCACCCATATCGATGATGAACAAGTCAGCAGCAATGTTCGAGCTTTGGCAGCGGCAAGGCGATTCAAGCCTGAACGTCCGGTCCTCGAGATCCGAGGAGTGTGCGAAGCTTGCGCGTGACGCAAGTGTAACGCTGAGCTGACACCCGCGGTGTTGCGAAAAACTCACAAATGAGCGATAAAGCGTTCCCTGTCAGCGGCAAGCCGTTCATCGACAGGTCGGTTTTCAAGGTGTAAGGCATTTTCCTATGAGTCGATCACCAGAGACACCCTTGCTCGATCAGGTGCCTACCCCTGACGAGCTTCGCAAACTCAAGCCCGAACAGTTGCGGCAATTGTCCGATGAATTGCGCGCCGAGATGATCGATGCGGTCAGCACATCCGGCGGCCACCTGGGCTCCGGACTGGGCGTGGTCGAACTGACGGTCGCGATCCATTATGTCTTCAACACGCCCGAAGACAAACTGGTGTGGGACGTCGGCCACCAATGCTACCCGCACAAGATCATAACCGGTCGCCGCGACCGCATCCGTACCTTGCGGCAGGGCGGTGGTCTGAGCGGCTTCACCAAACGCGCCGAGAGCGAATACGACCCTTTCGGCGCGGCGCACAGTTCGACTTCGATATCGGCTGCGCTCGGTTTCGCGATCGCCAACAAGCTGAACGACCGGCCCGGGCGTGGAATCGCGGTGATCGGCGACGGCGCGATGAGCGCGGGCATGGCCTATGAAGCGATGAACAACGCCGCGCAGGCTGGCAATCGCCTGGTCGTGATCCTCAACGACAATGACATGTCGATCGCGCCTCCGGTGGGCGGCCTGTCCGCCTATCTCGCGCGAATGGTGTCATCGAGCGAATATCTCGGCCTGCGCAGTCTCGCCTCGCGCGCGGTCAAGAAGATGAGCCGCCGGATGCACGAAGCAATCGGCAAGGCCGAGGAATACACCCGCGGCATGGTGACGGGCGGGACGCTGTTTGAAGAGCTCGGCTTCTACTATGTCGGCCCGATCGACGGGCACAATCTCGACCACCTGATCCCGGTGCTGGAGAATGTCCGCGATACGTCCGAAGGCCCGGTGCTGATTCACGTCGTCACCACCAAGGGCAAGGGCTACAAATACGCCGAGGAAAGCGCCGACAAGTATCACGGGGTGCCCAAGTTCGACGTCATCACCGGCGAAAAGAAGAAGGGCGCGGGCGGCCCTCCGGCATACCAGAACGTGTTCGGCGACACGCTCGCCAAGCTGGCCGAGACCGACAAACGGATCTGCGCAATCACCGCGGCAATGCCGTCGGGAACTGGCGTCGATCGCTTCGCCAAGGCGCATCCGGAGCGGAGCTTTGACGTCGGCATTGCCGAACAGCACGGGGTGACCTTCGCGGCCGGTCTGGCTGCGCAAGGAATGCGTCCGTTTGCTGCGATCTATTCGACATTCCTCCAGCGCGCCTACGACCAGGTGGTTCATGATGTAGCGATACAGAACCTGCCGGTGCGTTTCGCTATCGACCGCGCCGGGTTGGTCGGAGCCGACGGTTGCACCCATGCGGGCAGCTTCGACATCACCTATCTCGCGACTTTGCCGAACATGGTGGTGATGGCTGCGGCCGACGAGGCCGAGCTGGTCCATATGACCTACACCGCCGCCGAATACGACGACGGCCCGATTGCCTTCCGCTATCCACGCGGCAGCGGTATCGGCGTGCCGCTGCCCGACATTCCGGAAAGGCTGGAGATCGGTAAGGGTCGCGTTGTACGCGAAGGTTCGAAGGTGGCGATCCTGTCGCTCGGTGCGCGGCTCGAAGAAGCCAAGAAGGCTGCCGACACGCTCGAGGCCAAAGGGCTTTCGACCACCGTCGCCGATATGCGCTTCGCCAAGCCGCTCGACACCGAGTTGATCGAGCGCCTGATGCGCGAGCACGAAGTCGTGATCACAATCGAGGAAGGCGCCATCGGTGGCCTCGGCGCGCATGTGCTGACCTACGCCTCGGACGAAGGCCTGACCGACAACGGTCTGAAGGTGCGCACCATGCGCCTGCCCGACGCGTTCCAGGATCAGGACTCACCCGACAAGCAATACGAAGAGGCTGGTCTGACGGCGCCGGATATCGTCGAGACAGTGCTGAAGGCGCTGAAGCACAACAGCGCGAGCGTAGAGGGCGTGGAAGAAGAGGCACGGGCCTAAGAGTGTCTTCAATCCGGCTTGCCAACCGGGATTGGGCGGGCGAGCTCGAAGAGGGATTCAGCCAAGCTGCGGGTGCGGTGGGGATAGTCAGCCCCTTCATAAAACGGAGCGTCGTCAAAGAGTTGGTCCGCGCATCGCGCCATCGAGATATGCGCGTGATAACGCGCTATTCACTCGAGGATTTTCACCACGGTGCCAGCGATGTCGAGGCCCTCGTTTCGCTAATGGCCGCAGGAGCCCGGATCCGGGGCATCCGGAAGCTCCATTCCAAGCTTTACAATTTCGGCGAAAGCCGAAGCGTTGTGACGTCAGCAAACTTTACCTCCGGCGGATTGTACAACAACGAGGAGTTCGGGTTCGTTTCGCAGGATGCTGCCGTGGTTGCGGAATGTTGGCGCTACTTTGAGCAGCTTTGGGAAGCTGGGGCGGAAGACCTCACCGCAAGCAAATTGGAAGAATGGCAAGCCATTTTGGAACAAGCCCGCACACCCGGCGAAGACGATCCTGTACCGAAACTTCCCGATTTTGGTCGTCCGGCCTTCTTGCGATCCAACCAACTCGAAAATTCTTCCCCAGTTGCCGGTGCGTTTGTTAAGTTCTTTGGAAGCGGAACCAATCGGGCCGATCGCGGCATGCCAACGATCGAAGAGATTTCGCGATCCGGATCACATTGGGCATGCTCCTATCCACGTCGGCCAAGACAAATTGTCGAAGGTGACAAGATCTTCATGGCTCGAATGGTCCACTCCCCAAACGACTATCTTGTCTATGGTGAGGCTATAGGGCGAGAGCATCGCGATGATCTGGATGTTGCTTCCCCTCGCGATCTGGAGAGGCGTCCATGGAAGAAGGACTGGCCATACTACATTAGAGTAACCAGACCGAAATTCATGAATGGCCCGCTCAGCAATGGCGTTTCGTTGAATGAACTGATGAACGAAATGGGTAGCAACGCATTCCTCCCGACAGCGAGAAACGCCCATCTGAGAGAGGGAAATATGGTCCCTTCCCGGTCTTTGATGCAAAAGCCAGCCATACAGCTTACGGCCACTGCATCCGAGTGGCTTTTGGACAAGATGAATGCAGTCTACGAGAAGCATGGAATGATCGATCTCGCCGATTCACGACTAGACTGGCCCAGGTAACCCGATGCCCCTCCTCCACATCACCCGCGACGGACCCGTCACAACCCTCACCATCGATCGTGCCGACACGATGAATCCGCTTGGCGCTCCGGGCGACGGGGACGAATTCGCCATGGTGTGCACCGAGATCAACCGCGATCTCGACACCCGCTGCGTGATCCTCACCGGCGCGGGCCGCGCTTTCAGCGCCGGCGGAGACATCAAGGCGATGCGCGACAAGTCCGGAACGTTCGGGGGGACGCCTCCTGCTATCTCGGATGGCTATCGCGACAATATCCACCAGATGTTGCGCGCGCTCTATGGTCTGCGCGTGCCGGTGATAGCGGCGGTCAACGGGCCGGCGATCGGGTTGGGCTGTGACGTCGCCTGTCTCGCCGATATCCGCATCGCCAGCGACAAGGCCAAGTTCGGAGTGACTTTCCTCAAGCTCGGCATCATCCCTGGCGATGGCGGGACTTGGATCCTGCCGCGTGTGATCGGGCAGAGCCGCGCAGCGGAGCTGTTCTACACCGGCGATGTGATCGACGCTGCAACTGCTCAGGACTGGGGCCTCGTCAGCCGGGTGGTGCCGCATGATGACCTGCTTGCCCAAGCTCAAGCGTTGGCTTCCAAGATCGCCGCGATGCCGCCGCATGGCCTTCGCCAGGCCAAAAACCTTCTGCGGCAAGGGCAACAGGTCAGCTACGATACCGCGCTCGAAATGGCAGCCAACACTCAGGCGATGATGCATCATACGGCAGATCACGCGGAAGGCGTTGCGGCGCTGATCGAGAAACGCGCGGCAGAGTTCAAAGGCGAGTAGCCCGCAAAGTGACCTTCCTGTTTCGATCACTGGTCTTCATCGCGACAATCTACGTTTCGCTGTTTGTCGTTCTCTGGGCGTTCCAGTCGCACTTTATCTATCCTGCCCCGCAAACCGTCGCGCCGGTAACACCGGGTTACGACGAGGTGAATCTCGAAACTTCTGACGGCCTGAGCTTGCGCGCCTTCTACCGCGAAGCCTCCACCGGACTACCCACGCTCGTCTACTTCCACGGCAATGGTGGTACCCTGGCCGAGGCAAGCATATCCAACGCCATGCTCGTCGAAGCGGGCATTGGCGCTCTGCTGGTCGAATATCGCGGCTATGGCGGCAATCCGGGCGAGCCGTCGGAGGCCGGCTTTTATCGTGATGGCGATGCGGCGATGGCGTGGCTTGTCGAGCGAGGGGTTGCGCGAACCGAGACCGTCATCGTCGGCAACTCGATCGGCGGCGGTGTCGCGGTCGAGATGGCTAGGCGCTACGATCCCGCCGGTCTCGTGTTGGTTGCGCCGTTCGTATCGCTACCCGACGCCGCGCAAAGCAATATCTGGTGGTTGCCTGCTAGGATGCTGGTGCGCGATCAATTTCGCAACGCGGACAAGATCGCCGATCTCGAAATGCCAATTTTGATCCAGCACGGCGATGCCGACATGCTGGTTCCCTTCGAGCATGGCGAGACATTGAGCCAGCTTGCGAGGGGCTCAGACTTTCACCCGTTCGAAGGCTCTGGCCATAGCTTAACCTTCGAGCCGCAATCGCAGCGTGCACGCCGTGACTGGATACTCGCCCTGTGTGAAGGAATGGAACGCTAGAACCAGCGCCAAATGCCAGCTGCAATTCCACCGAGCGGCAGGTGCAGCCAACTGAAGAATGCAAACAGCACGAGGCCCACCACCCAGGGCAGCGCGCCGACCTGAAAGATTGCCCCTAGCCGCGGCCAGTAGCTGGTGTGGCTCTCCCAGGTCTCCCACGCATCACCCATAAGCACTTCCTTCTTGCGGTCCTGCATGTGTGCGCCAACCAGGGCAAGGAAGCCCATCGCAAACGCGGTGATCATCGTGCGCATGCTCCAGTACAACACGATGTGCGACAGCGCCCAAAGCGCGAAGCCCCACATCATCGGGTGTCGCGTCACGCGGAACACGCCTTTGGGTTCGGCCCGCGCCATATTCTCCGATCCTGGCAGACCAAGCGCAGGATTGCCGGAAACCGACCCCGCAAACAGCACCATGGCCGGCAATGTCAGGATTGTGGCGAGGATCCAGCCGATGTCGCCAGTGCCCGGCAGATCGGCAGCCGGAGCGCTTGTGAAGGCAAAATAGACCCAGGCCAAAGTCGCGATGCTGACCAGCGAATAGACCACCTGAAAACCCATATCGCCGAGGGGCTTCACCATCGCCGCGCGCAAGGGGTGTGACATCAAGAAGTGCGAGCCGACAAAGGCCGCGTTGGCGGCGACGACATTCAACAACGCTTCGTTCATAAGTCCCCCAAGGTCGCTACGCCGTCACCTTATCAAGACCCGAGCCCGGTGGGAATGATCGTCGCTTGAGCGGTGGCGACGTGGATGGGTTCCGTGCCCTTGCCCTCGGACCACACATCTGCGCGAACAACGGCTTGTCGTTTTCCCGACTTGACGACCATTCCCTTGGCCCGGAGTCGCTCGCCTTGCGCGGGCCGCAGGAAGTTGATCGTGTAGCCACCTGTCACCACGTCTCCGAGCGCGGAGGCGCCAGCCCATGCGCAGGCATTGTCTGCCATCAACCCGACGATCGCTCCATGCGCGAAGCCGTGATGCTGGGTCATTTCCGGGCGAATTTCGAGCAGCAATTCGCTCTCTCCGCCCCAAACCTTGATCGGCTCCACATCCAGCCAATTGCTGAATCCCGATCCTTTGACGGCCACCCGTTTCATGTATGCGAGCGATGCCGCAGGGCTGTCGAAGCGTTTTGCGCTGCTCATTCGATATTCCTTAAGTCTGCTTTCCAGATGTTATGAGACTTGCCACAACGCTTCGCAAGTCTGATATGCAGATTATCGAGATTGCACGATCATGAAGTCCTATCGCCCCTCGCGTGCCCCATGCCCCGTCAGCCGCGCAGCGCGCGTGCTTGGTGATCGCTGGGTGCTGTTGATCCTGCGTGAAGCATTGCTGGGAGCGGATCGGTTCGAGCAGTTTGTCGACCGACTGAAGATCAATCGCGCAGCGCTCAGCTCAAGACTTGCGATCCTGCAGGAAGCCGGACTTCTGGAGCGCGATCCGCCCGCCGGTAAACGCGCCCGCTACGTTCTGACTGATGCCGCACATGCGCTTGTGCCGCTATACCGCGAATTGGCAGTCTGGGGCTCGGAGCACCTTTTCGACAAGGACGAGAAGAAAGAAGCCTGGTCGGCTTCTTTTGGCGATCCTCACCAGTCGTAGGCTTTGGGAAGGTCGCTTTCGTCGAGATCGCGATACCGTTCCTTGAGGCGGCTTTGGTGGCTGCCGAGCGGTTGGTCGATCCCACCGATAAAGACCCGGGTCGGAACCGATCCGACTTCCAGCGGATCGCCGTCCCAGATCACCACGTCGCCGACTGCGCCGGGCGCCAGCACGCCCACCTGGCCTCCCAGTCCGCTGATTTCGGCCGGGATCGAACTAATCGCAGCCAGGGCCTTGCCCCAGCTTAGCCCATCGGCACCGGGCACCCGCGTCAATGCCACGAGATTGCCGGCATGTTGCTGCAGCCGGCGCGGATCTTCCATAGACGCCGCGTTGATGGCCACTTTGACACCTGCCTTTGCCATCCGTCCGATATTGCTTTGCGTCGCGGCAAGCTGATCGAAGCCCGAAGGCAAATCATCGAGGCCGTCGGCGATGACGGGGATCCCCGAGGCGGCAATCTCATCGGCGACCAGCCAGCCTTCGCTGGCTCCGACAATGACCAGATCGAGCCTGGGATATTCGCGCTTCAAAGCGATCACGCTACGGATGTCGGCGGCGCGTTCGACTGCGACGTACAACTTTTGGTCGCCTGAGTGGACAGGCTTGAGGGCCTCGGCGTCGTAGCGACCGAGCATGACTTCCTCGCCCTTCGTGATCTCAGGACCGGTCGGAGCTCCTCTCGACTGGAATGACGCGAAAGCCTGGCGCAGTGCTGCGCGAAAGAGCGTGTAGGCTGAAGCGCGGCTTCCCCCGGCAATGCGCGCACCTCCTTCGCCGAGATCGACCATCTGGAAGGCGCGCGCCTGCATGACCGGTGTCCCGTCGCTGTCGAGATCGATGATTGCGCCCTGACCTGCGAAGATCGAACCCGAAGGTAGCGTCGTCGTCGCCGCGCGTGTGATCCCAGCGGCCCGGTGGACCAGAATGTGCTGCGAATTCGGATTCACGATCGGCGCCGTGTCGAGAGCTGCGCTGAAGGGCGAGCCGCCCGCTCGGGTGTCGTTGGATTCGCGCACGGCGCTGACGTCCCAGATTCCGAGCGACGTGATCGTGGCAAAGATCCCCGGCGTGACATAGGCGCCGTTCACCGAAATCACTTCGTCGGTCTCGAACGAGCGTCCGTCGCGCGGACCGGCATAGGCGACTTTTCCGCCTTCAACCTGAACCACACCGTTTTCGATCGGTTCGCTACCGTCGCCAATCGCGACCGTAGCATCGACGATCACGAAATCCTGTGCCGTGGCGGGTGCTGTCGAAAGTGCGATTGCGCTGGCTGCAAGGACAAAGAGGCGGTTCATTTCACGTCTCCTTCACCGGGTTGACCAAGCTCGAAATCGCTCACCGGTCGCCGCTTGCGGTCCATTGCGTCATACATCAGCGCGCCGTCGATCCAGACCTTCTCAGGCCGCGAATACACCGACAGCGGATCGCCGTTCCAAAGCACCACATCGGCCATCTTGCCGGGCTCAAGGCTGCCGGTCATCTCGTCGATCCCCATCGCCTTGGCTGCATTGAGCGTAATCCACTGGATCGCGGCCCCTTCGGAAATGTCGATACCCAATCGCAGACCGGCCTTGCGTGCCTTGGCCGCTTCCTGATTGAGGCGCTGGATATCGTTGGCGCTGTCGGAGTGGATCACGACGCAAGCACCGGCCTGCTGCAACAAGGCTGCGTTCTCGAGGATACCGTCATAGGCCTCCATCTTGAACCCATACCAGTCGGCCCAGATTGCGCTGCACACGTCGTTCTCGCGCAGCAAGTCACCGATCTTGTAGCTCTCGACCGCATGGTGGAAGGCGGTGACCTTGTAACCAATCTCCTTGGCCATATCCATCACCAGCGCCATCTCGTCGGCGCGATAACAATGATTGTGGACCAGGATCTCGCCCTTGAGCACGCCGACCAGCGTTTCCTTGCCAAGGTCGCGTTTCGCATCTTCATTGTTGGCGTAGTTGATCGCGTCGTACCAGGTCTGCCGGTTGACTGCGAAATTGCCCATCCGGGTCGAAGGTTTGCGCCCGCGCCCGCCATAAACGCGCTTGGGGTTCTCGCCGCAGGCCATCTTGAAGCCGTAGGGTGCGCCCGGGAACTTCATACCCTGGACCGTGCGACTGTAGACATTCTTGAGCGTGACTGTTCGTCCCCCCATCAAGTTGGCCGAACCGGGCAGGATTTGGAGCGATGTGATCCCGCCATTGGCGAGCGCACGGCTGAATCCGGGATCCTGCGGCCAAACCGAATGCTCTGCCCAGACGTCCGGAGTGGTCGGTGCGGTGGCTTCGTTGCCATCACTGTGTGCCTGTACCCCTGGGGTAGGATAATTGCCCAGATGCGAATGGATATCGATGATCCCGGGGGTGACGAATTTGTCGCTGCCGTCGATCACATTGGCGACGTCGGGAGGCGGCGAGGTCGGGCCTCCGACTGCAACAATCTTGCCATCTCGGAAGTGGACCCAGCCATTTTCGATCTTGCCGCCCGCGCCATCGAACACCGTGGTCGGGATGATCAAGGTCTCGACGCCAGGATAGGCCTTGTAAGTAGAGGGATACGGTCCTTCGGCTTCGGTCAAGGCGGCAAAACGCGGTTTGGCATCTTCGCTCGTCGCGGTGCTGACACCATTGGCGGAGCCAGTCGTTGTGCAGGCAGCAAGCGCGACCGCGCTGGCCAAAATAGTCAGCGCACCAAACCGTGCGCGTGCGAAACCAGAAAGCGACATATTGGTCCCCCGTCTTACAACGCGTTGCCCGTCTTGACGTCAAAGAACGGCGATGTCCACCGGGATGCAGGAACCCGGGGGAGGCCGGTTGGCCATCCGGAGGTTTCAACTGGCTCGCCTCCGGATCGCACGCTTTCACCATTGGGCGAGATCCTTGACGCGCATGGCTGTATTATGGCACTGATGCACCTAGCGAGGATGTTATGAGCCAAAGCCGACCAGTATACCTCAAGCTGCGCGATCAGATCGCCGCCGCCATCATCGAAGGCGTGTATCCCGAAGGAAAGATGTTGCCATCCGTGCGTGCGCTCGCAGCGGAGCAGGGTGCAAATCCGCTGACGGTTGCAAAAGCGTATCAGCAATTCCAGAATGATGGCTTGGTTGAGGTCCAGCGCGGGGTCGGCATGTATGTTGTCGACGGCGCGGCCGACCGGCTTCGCGAACGCGAACGCAATCAGTTTCTGCAAGAGGAATGGCCCGAAATTCGTTCGCGAATGGAACGGCTCGGACTTGATCTGTCGCGACTGCTGGAACGCGGATAGGTTATCACCTACGCAATGACCGCAAAAGCGCGCGTGCGTTTGCCTAAGAAGCTCACCTACAATATTTCGTCCGTCGCTTGCGAGAACGGCCCTGCTCTGGCACAATCGGAAGAGAGTGCTCTTCGGGTCGGAGCAAATGGGAAACAGCGGGCGTGCCCGCAGGCGGCGAACCGGTGGCGGGCAAGCCAGTCGGTTTCGTGGGGAGGTCGGAATGATCAGATCCGAATTGCTACAGGAACTGCACAAGGACAATCCGGAATTGCGCGCCGAAGAGGTCGAACAGGTTGTCGACATCTTCTTCGATGAGATTGCGCAGCGCCTGGCCGAGGGTGGCCGGGTCGAGCTGCGCGGGTTTGGCGCATTCTCTACCCGCGACCGTGAAGCGCGAACCGGGCGCAATCCTCGCACCGGGGCTGCAGTCAATGTCCCTGCGAAGCGGGTGCCCTATTTCAAGGCAGGCAAGGAAATTCGGCGTCGTTTGAACGACGATTGAGGCCGAAGGCGCTGGCTGCGCCCATCAGCAGATATCGACAATCTATGCTGCCTCGAGCGCGGCTTCTTCGAGCGTCGCGTCGCGCACAGGTCGCTTGCGATCTCTTGCGAGCGCCTTGAAGACGGAATCGATCAGCAATTCGGTACCGTGCTCCGACGAGACATCGACCGGCAGCATGCCAAGATTGGTGAATTCCTCGATCGCATCGGAGCCGCGCAGCGCGATCATCCGGGTTATGCCCGGCAATCGCTCCTGCACCAGAGGCGTCAGTTCGCGCGAGATTTCGGTATTGCCGGTAGCCACCAGAACAATTTCGCGCTTCCCCATTCCGAGTGCATCCCAACTGCGTGGATCGGCCGGGTTGGCCTGATGCACATGATATCCGTCGGCAAGGGCGAACTCGAACCGCTCCGGGTCGGCTTCGACCGCAAGATAGCCGACTTCGTTGAATGCGAGAGCGTCTGCGACCGCTCGCCCAGCCGGGCTGAGGCCGATGATCACCACCGGTGCATCGTCACCAACGAGTTTCTGGTCTGCCGGCCCGGCACGCAGCTTTCCGGCGAGCTTGCGTCCGATATTCGACACCAGCGGTGTGACTGCGAGACTGATTGCGATCGCGGTGACCAGCACCGAGATCATCCTCGGCTCGACCAGTCCGGCCACCGCAGGCATGGCAAACAGGACGAGCGCGAACTCGCTGCCCTGGCCGAGCAGGAAACCAAGCTGGATCGATCCCGGGACTGACCAGCGATTGGCAAGCCCTGCAAGGACGTTGAAGAAACACTTCAGCACGATCAGGCCAACAGCCGCGGCGATGACCAGCAGCCAGTTCTCAACCAGAGTTGCAGGGTTGATGGAGAGGCCGACCGAGATGAAGAAGAAGCTCAGGAACAGCCCGCGAAACGCGTCAATCTCCGTCTGCACCATTATCCGGTAGCGCGAATCGGCAACCGCCATGCCGCCCAGGAATGCGCCAAGCGTCAGCGACAGACCCGACATTCCCGTCGCCCAACCGGCCGCAAGCGCGATAAACAGAGCGGTAGCGGTGTAGACTTCGCTGCTGCCTGCACGCGAAATCAATCGGAACAGTCGTTCGGTGAGGTACCGCGCGAACAGGAATGCGATGCCAAACGCGATGAGCGCTTTGACACCTGCACTGCCCAGTGCCGGCAACAAAGCCCCTCCGGTCCCCAGGGCTCCGGCCGCGACCAGCAACAGGATCGCCGCAATATCCTGAAAAATCAGGATCGACTGGGCCGCTCGACCGACCGGACAGTCTTCCTGATCCCGCTCCCGTACCAGCCCGATCACAACTGCGGTCGATGACAGCCCCATCGCAAAGCCGCCGATCACCGCAAATTCGATCGGAAGCCCGACGAGGTAGAACAGCAGTGCAAATGCGCCCCCGGCGACCAGCATTTGCAGACTGCCGAATCCGAAGATGTTTGCCGCTTCGGCCCTGATCCGACCGAGCGAGAAATGCAGGCCGAGGTTGAACAGCAGAAACATGATTCCCGCTTCGGCAAGAGTCGCAACGACCGGTCCGCTGAAGTCATCGGCAAAGCCAAGCGCTGCGAGACCAAGACCTAGGCCCAGGTAACCGACGATCGGGTTTAGCTTGCAGGCGCGCGATACCAGCGCCGCACCAATGCCGAGGCCGAGCAGCGTTACCGCCGGTTGGATCGTCTCGACCACTTCGTTCGCCATTGCCTACCCCTTGATATGCAGCGCTGATTTGCTGCGATGCCAGATGGAGGGCCTGAGCCGCGTTAGCAAGAGGGACCGCTTGCTTGCCGCAGGGCGGCTGGCTATCGGAGCGCTGCGTTGCGCAAAGCGGCGGGTGTGGCGGAATGGTAGACGCCGGGGACTTAAAATCCCCTGATCCTATAGATCGTGTGGGTTCGAGTCCCACCACCCGCACCACAGGTGGCAGATGGCCGATCGACAGTGTCGGCGAAACGACGTCGCCGTCCCTAGTGCACCATTATCGCCGTCTTAACCCGTGCCTGACTAGTCATTTGAGCCAATCGGCTGGGGATCACACCAAGCCGCGCGTCAAGACCAGAGGGCGTGAGGCAGGGCGAACGACCATGGATAAAGCTGCAACTACATCACAAGAAAAGCACGCGACCGGCGCGGGCGTGGAACAGCGTGCCGCACCGCGACTGACATTGCTCATACGCGCTGCGAAGCTGGTCGCCGATCAGGGTGAATTCGTCTGCGTTATCAGGGATGTGTCGGAAACAGGAATAAGCATTCGGATGTTCCACAAGCTGCCGCCCAGCGGTACGCTCGAAATTCACATGCCCGGCGGAAATGCCTACGGGGTGAAGCCGGTATGGGAGCGCGGCAACGAAGTTGGCTTTGAATTCGGGCAGCCGATCAATGTTGCCAATCTGATTGTGGAATCCGGCGAGTATCCGAAGCGCGGCCTGAGGCTGGGCCTGTTCTTTCCGGTCACGATCACCACACTTACGCAGAGCAGCGAAGCGATAGTCGAAAATCTCTCCCAACAAGGCGCTCGGATCTCGTCCGAGGCAATGTTCGCAATCGACCAAGCGGTGCGCCTTGACGGAGGCGGTCTCGACAAGGTTCGGGCCAAAGTGCGCTGGCGACGCGACGAGTGCTACGGCGTGGTATTCGACGACACTTTCACACTCGGCGATTTCGCACGCATGGCCGCCCGGCTGCAAGCACCGGCATTGCTGGCGTAGCCAAGTCCACGACGATCATGCCGCGTTTGCGGTGATCGCCGCCAGCCAAGGCACTCGACGGGTTCGTCCCGCCTAGGCCGGGATGAAGTCCATCGCCAGGCCGTTGATACAATGCCGCTTGCCGGTCGGTTTCGGACCATCGCCAAAAATGTGGCCCAAATGCCCGCCGCAATCGGCGCAGTGCACTTCGGTTCGCGGATAACCGATCTTGTAGTCGACCGAGGTGCCAACCGCTCCTTTGTCGATTGCCTGGTAGAAGCTCGGCCAGCCGGTCTTGCTGTCATATTTGTGTGCCGACGAATATAGCCGGTTGCCGCAACCCGCACAGACGAACGTGCCCCGGCGTTTTTCCTTGTCCAGCGGCGAGCTGAACGCTCGCTCGGTCCCTGCCTCACGCAAGATCCGGTATTCCGAGCGTGTTAGGATACGGCGCCATTGCGCTTCGGTCTTGGTAATTCGGAAGCGTTTCTTGGCTTCGGCTGGGGTCGCACCGCAGCTGGCCAGCACCGGAGCGGCAGCGATGACGCCCAGCGCGCCGAATGTCCGGCCGATGAAATGTCTGCGATGTGTCAGTTCGAAAGGCATAGCTGTCCCGTCGTCAGTTGAGGTGGGTATACCCTCTTATACGACGATTGAGCGCGAAAGGTTTCACCTCGCCCGGCGCGCTCTAGAACTCGGTGATTTCCACTTCGAGTTTGCGGAAGCCGTGCACAAAATTCGCACGAACCCGCTCAACATCGCCGGCGACATGCACCCGCATCCGCCGTTTGTGCATCTCTTCGAGCAGCACTCGCAATTGCAGTTCGGCCAGACGTGCTCCGACACAGCGGTGAATCCCGTAGCCGAAGGCGAGGTGGCGCCGCGCATTTTCGCGAGCAATATCGAGCTTGTGCGGGTTCTCGAAAACGGTCTCGTCGCGGTTGGCGGCGAGATACCAAAGCACAAGCTTGTCTCCCTTCTTGATCTGCTTACCGAACACTTCGGTGTCCTCGGTGCAGGTACGACGCATATGCGCAAGCGGGGTCTGGTAACGAATGCATTCCTGGACCGCGTTGGGGATCAGCTCGGGCTGCTCTTCGAAGAGCTTGCGTTGGTCGGGAAACTGATCGAGCGCGTGGATGATACCGGACATCGTGTTGCGGGTGGTGTCGTTGCCACCGACAATCAGCAGGACGAGATTGCCGATGAATTCCTCGGGGCGCATCTGATTCATGGCTTCGGAATGGACCATCATCGAGATCAGGTCGTTGCCCGGTTCCTTCTCGTGCGTGCGCTCGATCCACAGCGACTGGAAGTAGGACGCCATTTCGTGGAGAAAGCCCCAACGCATCTCGTCCAGGTCGCGTATGGTGGCGACTTCGGTATCGCCCGACCAGTCGGACCAGAAGGTCAGCAGGCGGCGATCTTCCCACGGAAAGCCGAACAGGATCGCAAGCATGCCGGTGGTCAGCTCGATCGAAACCTTGTCGACCCAGTCGAACACTTCGCCGCGCGGCAATGTGTCGAGCAACTCGCCGGTGCGTTGGCGAATCTCGTCTTCCATATCTGTCATCGCCGACGGGGTGAATTTAGGAGCGACCGTGCGCCGCTGGCTGGTGTGCTGCGGGCGATCCATCGCGATGAACATCGGCAATTCGCGGCGCTCCGTGCCGCGCTCGGCCAGTTCCTCGTCGGTCAGCCGTTCGAGGATCGTGATTCCGCCGTGTTCCCAGCTGGAGGAAAAGATTTCGGGCAGCGCTTCGACATGCTGGATCGCCTTGTGGCCGACGACTGCCCAGTACGGTCCGTAAGGGCTTTCCGGAACGTAGTGCAGCGGCCCTGCGTCCTGCATCTCCTTGAAGATCGGTTGCCAGCGATCTTCGAAATAGATGTCGCTGCGACTCACGTCCCATTTGTGGGTGTGCACCGGGCGTTCTTCAGGATGCTTTTCGAAATGCTCCTTGAGCGCCTGATAAGCGCTGGGGGAACTGCGTACTTGCGGGCGCTGTGGGGCAATCGTCGCCATGATTTGGTCTCCCTTTCGAGGCGGCCGTCGTTCTGTTTTCCTAGCCGCTCCGTCGCATGTTATCCTGCCCTAACTGACACGCGTGTCAATAGTCAGTTGCTGTTTGCGACCTATTCTGCCGGTCCGACAGAGGTTTTGTTGCCGAGGCCAGCAAGGTTCCAGCGCCGCTTCTTTTTCTGACGGCCTGCTCCACCCGATTTCATCACGCGCTTGCGGAATAGCAAAGACCCGCCTTTGACCAGCACGATCACGGCCACGGCTTGCCATGCCAGAGCCACGGCATGCGTCCACACGGTCGGATCGAGTGCCGCGCGGGCGAGCATTGCAAACGGCGAAGACAGCGGGAAGACGATCGCAAATATCTCGAGCGCCGAGCCCGGTTCCTTGAGCGTATAGGCTGCCAGGAAGAAGACCATCAGCTGCATCATGGTGACCGGCATCGACATGGTTTGCACTTCGCGCACGGTGTTCGCCATTGCGCCGATGGTCAGGAACAGCGCGCCGAGGAGCAGATAGGCCATCGAGAAATAGATGATGCCGAATGCGATGAAGAGCGGCCAACCGACCGCCGGGCCGGGCAGATTGGCAAAATCGATGTTGGTGACGGTGATGATCGCCTCTTCGGCGAGCGCCCAGAAACCCCATCCGGCAATCCCCCACACCGCTATGCCAACGAATGAAACGCCCAACATCGCGAACAGCTTGCCCATGAACACCGCGTCCATCGGAATCGCGGCGGCAAGGATCTCTATGATCTTGTTGCCCTTCTCTTCCGCCAGGTTCGACAGCACCATACCTGCGAGCAACATCGTGAGCAGGAACAGCACCATCTGCGCTGCCTGCGCGGTCCGCAGCCGGGTCGAGCGCTCCGAGGCTGCGCTGCTGGCGACCGTCAATTGCGCCACGTCCGGAAACCTGGTCGGCGCCGATTGCAATGATGCCGCAGCAATCAAACCAATCGGACCTTGCCAGCGCTGCACCTGGCTGTCGGTTCCCACCAACTGCGGTGCAGCTGGTGTCCCTGTGACGATCGCCACATAGTTGCCGCGGCGCGCTTCGAGGTATTCCCTGGCATCGAAATCAGCCTCGGTTTGCGCCTCGGGTACCGCTTGCATTTGCGGCAGGCTTCCACCCAATTCCTCTGCGAGATGATTGCGTGCGGCGAGAATCCTGGCCGTGTCATCCGCGCTCATGGCGACCCCGATTTCGGTTGTGACCGCTTCGCTGGAAACCTGCTTGCCGATACTGCCGGCGAGGGCCCCGACGACTACCGGGAACAAGGGCCCGACAAGGAAGAACAGAAAGGCGCGGCTGAACAGCACCGCGACAAAGTCGCGCCGGGCGATCACCCATGCTGCCTCCAGCCGCGAAAGGCGCGGTTTGGCGTCCATCGCCGCCTGATCGAATGTGCTCATGCAGCGTCTCCCGCCTGATCGGCCTCGAGCTGCCGGGCAGCCGCCTCCCCGGCAATGGCAACGAAGGCGTCGTGCAATCCGGCGCGCTCGATCGAGAGCGACAGGATGCCTGCGTCGCCTTCGATCAATTGCTTGAGCAACGGTTCAACCCCGGTCTCAGGCAACGAAAAATGGAAGAAGTCGCCCTCGCGCCGCGCATCGTCAGGCAGCGCCGCGGTCCAGCCGCCGTCACGCGCTCGCGTCTCCAGCCTGACCTGGGCTGGAATGCGATCCCGTGCCGCTTCCACGCTTCCGGCATAGGGCACCTTGCCGCCGGCGATGATCGCTACCCCTTCGCACAGCCGCTCGGCGTGATGGATCACATGGGTCGAGAATATGACGGTGACGCCATCATCGGCGAGCGCCCGGATCATCCGTTCGAGCTTACCCTGATTGATCGCGTCGAGCCCGGAGAAGGGTTCATCCAGAACCACCAGTTTCGGCCGGTGCACCAGCGTGCCGAGCAGCTGAACGGTCTGCGCCATGCCTTTGGACAACTGGCGGATCTGTCGGTCTGCAGCGTGCCCGAGACTGTGTGCTTCGAGCAGTTCCAGGCCACGACTGCGCCCTTCGGCAAGCGGCAGGCCGCGCAGCGCCCCCATGAAGGCGATCGCCTCGATCGCTTTCATCGCAGGATACAGCCCGCGCTCTTCCGGCAGATAACCGATCAAACGGCCAATATCGTGCGGGCGATCATGACCGAACACACGGCGCACACCTTCATCAGGGTCGATAATGCCGAGCAGCATCCGCAAGGTCGTCGTCTTGCCAGCGCCGTTGGGCCCGAGGATGCCGTAGATTGCGCCTTCGGGGACGCTGAGATCGACCCCATCGACAGCGCGTGTGCCGTCAAAACTCTTGACCAGACCGCGAGCATCGATCGCCAGCTTTCCAGTGGTTACCGGAAGACTGGTTCGATTGCTCGCCGACATGTGTTCGCCTATCGCCATATGCATGAGAGCCACGGTTAACGCGCGAGGCTAAACGGGAGCAACCCCAAGCATGGTTAACACCGCGGACATAGATGATCTTGCGGACCAGCTTGAAACCGAAGCCAGAAGGCTCGGTTTTGCTGCTTTTGGGGTGACCGGGGCGGCGGAAGATCCGCTGCGCGCGGAGCGGCTCGAACAATGGCTCGGCGAAGGGCATCATGGTTCGATGGAGTGGATGGAGGCGAGAACCCACCATCGCCGATCTCCGCAAGGGCTGTGGCCCGAAGCGCGCCGTGTCATCGCGCTAGGGATGAGCTACGCTCCGCCGCGCGACCCGATGGCGCTGGCAGACCATCCCGACAAGGCTTGCATATCTGTCTATGCGCAGGGGAAGGATTATCACGATGTCGTCAAGAAGCGGCTCAAGGCCCTGGCGCGCTGGCTGATAGCGAAAGCGCCCGAAGCCGAGGTCAAGGTGTTTGTCGATACCGCTCCGGTGATGGAGAAACCGCTTGGCGAAGCGGCGGGCATAGGCTGGCAAGGCAAGCACACCAATCTCGTCAGCCCGGAGCATGGGAGCTGGCTGTTCCTGGGTGCGATCTACACGACACTCGAGCTGCCTCTCTCGGAGCCGCAGCGCGACCAGTGCGGGAGTTGCCGCGCATGTCTTGATTCGTGCCCGACCGATGCCTTTCCGGCGCCCTACCAGATCGACGCACGGCGCTGCATTTCCTACCTGACCATCGAGCACAAGGGGCCGGTCGACCTCGAGCTTCGCGCGGCGCTCGGCAATCGGATATATGGTTGCGACGATTGCTTGGCCGTTTGCCCTTGGAACAAGTTTGCTCAGGCTGCACACGCTGCACGGGAGTTTCTGCCGCGCGCCGAATTGGCAGCGCCGGGGCTCATCGAATTGCTGGCATTGGATGATGCCGGATTTCGCCAGCTGTTTTCAGGATCGCCGATCAAGCGGATCGGGCGCGACCGGTTTGTGCGCAACTGCCTGTATGCCGCCGGGAACAGCGATGATCCTCGATTGATCCAGCCGGTCGCTGCACTGTCACACGACCCCGACCCAGTCGTCGCCGACGCGGCCCGTTGGGCGCTGGACCGACTTAGTGCAATTCCTTGATCTGCACTTCCGGATCGGCCAGCAATTCGAGATCGACCTTCTCGATGCCTTTTTCGAGCAATTTCCGGCCCTGCACATAGTCCTTCATCGTGTTCACGCAGTCGAAGGCGATCGGCCGCCCCTCCTTTAGGTACACGACGGTGAATTTGCGATCCTCCGGATTGCCGCGCAGGATCGTGGCGTCGTAGCCGAGGCTCAGACCAGCTGTCTGCAGCTTGAGGTCGTATTGGTTCGACCAGAACCACGGCAGGGCGTGATACGGTTCCTTTTCGCCCATGATCGCTCGGGCCACCGTGTTGGCCATGTCATGCGCATTCTGAACCGATTCCAGGCGAATGACCGCCTGATCGGCATAGGGATTGGCGTGTGCGGCGCAGTCGCCAATCGCGTAGACATCGTCGAGCGTGGTGCGGCAGCAAAAATCGACATCGACCCCATTCGAGCCTGCGGCGCCGGCGGCAATCAGGGGGGCGACGGCGGGCACAATCCCAATTCCGACCACAACCATGTCGCACGGCAAGACTTCGCCATTGTCGAGCTTTACGCCTGTGGCTTGCGCATCTTCGCCGATGACCTCCTCGACGCCGTGCTCGAGCCGTATCTCCACGCCCTGCCGGCGGTGCTCTTCCTCGTAGAAACGCGACAGTTCTTCGCCTGCGACCCGCGCCAGCACGCGAGGCAAAGTCTCCACCAAAGTCACGTTGCAACCGAGTTTGCGCAGCACTGCCGCCGCTTCGAGACCAATATAGCCTCCGCCGATGACGACCGCTTTCTTGGCACCTGCTTCAAGTGCAGCCATCATGGAGTCCGCGTCGCGTTTGTCGCGGACATAGAATACGTTCTTGCGGTTTGCTCCCGTGCACGGAAGACGGCGCGGGTCTCCTCCGCCCGACCAGATCAGCTTGCGATATGCTATGCGACTGCCGTCGGACAAAGTGACCGTGTGCCCCATCCAGTCGATTTCCAGAACCCCGCTGCCAAGCCGGAGGTCGATATTCTTGTCGCTCCAGAACTTTTCGGGGCGGATCAGGATGCGTTCGAACCCCTTGTCCCCTGCCAGGTATTCCTTTGACAAAGGCGGGCGTTCATACGGCGGCGTGGGATCGCGCCCGATCATCATGATTGAGCCGTCATGGCCTTGTTGGCGCAATGCGATGGCGGCCTGTGCGCCGCCATGGCCAGTACCGACAATCACAATGTCGGCAGCGCCAGCGGTTTCGCTTCCCTCTCTCACCATGGCGCGCTGCGTGCCTGCAAAACCGGCACGTCGTCAAGCGCGGAATGTTGGGGAGTGCGGCCTACCGTTCAAGCAGATTGCGCGCCTGGCTGGCGATTTGTGCCAAGACCGCGGGCGCAATCGGAGGCCGAGCTTGAGCTCGTGCGATCATGGTTCGGAACTGTTCGACCGACCCGGCATTGCGATCGGCCCATTCTGCAACTGCTCCCAGCGGATCACCTTTGCCGGTCTTGCGCCGCATCAGTCGCCGCAGGAACTCCAGTCGCATCTGCTGGAAATCGCGCGCCAGTCCATCCACCAGCAGCCGCTCCCAGATATCGGACGGAGTCATGTGCGCCGCCACGCTTTGCGCCCAGTCGAGCCCAATCCTCTCGCCAATATCGGTAAATGCATGCGTGAGGCGGATCGGATCGACTTCCGCCTTGAGTGCGAGCTGGGCCAGGCCGAGGGAACCGTCAAGATCGAACAGATTGGCGACGCGCTCCGCCAGCTTTTCGGGTGCACCGCGTTCGACAAAGTCCTCACGCAATTGCTTCGATCGTTCGCGCGGTTCGTCGGACAAGAGCTCATCGCGTGCTCCCGCCAATTCGGCGACCGCTTTTCTGAGTTCGCTGATCAAAGCGCCCGCCTCGATGCGTCCGGAAGCCGTGCGCAGCATATCGGACATCAGATTTCCCGCCGCCGCGGAGAGGCGATCGAACAGTGCGATCCGCGCCCCTTCGTTCATGTCGGCCTTGTCGATATCGGCCCAAAGGTCGCGCAGGTCGAAAAGCCGCTCCACCACCACGAAGGACGCTGCGACATCGGCCAATCCGACGCCTTCCTCTTCCGCAAGCTCGAAGGCGTGAACCAGACCCAATCGATTGACGATCCGATTGGACAGGTCCGTCGCAACGAGCTCCCGCCGGAGCCGGTGGTCCTTGATCCGTGCGGCAAATTTCTTTCGCATCGGCTCGGGAAAGAGATCGATCAGATCGTCCGCGAGAACCGGATCGTCGGGCAGGCCGGAGTCTTCGATCGCGTCCTGCAGCACCAGTTTGGCAGACGAAAGCAGGACGGCCAGTTCTGGCCGCGTCAGACCCTTGCCATCTGCAGCGCGGCGGGCCAGTGCATCGCCGTCCGCCAACCCTTCATTGCGACGGTCGAGATCGCCCAGGTCTTCGAGTTGCTCGATAAGTCGGGCGTAGGATGCCGTCGCCCCCGCGCCGCCGGCTTCGGCAATCGACAAGGCGAGCGCCTGCAAGCGGTTGTCCTCCAGGACAATATCGGCAACTTCGTCGGTCATGTCTTCGAGCAAGGCGTTTCTGCGTTTGGCCGACAGTTGGCCGGCGCGGGTTGCCGCTGCCAGAGCGATCTTGATGTTGACCTCGTTATCGGAGCAGTCGACGCCCGCCGAATTGTCGATGAAATCGGTGTTGATCCGTCCGCCAGCGAGCGAAAACGCAATCCGTCCTGCCTGGGTGACACCCAGATTCGCCCCTTCGCCAACCACCTTGGCTCGCACTTCGCCTGCATTGACGCGGAGCGCGTCGTTGGCGGGGTCGCCAACGTCGGCGTTACTCTCGGTCTCGGCCTTGATGTAGGTGCCGATGCCGCCAAACCAGATCAGGTCGACGGGCGCTTTCATGATTGCACTGACAAGAGCGTCGGGTTCGACTTCCTTCTCATCGATACCAAGCACCTCGCGCGCTTTCTTGGAAAGCTTGATGCTCTTCTGATCGCGCGAGAACACTCCGCCACCGCTCGAAATCAGGTCGGAGTTGTAGTCTTCCCAACTCGAACTGGGTTGGTCGAACAGGCGCTTGCGTTCCTTCCAGCTGGATTTCGGGTCCGGGTCCGGATCGACGAAGATATGACGATGATCGAAAGCTGCCACCAGCTTGATCGCCTTGGACAACAACATGCCGTTGCCGAATACGTCGCCGGACATGTCTCCGCATCCAGCGACAGTGATACTGTCTTTCTGGACGTCCAAGCCCATTTCGAGGAAGTGGCGCTGGACGGATACCCAAGCGCCGCGAGCCGTGATGCCCATCGCCTTGTGATCGTAGCCGTTCGACCCTCCGCTCGCGAACGCGTCATCGAGCCAGAAGTTGCGAGCTTGCGCAATGCCGTTGGCAACATCAGAGAACTTGGCCGTCCCCTTGTCGGCGGCGACCACGAAATAGGGGTCTTCGCCATCGTGAATCACAACGTCGGTCGGATGCACCACCTTGTCCTTGACGATGTTGTCGGTGATCGAAAGCAGCGTGCGGATGAAGACCTCGTAGCTGGCTTGTCCCTCGGCAGCCCAACCCTTGCGGTCCCGGGCCGGTGAAGGAAGCTGCTTGGGATAAAACCCGCCCTTGGCTCCGGTGGGGACGATCACTGCATTCTTCACCTTCTGGGCCTTCATCAATCCCAGAATTTCGGTCCGGAAGTCGTCGCGTCGGTCGGACCATCGCAGACCGCCGCGAGCCACAGCTCCCGAGCGCAAGTGAATGCCTTCGACCCGGCGCGAATACACGAAGACTTCCCGCCATGGCACCGGCTTGGGCAGGTTCGGGATCAGCGATGAGTCGATCTTCAGTGCAAGCGCTTCCTGCGCGGAATCCGCAAACGCATTCGTGCGCAAGATCGCATCGACAACAGCACGGTAGAGGCGCAGCAATCGGTCATCATTGATCGCCGAGACCTGGCCGAGATAGCGCTTGAAGGCCTGGTTTGCTGCTTCCGCTGCAGCGTCTCTATCCCCTTCGAAGGCCGGATCGTGGCGGGCTATGAACAGATCGATCATCGCCTTGGTCACGCCTGGCGCGCGGCTAAGTGCATCGACCACGGTGTAAATGGTGAAGCCCATGCCGGTCTGGCGCAGGTAGCGATAGAATGCCCGCAGCCAGTTCGTCTCTCTCGCTTCCAGCGCGGTTGTGATCACCAGCTTGTTGAAAGCGTCGTTTTCGGCGATCCCGTTTAGCACTTCCGCGATCGCGGCTTCGACGCTGTTTGCACGTTCCAGCAAGGCAGAGGCCTTTTCGCCCTCTGCCAAGGCGAGAGTGAATTCGTGAATCGTCCCAAGGGTTTGAGGCTCGAGTTTGGTTGGGATCTCCTTGATCACCTTGAACCCGAAGTTTTCGAGCGCTGGCACCGCGTCCGAAAGCAACAGGTCATCGTCCTGATAGTAGATCTTCAGCCTCAGGACTTCAGGCTCGTCCTTGGCGAGCCCATAGATTCTCACGCCTCGCAGCGACTGTTCGGCATCGTTGCCGGCCAGTGCGCGCAACCTGGCTATATCGATTGCGGCTTCTTCAGCGCCATAGCGAAAGCGATACGCCGACGGAAATGCTCCGGCGTAACGGGCCGCAATGGCGTTCGCACGAGAAGCTTCCGGACCTTCGCCGAGATGCTGCTCGACAGCTTCGCCCCAACCCCGCAGCAAGTTTTCCAGCTCGCGGCCAATTTCTGCGCTGTCGGGAGTTTCCGAAGTCTCACGCGTGTCGAGCATGAATTCGAGCATGGCGAGCGTTCCGCCCTCGACCTTCAGGCTCCAATCGAGAACAGCGGTTCCGGCCCTGCGCGTCAGCAAGTCCTGGATCTTGAGCCTGACTTCGGTCGAGAGCAGGTCTCGCGGAAGCCACACGAATGCAAATACGTGCCGATCAAGGTGCGACTGAACCTGCACGAGCTGAGGCCGGGGGCGATCGACCAGACTCATCATCGTAGTCGCCAGCTCGCGCGCCTCCGGCATTCCAAGTGCGACCAGCAGGTTGTGCGGCAAGACGGTAAAGGCGTGCACCAGCGCCTTGCCATTGTGGCCGGCCGGATCGAACCCCAGTTCTTCGGCCAGGTTTGAAACGGTTTGACGCACAAGCGGGACGGTCTCGGGTGGAGACGCCAGTGCGGCACTGGTCCATACTCCCGCATGAACCGACAGAGCTTCGACTTTGCGTTTCTTGCCTTGTCCCGAGCGATGCGCGACGATGAACAGGTCGAGCGGGGTGCTGCGGTGGACGTTCGAAAGACGGTTGGACTTGATGACCAGCAAGTCGCGCTCACCCGCTTCTCCCGAGTCGTCATCGAACCATTCGAATGCGCGCTTGTACGACGCCTCTGCCAACAGCGCTCGGGCGCTCTTGCGACAGATTCCCAGGATTCTGCTGTGGCTGCCATCGCGCGCGCAGGTGAGGTGCCCGAGTTGCGTGAGCATTCCACTGTTAAGCCAGTCGAGCAGGGCAGCGGCTTCCGGATTGGTCGATTCCAGGAGCGTCGCGTCCTCCTGCATCGCAGACTGCATTTTGGGCCAATCGGTCACTGCGGCCCGCACATCCCCCAAGGTCACGCGCAGCTTGGCCAGGAGTTCACGGCGCTGGCGCGCGTCGACGCGCGGAGTTTCGACGTAAACCATCGATTCCCTGGCGCCGAGATCTTCGCCGGGCCGGCCCAGCTTGACCAATTTCCCATCGTCGTCGCGCTTGAGCGGGACGACCGGGTGAACCAGTCGATCGATATCGAGGCCCTGCGCGGCAATGGTCGCTGCAATGGAGTCGACCAGAAACGGCATGTCATCATTGATGATCGCGAGGCGAAGGATGCGCCGATCCTCAGTCGAGGATTCGAGCAAGACGGTCGAGCGCTTGTTGTGCCGATGCTGAGCGGCGGTCAGGAGGAATTCGACCGCTGCCGCCTTGTCCTCACCGTCGAGTGCGGGCTCTCCAGGGAGAATCGCGGCAGTGACGTGCTGTGCCAGGACTCGATGCATCGCGTTCGAAGGTCGCGTCGGCTTTTCCGCTGAATTCTTGGCGTTCTTTGATACCATTACCTGCTCCTGGCATCCTGAATTCGGCCTGCAAAAAATGAAATTTTGTTGTTCCGTCTTATTTTTATCGTTCGCCAATACGCCTGTTGTACCAGTCCGCGCAAGCCGGATCATTACCGAATGGGCGGTTTACGTTTGAGGTTGTGGATCTAAAAACCCCGTCCGACTGTCCAATCGCTTGCACCGGACGTTGGTGAGAGGCACGGCGCCGGCCTTGCTCCTGGCCCGGCCCGCACGGTTCGTGTAGCCTAGGTGATTTAAAGGGCTCCGTCAGGCGGTCAGTTCGGCGTCGCAGGCGTCCAGTGTCAGTTCGAGCGACCGTGTTCGGGCGTCGGGATCATAGGTTGCGCCGCACAGGATGATCTCGTTGGCACCGGTCCGCTGGACAAAGGCATGGATATCGTCGCGGACCTTTGCCGGAGTCCCGACCGCTGCGGCCTGGCCGAGATGGTCAAGCATGGCGCGCGATGGCGCTGGCAGACTTGACGTGTAGTCCCTGATCGGTGGCGGGAGCTTGCCCGGTGTGCCACTACGCAGTCGCACAAAGCTCTGTTGCTGGCTCGAAGCAAGCAATCGCGCTTCTTCGTCGGTGTCTGCGGCGAACACATTCATCGCCACCATGACGTGCGGGCGATCGAGTGCCTCGGAGGGTTGGAAATCGCGGCGATAGAGTTCGAGTGCTCCATCGAGATGGTCCGGCGCGAAATGTGCAGCGAAGGCGTAGGGCATACCAAGCTTGGCCGCGAGCTGTGCGCCGAACAGGCTCGATCCGAGCATCCACAATTCCACCTGTGCGCCAAGGCCAGGCGTGGCCTTGACCGGCAATTCGACATCGCCCGTGAGCAGCGCACGCAGCTCGACGACGTCCTGAGGGAAGTATTCCGAGGCTTGATTGAGGTTCTTGCGCAAGGCTCGTTGAAGTTCAGGACCGGCCCCCGGCGCACGCCCCAACCCAAGGTCGATCCGACCCGGGAATAGCGCGTCGAGCGTGCCGAACTGCTCCGCGATTTGGAACGGTGTGTGGTTGGGCAGCATGATTCCGCCCGACC
>CAZJZO010000002.1:0-18908 GCA_964550495.1 uncultured Porphyrobacter sp. | reverse complement strand
AACTGCTCCGCGATTTGGAACGGTGTGTGGTTGGGCAGCATGATTCCGCCCGACCCGATCCGGATGCGTGTGGTGGCGTTGCCGATATGCGCCAGCACCACCGATGTCGCGCCGCCTGCGATACCGTCCATCGCATGGTGTTCGGCGACCCAGAAGCGTTTGCACCCGATCGCATCTGCAGTCTGTGCAAGACGGGTTGCGGCCTGCATTGCCTCGGTGACCGTTCCACCTTCGCGTACGGGGACAAGATCGAGAACTGAGAATTCGGTCATGGGGTCGTGCTTTCTTCAGGAGCTGGTCCGATCTGAGCCAAATACTCCTTTGCGGTGCGCGCGGCCAGACTGTCCGGTTGCGCGTCGATCACCGATTGCCAGCTTTGCCGAGCCGCTTCTTCCCGCCCGGAGAGCACCGCGATCACACCGGCCTCCAGCCCGATCCGTCCGTCCATCGGAGCAATGCCGACCGCTGTTTCGACGGCGCTCTGCGCGTCTTCGAGCCGGTCCATTCGCCGCAGAAGGGTTGCCTTGAGCAGCCAGCTTTCACCGTTTTGCGGCTCGAGCGTGGTGGCGGTGTCGAGTGCGCTCAGAGCTTCTTCGAACCGCTCCAGGTCGACCAGCGCGCGCGCCGCATCGCTCGACGCAGCTGCTTCCAGCGTGGCCGAAGCGGCTGTGCGTGCGTCGGCCTTGGCAGTCTCGAACAGCCCCAACGCGCCTTGGGCGTCGCCGCCGATCAGTGCGGCGTTTCCGGCCATGATCCCGGCTCTGGCGCGCGAGCGCGGCTCATCGGTCGGAGTTTCATCGCGCACGGCAGTGAAAGCGGTCTGAGCGTCCTGCCACAGGCCCAGTTCTGTCGAGGCAAGGCCAAGGCAATGATTGGCAATCACCCGGTCCGCTCCGCTGGATTCATTGCGGCGGATTTGCGCTTGCGTGTGAGCGCGTGCCGCGTCCTGATCGACCAGATCGAGGCATTCGGCAAGCCATGCGCTGGTTGGATTGGAAAACTCCCCCGATGCCTGCGCGCGCGGTGGCCGATTGAGGATCGCCTCTTCGGCGCCTGGCGGCGGCGGGACGGGATTGGGGCCGACTTGCAGCATAAGGGCGAGCACGAGAGACACGGTGGGTATCGGTTTTCCGTTAGTAGAAGTTGGCAATGGCGGCCTTGAGGCGCGCAATGTCTTGGTCGCGAGACAGACGATGATCGCCGTCCTTGACCAAGGTTACTTGAACCGCATCCGAACGCAGGGCCTCCGACAGCCTGAGGCTGGTCTGCCACGGCACGTCATCGTCGCGCTGGCCGTGGAGCAGATGAACAGGGCATGCGATCGCAATCTCGCGATGGAGGCAGACATTCGCTTCGCCGTCGGCAAAGAAGCCCGGATGGGTCGGTGTCGGCTCGGGCCCGTAGGGGTTCTCCTGATACAATGTGCCGCCCTTTGCCATCAGTTCGCGCTGATCTTTGGTGAAGCCCCAGCGAGTGAAATCGGGTGCGGCAGCAATGCCGACCATCCCAACGAGTTGGTTTCCGAGCTCTTCGCCGACCATCAGCATCAGCCACCCGCCCATCGAAGAGCCGACCAGCAAAATCGGACCGGCGACGTGGACTTCGATCAATGCGAGAACTTCGTCGCGCCATTGCGAGAGTGTGCCGTTGGCGAAATCGCCTTCGCTTTGGCCGCATCCCGAATAATCGAGCAGCAGGCAAGCGCGCCCAAGCTCTCGCGCTTCCTCGAACAAGGCGGTCGCCTTCCCGCCCGCCATGTCCGACATATACCCCGGAAGGAACACCAGCGTCGGACCGTTCCCTTTGGTTCGGCGGAATGCGATCTGCGGTCCGCCCGGCATCGAATGGTATTGTACATCGGTCATGGATGCGTTCATGCCTGCGCCAGACAGTTTTGCGCAAGACCTGTCACAGCTTCGACACCGGGAGAGGGTATCCGCGCGCCATGATCAAGAACGAACCAGTGGGCCTTCCGGCCAGACCCGCAACCACGGTGACTCGCCGCGGCTTGTTCTCGCTTGCAGGCGCATCGGCTGCGTTGGCTTCCACACCAGCGATTGCACGCAACTTCGGGAGCGGCTTCAGCCATGCGGTCGCCAGCGGCGAGCCGAGTGCGAACAGCGTGCTGCTATGGACCCGTTTTGTCGCTGAAGCCGAAACGACGCTCAAATGGCAGGTGTCGGAAAGCGACAATTTCTCCAGCCCCTTGTCGGAAGGACAGGTCAAGGCATCCCCGGATCGAGACTGGTGCGCCAAGGCCATCGCTACCGGTCTTGCGCCTGATCGCTGGTACTTCTTCCGTTTCGTCGCGCCCGATGGCTCGGCATCTCCGGTCGGTCGCACGCGCACATTGCCGCAAGGACCGACCGCGAAATTCAAGCTGGCTGTCTTTTCCTGTTCGAACTTCGGGTTTGGCTGGTTCAACGCCTATGCTCACGCTGCCGAAGCTAACGATTGCGACCTGGCCGTTCACCTTGGCGACTATATCTACGAATACGGTAGAGACACCTATCCGGGACCGGCGGAGGCAAACCCCGGTCGTCTGCTCAATCCTGATACCGAGATCGTCGCGCTGGCCGATTATCGTCTGCGCTATGCCACCTATCGCGCCGACCCCGACCTCCAGCGCTTGCACCAAGTGCTGCCGATGATCAGCGTGTGGGACGATCACGAAAGCACCAATGACAGCTGGAAAGACGGCGCGCAGAACCACCAGCCCGAAACCGAAGGCGACTGGCAGGTGCGCAAGGCGGTCGCCAAGCGCGTCTACCGCGAGTGGATGCCGGTCTCGGACGAGGCCTACGCGACCTACGAAGTCGGCGATCTGGCAACCTTGTTCCGGCTCGACACGCGATTGGAGGGGCGTGACGAGCAGCTTGATCTGGGCAAGGTGCTTGAGGGCAAGGACAATCCGCAGGCCGCGATCGAAGCCTTGGTGAGGTTCAAGAATGGCGACTGGGCGGATCCCGAACGGAACTTGCTGGGCGAGGCACAGGAGCAATGGCTGGCCGAAGGTCTCGCCGCTTCGAAAGCCGGTGGAACGGTCTGGCAAGTGTTGGTCCAGCAGGTGCTGATGGGCAATCTACGCACGCCCTCGAGCATAGCCGACGGCCTCGGCGACGACCTGCCCGACTGGATCCGTCGACGCCTGATCGCCGCTTCGCTGGCCAGCCAGGTCGGCCTTCCCGCCAATATGGACGCATGGGACGGATACCCGGCGGCGCGCGCTCGGGCATTCGAAGGCGCGTTGGATGCGGATGCCAATCTGCTCGTGCTTGCTGGAGACACCCACAATGGCTGGGCGTTTGAACTCGACCATGATGGTACAAAGGCTGGTGTCGAATTCGGCGTGCCTGGAGTGACCTCTCCGGGGCTGGAACGGTCGCTGCGGACGGTCCCTCCTGCCGATTTTGCCGCGGCTGCGGTCAGCGCCAACGAGCAACTCAAATGGGCGGATACGTCTCAGCGCGGATATATGACCGTCGAACTGACTCCGAGCCGCGCGACCACCGAATTCCGCTTTCTCGAATCCATCCGCCGACGCTCGACACAACTCGCGAGCACCAAGCGGATTTCGAGCGAGGCCGGATCGCACGCGCTCGACATTTAGTCGTCCTTTCCCTTGGGGCTGAAGATCTCCTCGATCGCCAGTTCGAAGACTTCGGCGATGCTGAAGGCGAGTGGCAGAGACGGATCGTAGCGGCCCTTTTCGATCGCGTTCACGCTCTGGCGCGACACGCCGAGCCGGTCGGCCAGATCCTGCTGGCTCCAGTCGCGCTCGGCGCGGAGGATTTTTAGGCGGTTCTTCACCTGATTTCCCCGTACGTGCCATATTTGATCTTGTTGAAGATTGCGCCAATGCCGAGGCCGAAGCACCACATGGTTGGCCACCAGAATGCGGCGACCGGCTCGACGATCTTGTAGGTTTCAAGAAAGCCCCAAACCGCTGCGAGCGTGAATGAGATCGCGGTCGCGATAAGCCCCTGCCGGACATAGAGCATGCGATAGAATTCGTCCTGTTCCTCGACGATCAACCCGCCAAAGATCCAGATTACTCCCGCGAAGGAAAGGCCGGGTAGTAGCGCGACAATCACTGCCAGTGTGCCCGCTACCCCGCGATCCTCGATCAGGTTCTCTGCGAGGAAAAGCGTCAGCAAATAGAACGCCATCACGATCGCCATGCGCGCAAGGTAGCGCTGGCTGGCTTTGGCTTTTGACTGGCGGATGGTCTTGACGAAAGCGAAGACCATCAAGGAAGTCGGGATTATGGCTAGGATGTAGGCGGTGGTGATCCCGATCGCGTCGGACTTCCAAAGGAACAGCACGAGCAGTGCGGTCACTACCGAGCATGCCGCGGCAATCAGGCACGTCCGGCCCGAGGTTGGGGTGGTTTCGGCTTCGGCGGTCATTGTGCGCATCCTCGGTTGCATCCCAGATCGGAGTTCAAGGCGCCCAAGGCCACGCCGGAGAGCCCGGCGATTACGCCCAAACTGGCGCCTTCGCTGAGGCCCTGGGATCGCACCCAGATTGCCGAGCCAAGGATAAACGCGGCCCAGGCCATCGCCATCAGAATACGAGTCATAAGGAAAGCTCCCTTTCAAATATGGAAAGGATACTTGTCATTGATTCACATCTTTGTCAAGTGAGCTTTCCATAATGGAATGGTTGCTTTCCGGAATGTGCAATTGCGCGGTCAGGTAATGACATTTGCACACTTGCTCGCTATCTGGGCGGCATGGCCAAGATGCTGACGACAACCACGACCACTACGACCTCGGATTGCCGGGGGCGGTCGGTCGCGCGTTAGTCGCTACCCAACGCCGCCCGGTTTCGGGTGGCGCAGCGTCCTCCTGAAATCGACGAGAAACAGAACGCTGCTCTTCAAGCGCGCGCCGCTCTGTGCAATGGGCGCGACAAAGGAATTGGAAGAGTTCGATGACGGAATTGCTCAAGATAAGCCTGCCCGATGGCTCGGTGCGCGAAGTGGAGCCGGGCTCGACGCCTGCCGATGTCGCCGCCGCGATCGGTCCCGGTCTCGCCAAGGCCGCACTGGCTGCGCGTGTCGATGGCGAAGTACGCGACATAGGCCGCCCGTTCGAGGGCGACGCCGAACTGGCGCTGATCACCGCCCGGGACGAAGTCGACGCGCTCGAACTGGTGCGCCACGACTACGCGCACGTCCTCGCCGAAGCGGTGCAGGCGTTGTGGCCGGGCACGCAGATCACGTTCGGCCCGGCAACGGACGATGGCTTCTATTACGACGTGATGGCCCCGGCATCGCGCGAGCCGTTCGGCATGGACGATCTTCCCGCGATCGAGGACAAGATGCGCGAGATCATCAAGGCCGACAAACCTTTGCGCCGCGAAGTCTGGTCGCGTCAGCAGCTGATCGACAAGTGGGAGTCCGAAGGCGAAGCGTTCAAGGCCGAATGGGCGAGAGAACTGCCCGAGGATGAAGAGCTGACGGTTTATTGGTCGGGCGACGATTGGCTCGACATGTGCCGCGGTCCGCATCTTGAAAGCACGGGTAAACTCGACCCCCAGGCGTTCAAGTTGATGCGCACGGCGGGCGCATATTGGCGCGGCGACCAGCGCAACGCCCAGCTGACGCGCATTTACGGCACGGGCTGGCTCAACAAGAAGCAGCTGAACCAGCATCTCCACCGGCTCGAGGAAGCGGCCAAGCGCGATCATCGCAAGCTCGGTCGCGAGATGGACCTGTTCCACTTGCAGGAAGAGGCGCATGGCAGCGTCTTCTGGCACCCCAAGGGCTATCGCATCTGGCGCGAGCTCGAAGCCTATATGCGCCGCAAGATGGATGGCGGCGGCTATCGCGAGATCAAGACGCCGCAGCTTATGGATGTCCGGCAATGGACCCAGTCGGGTCACTGGGGCAAATATGCCGAGAACATGTTCGCAGTCCCCGATATCGTGCCTGACGTGGACGATGCGGGCGAGGCCGAGGCGTCTCCCAAGGTCGCCGACGATGCCGATTGGATGGCGATCAAGCCGATGAACTGCCCGGCGCACGTGCTGGTCTTCAAGCAAGGCATTACGTCCTATCGCGACCTGCCGATCCGGCTGGGCGAGATGGGCTGCTGCCACCGCAACGAGCCGCATGGCGCGCTGCATGGATTGATGCGGGTGCGTCAGTTCACGCAGGACGATGCGCATATTTTCTGCACCGAAGATCAAGTGGTCGAGGAAGTGCGCAAGTTCTGCGCGCTGGCTGACAGCGTTTATCGCGACTTCGGCTTCTCCTATCACGTGAAGCTGGCGCTGCGCCCTGAGAAGCGGTTTGGGTCGGACGCAGATTGGGACAAGGCCGAGCAGGAACTGCGCGACGCTGTCGCCGAAGCGGGTATGGACAATGACGAATACGGCTGGGAGGAGCTTCCGGGCGAGGGCGCCTTCTATGCGCCCAAGCTGGAATGGCATCTTACCGATGCGATCGGCCGGACGTGGCAGGTCGGCACGATCCAGGGCGACCGCGTGCTGCCCGAACGGCTCGACGCGACCTATGTCGGCGAGGATGGCGAGAAGCACCGCCCCGTCATGCTCCACCGCGCGATCTTCGGATCTTACGAACGCTTCATCGGCATCCTGATCGAGCACTATGCCGGTCGATTGCCAGCGTGGCTGGCGCCGGTTCAAGCGGTGGTCGCCACGATCGTCTCCGATGCCGATGACTATGCCAAGGAAGCGGTGGCAAAGCTCGAAGCGGCAGGCATCCGGGTCGAGAGCGACCTGCGCAACGAGAAGATCAACTACAAGGTGCGCGAACATTCGCTGGCGAAGGTTCCGCACCTGCTGGTGGTTGGCAAACGCGAGGCCGAAGAAGGCACTGTCGCAATGCGGACGCTCGGCGAGAAGGAGCAGAAAGTGCTGCCGCTCGATCAAGCGATTGCATTCTTGCAAGGCGCCGGGACGCCGCCTGACCTCGCGGCCTAGACGGGCGCAGTACGATCTTCGGATTCGCACCCGAGGCGATCGCGATCGCCCTGATAACGGCATTCGCTGCCGGTTTCGTGCGCGGCCTGGCCGGGTTCGGGCTGTCGGTCGTGTTGGTACCCGTCCTGCAATTGGCAATCGAACCGCAAGCGGCGGTGCTGGTGGGAATTGTATCGCTGTTCCTGATCGGCTTGACCGACATTGGACGAATTCGCCGTGATGCCGATCGCTCGGCAGTTCCGCTCACGCTGATCGCATTGGTCTGCATGCCACTGGGACTTTGGGCCTTGACCGCCCTATCGCCCGCTTGGGCACGTGTTCTGATCGCTCTGGTTTCCCTGGGAGCCTTTGTGCTGGTGGTTGCCCCGCTCGGCCAAGTGACGATGCCGCGCCGACCCGCGCTTGCGATCTCGGGTCTTGCGACCGGGTTCTTCGGAGGATTTGCAGGTATGCCGGGGCCGGGAATGGCGCCCTTCTACTTGCGCGGTCGACTGGAGCCAAAGGCCGCGCGCGCGTCCATGATGGCGATATTCCTCGTGCTGACCCCGCTTTCTGCGGTGTTTTTCATCGCCTTGGGAGTAGGTAGCTGGCGCGAAGCGGCGCTGGCGGCCTCGCTGCTACCGGCAGTTTTGATCGGTGACTGGTTCGGTCACCGCGCCTTTGGCAAGGTCACCGCTCGTCAGTGGCAGGTCAGCACGGCCGTGGTTCTCGGGGGAGCAGCCTTGGGAGCGCTCTGGAAGCTGGCCTAACGCCTAACCGAATTCGCCGAAGAAAGTGACGACATGCATGTTGCGTGGCCTGCCGTAGCACTTGTCGAAGATCAGCTTCACTTTCGTGCACGGGAATGTGCGGGTGGTCCCTCCAATGGCGTAACGCATCAAGACAGGAGCGTTCAGCCGATGCGAGATCTCGGCATAGCGTCCGCCGGTTCCATCGGAATATCCTCGGCCGGGTTTCTTCTCGACCCGAAACTTCTCGAGCGCATCATCATGATCGGGGTGATTGAGCAGTTCGAGGGCGGCGCTGATCTGATCGTCGAATTTCACAAACGAAGTCACATCGGTGATGCCCCCTCGCTCGCGCGTCCCCATCTGACGGTCGGCCATACCCTGGTTGGATATGCTGACATGGCGCTCGCCGGCATGCCCGCGCCCTTGTTCGGAAAGTTGCAGGATCAGTTTGACTTCGCTGCGAGTGAATGGCGTGTAGGGCATCGCGTCGCTCCTCTTGCTTGGCGCAAGAATAGCAGACGACATTGGCCCAATGGAATGTAGTTTTGCGACAGAGTCGAAGCTAATTGAGCCAGCGAGCCGCCAGGACGCGGCCACCGCGCGATTCGCGCAAGACAAGAGCATAGCGGTCCGCACCCTTCATCCTCAGGCCCTCTGCACCAAGCCGATGACTGGCAGAGCCGCCATCCCATTGCGCGATTCGTTTCTCGCCGATCAGGACATTGGTGTAGGTAATCCTTCGGCCACGGTTTTCGCCGCGCCCGATGGCGACCGTTTCCCGACTCGATACTCCGAACAGGACAAGCTCTGAATCGTTCGTGGCAGACCCCGCCAAGCCGATACCATAACCCCCATCATTCAGATCGCGCACGCGGATTGCGGCACGATTTGTCTTTGCAGCCTCGTTTGCAAAGCGGCGAATTGCGCGTTCATTCGACCCGACTTCGCCCCAAACGCCGTTGACGACTGTCTGCGGCGTGTAGACTCCGTTGTACCCGCCCAGGCCGCGTCTCGCATAACTTCGTTGCAGCGCGGTATTCTCGGGACTGGCGAATGTGTCCTTCCACCCCAGGCGATCCCAGTAGTCGACCGGGCGCGAGATCATCACGAGGTCGGGATTCGTGGCCAGCTTGGCTGCCAGCCGATCCGCGGGCGGACAGGATGAGCAACCCTGGCTGGTAAACAATTCAAGCAGGACCGGTTCGTCTCCAAGCACGCCATTGTCGGCTCGAGCCTCGCTTGGGCGAGGGCCGACCAGCGATGCACCGGCAAGCGTGATCGACGCTATCAGAGTGGCGAAGAGGAATTTTGTCACGCGCATTCTCGCAGTCGCTGGTCGTCGCTTCAGGGTTCGACCCAGCAAAGCGGAAAGTTACGCGAGCAGAGAATTCGCTAGAAAGGGAGCACCCGACCGGCGAAGATCAACGAAGCCCCGCAGGCCAGCACAATGACGCAGCGCGCATATTCAAGCTGACGCTGCTGCGCCGCAGCGAAGGCTGCGCGGGATAAGGTTATCGCCTTGGTCACATTCGCAGAATCGCCACAAATCTCTAACCAATGGTTAACCTCGGGGCAGACTCGGCATCTGCTGGCTGGCGCAATGGAAGCCACCACCCCCGGCAAGGACGGCGTCGGCGGGCAGACCAATCGTGTCGCGATCGGGGAAGAGCGCCGCGATGGCTGCAACGCCAATCTGGTCGTGAGGGGAGCCGAAAGTCGGGACAACAACAAGTTCCGTTGTGATGGCAAAATTCACATAGCTGGCAGGTTCGATAGCCCCATCGCGCATGATGCGACCTGGCGAGGGGATCCGGACGAGTTCGACGCCAAAGTCCGTCGCGCGCGAAGCAGCTTCCGCGTAGATTGCAGCATTGGGGTCGTCCTTGCCCGTTCCTTCGGGAACGACGATACGGTTCGTACCAACGAAACGGGCGAGATTGTCGACATGCCCGTCGGTGTGATCGTTGATCAGTCCCTCGCCGAGCCACAAAACTCGCTCGCAACCAAGCGTATGCTGCAATTCCGCCTCGATTGATTCGCGGTCCAGGCCGGGATTGCGATTTCGGTTGAGAAGGCACTGCTCGGTCGTGGCAACCAGTCCGGCACCGTCACCGTCGATTGCCCCGCCTTCTAGGACCATCGCCGATGTCTTGAGTGGCAATTCGGCATCGTCGGCCAGTTCGGCACCGATCGTCCGATCGCCAGGCATCTCGTACTTGCCGCCCCAACCATTGAAGCCGAACCGCCGAGCTGCACTTGCGCCGTTTTCGAAGACAATCAGCGGGCCTGTGTCGCGCAGCCAGATGTCGCCATAGACGCGCCGTTCGAGGATGACGGCGTCGCTCACCAATTCGCGCGCGCGCGCTTCATTTGCGTCATCACGCACCAGCATCCGCACTTCCTGACCGCTGCCCGCTACGGCATTGGCAAAGGCAGCAATCTGCTGCTGCGCGCGCGCAAGGTGGCCGGGCCACTCGTCGGCGAGATGGGGAAAGCCGATCCACAGCCAGTCCTGCGGCGCCCATTCGGGGGGCATCAGAGCGGCCATGGATCGGCTTTCGTTAGACGCTTGTGCGGATCAGCAGCCGGTGTCGGCGCTGGCGCAACTCTCATCGCGAGTTGAGCGGAACTCGTCGCCTTCGTTCCAGTTCGGCCAGCTGCTGCTCATCGCCATGCTGCGACCGATGCGATAGAACAGTTGCAGATCGGACATCACGCCGGACCAGTCCCAGTTCTCGTCATACTCGTCCTTCGGCCCGTGATAGCGATTTTCGCGATACTCGTCGGCCACGGCTGTGCCGGCATCGACGCCGCCTTCGATCAGATCCACTCCGCCATCGACATAAAGCATCGGAACGCCCTGTTTGGCGAAAGCGAAGTGATCGGAACGATAATAGTATCCGGCTTCGGGATTGGGGTTGGGCGTGATCCGCCGACCATCCGCTTCGAGCGCCTTTTGCAGGAACATATCGAGTTCCGACTTGCCGGGCCCGACCACGGTGACATCGTTGGCCTTGCCCGCCATCAGAAACGCATCCATGTTGATGCCGCCAACCGTCTGATCGAGCGGATAAACCGGATTGGACGCATAATAATACGCACCGAGCAGGCCTGATTCCTCTGCCGTCACGGCCAGAAAGACGAGGCTGCGCTTGGGCGCGCCCGCTGCGCTGTGCGCTTCGGCCAAAGCAACAAGCGCGGCGGTTCCGGTCGCATTGTCGACCGCACCGTTGCAGATATCGTCGCCATCGGGCGCCGGGGTACAACGCCCCAGGTGATCCCAGTGTGCGGTGTGTATGATGTACTCATCGGGTGCTTCGCTACCGGGCAACACCCCGATCACGTTCTGAGACGTGAAGCTACGGAAGTCGTTCTCGAAACTGGTCGAAGCGCTCATGCCCAGTTCGACAGGCTTGAAATCCTTGCTTTTCGCTGCGGCACTCAGCTCGTCCAGATCCTGTCCGGCGGCGGCGAGGATTTCGCGGGCCACCTCTTTTTGCACCCAGCCATTCATGGTTGTGCGCGCAGGAGGATTTTCGCCATATTGCGGATAGGCCTGCGGTCCGGACCAGCTGCTTTCGACAACATTCCAGCCATAGCTGGCGGGTTCGGTATCGTGGACGATCAGCGCGCCCGCCGCACCTTGCTTGGCGGCTTCCTCATACTTGTACGTCCAGCGACCATAATAGGTCATGGCGCGACCATTAAATGTGCCCTCGAGATTTTCGGTTTCCCAGTCCGGGTCATTCACGAGGATCACCACGGTCTTGCCGGTGACATCGACGCCTTCATAGTCGTTCCAACCGCGCTCGGGTGCGTTGATGCCATATCCGACGAACACCATTTCGCTGTTGGCGAGCTGGGTCGCGGCGTCTTCGCGATAGGTTACGCCGACCCATTCCGGGCCATAATCGTACACCAGATCGGTCTCGCCATTGGTGATCGTCAGCGGCGCGAAGTTCTTTCCGGTGATCTCGACCAGAGGGACTTCCTGCACCCAGCTTTCGCCATTGCCTGGCTGGAGACCGGCAGCCTCGAACCGCTCGGTCAGGAGCGCGACTGTCAATTCTTCGCCCTTGGTCCCCGGCATGCGCCCTTCGAACTCATCAGTCGATAGTTCGCGGGTGATGTCTTTCATGGTCTGCTCGGAAATCTCGACCGGATCCACATCCGGGATATCGAGACCGCCAGTGCTCCCATCGGCCATCATCGCGTCGCAACCGGACAGCGCGAGCGCGCCGCCCAGTACGGCAGCCATGCCGAAACCGCGTTTCATCATCGGGAAAATCCTCTCGTCCAAATATGCTGCGCGCCTCTCTTGCAGAGCATCGGAGCCGCTGCAAGAGAGGCGCGATGGCGGAATCGCAGCAACCCGACTGGACTGGCGCGCTGGAAAGAGCGCGAGACCATGCGCCGTTCCTGGCACGCGCGCTTGATCGCCAGCCTGAGCTCTACGCGCTGCTGCGGCAAGGCGATGGCGAAGCTGCGCTGCAATGGGCGCGGCAGTCTGGCGTATCGCAGGATATCGGAGTTGCGCTGCGCCAGGAGCGCCTGGCCTTAGCTACTGCCATTGCGATAGGCGATCTCGCCGGAGCGTTCCCACTGACTCGCGTGGTCGCCGAGCTGAGCGGCTTTGCCGATCGCGCGCTCGACCAGGCAATCCGATCCGCGATCGCGGAGCGCACCGGGGAGGACGGTGCGATGGGCTTCATTGCGCTGGCGCTGGGAAAGCAAGGCGCGGGTGAGCTCAACTACTCTTCCGACATCGATCCGATTTTGCTCTACGATCCGGAAACGCTGCCGAGGAAGCCGTCCGATGATCCGGGTGATGTGGCGCAACGATATGCACGGCGGATTGTGAAGCTGCTCTCCGAAAATACCGTCGAGGGTTATGTCCAGCGGGTCGACTTGCGCCTGCGCCCGGCGAGCGAGATCAGCCCTCTCGCCGTCTCGCTCGCGACGGCTGTGTCGCATTATCAAGGCGATGCGTTGGCATGGGAACGCGCAGCCTTCACCCGGGCAAGGTCCGCAGCGGGTGACATCGCAGCGGGCGAGGCATTCCTTGACGCCATTCGCCCGTTCGTGTGGCGCAGCCATCTCGATTTCGGTGCGATCGAGGAGATTCGCGAACTCACGGTCCGCATTCGTGAAAACCATCACGGTCCTGTAGGGCCCGGCCCCGGCTTCGATGTAAAGCGGGGGCGAGGCGGCATTCGCGAGATCGAATTCTACGCGCAAACCCATCAGCTGATTCACGGCGGTCGCGATCCGTCGTTGCGGGTGCGTGGGACACGTATGGCGCTGGATGCCTTGGCGAAGGCGGGTCGCATCGAAGCAGGACATGCCGCGGTGCTGGGCGAGACCTATGATCGGCTGCGAACAATCGAGCACCGTCTGCAAATGGTGAATGATCGTCAAACTCACTCCTTGCCAGACGGCGAAGCGTTGGACCGGGTGGCAGCGTTGGATGGGTTGAAGGACGGCGCCGCGCTCATCGAAGAACTGTCCGAATGCACCCAAAAATCCGGGCAGATCTACGAAGAGTTGATCGGCGCACGCCCAAGCACTCCCAGCCCCGTGAGTGAAAGCACGGCCCTTGCGGACCAGCTCGACCGGCTCGGTTTTGACGATCCCGACAAACTTGCCGGACGTATTGGCAATTGGCGTGATGGACGGTTTCAGTCGCTTCGGAGTCGACAAGCGATTGAAGCTTTCGATCGGGTCTTGCCAGCTTTGCTGGATGTGTTCGCCCGCAGCGACGATCCGGCACGGGCAATCACGCGCTGGGAAGGCATACTTGAAAGAGCGTCGTCGGCGGTTGCGCTGTTTCGATTGCTCAATGCGCGTCCGGCCTTGATCGAACGACTGGTGGCGGCATTGACGCTTGCTCCGATCCTGGCTGACGAGATCAGCCGGCGCCCGGAATTGCTCGACAGTCTGCTCGATCTTGAACCCTTGCAGTTTCCGGTTCTGGTTTCGAGCATCGTCGAGCGAATGCAGCGACGCGCCCAGCGCGACGACTATGAAGCGCAACTCGATTGCATCCGGGTTGTGACCGGTGAAGACAGGCTTGCTCTCGGTATCCGACTGATCGAGGCCGAATGCAGTCCGCGCGCCATTGCCGGGGCGCTTTCGGCCACAGCCGAAGCGGCCGTGACTTTGGCAGCGAAAGCGGCCGAAAACGAGTTCGCGCGCAGCCATGGGCGGATCGCAGGCGGCGAGTTGGTCGTTCTTGGGCTAGGCCGCCTGGGCGGTGGTGCGCTAACCCACGCGTCCGATCTCGACATGATTTACCTGTTTACGGGCGACTATCGCGCCGAATCCGATGGCCGGCGGCCTTTGGGTGGAACGCTGTATTTCAATCGCCTTGCAACCCGGGTCACGGCTGCGCTCTCCGTTCCTACTGCACAAGGTCCGCTGTATGAGGTCGACACCCGGCTGCGGCCGCAAGGCAATCAGGGGCCACTGGCAGTGTCGATGGAGGCATTTGCCAAATATCAGCGCGAGGCGGCGTGGACGTGGGAGCATATGGCGCTGGCGCGGGCGCGAGTCATTGTCGGATCTGCGGAAGTGCAGGACCAGCTTGCCGAGGTTGTCAACGAGGTGTTTGGACGCGAACGGGACATGAATCAGTTGCGCGGTGCAGTCCTGAAGATGCGCAGCGAAATAGCCAAACACAAGCAGAGCCGTGGCGAACTGGACGTGAAGCTGATGCGCGGAGGATTGGTCGACATCGAGTTTCTGGTCCATTTCCTGCAGTTGCGGGAGGGGCGTCAATTCCTGAAGTCCGAAAGCGGCGCGCTTGATCCCGACCTTGAGTCAGCGATAGCAGCGCTTGTCGACGCTGGCCTCCTGCCGAGAGACTTCGAGCGGGCACATGCGCTCCTCACCGACACTCTCGTGGCTGGCCGATTGCTTGCTCCGGACGGCATCGAGCCTCCACCCGCCGCCGCGAAGGCCCTTGCCCGGGCGTGCCAATGCGAGACTTACGCGGAACTCACCAGCGACCTCTCCGTTGCCCGCGAAAGCGTCGCCGCCGCTTGGAGCGACATATTCGAACAGCAATTGGAGATTCAATAATGAGCGACTTTCCCGCAGCCGGCGACACGATGCCCGATATCGAGATGGGGACACCAGGAGGCGGCAGTGTCAAACCGTCCGATTTCAAGGGCAAGAAGCTCGTCGTGTTCTTCTATCCCAAGGACAACACGCCGGGTTGCACCACGGAAGCCAAGGATTTCACCGCATTGAAAGGCGATTTCGATGCAGCGGGTGTCGAACTGCTGGGTGTGAGCAAGGATTCGGCCAAGAAGCACCAGAATTTCATTGCCAAGCACGACCTGAAGACGCCGCTCGCAACCGATGCCGAGGAAGGCGGGTTGTCCGACGCACTCGGTGTCTGGGCCGAAAAGAAGATGTACGGGAAGACCTATATGGGGATGGTTCGCACGACGTATCTTGTCGATTCTAATGGCAGAATCGCGCAGGTCTGGAACAAGGTGAAGGTCAAAGGGCACGCCGAAGAAGTGCTTGCTGCCGCCAAGGCGCTCTGATCCCGATGCAGTCGATCGCCCACGCCATTCGTTCCGCGTTGCTGACCGGGCAACCTCGCGCGAAGTGCTTTGCCACGCGCGATGTCGCTCGGCGCTGGCGGCGTGGACAGCTGGCGTGGGATTTTGACGTCCTCATGCCCGATGAACCGGCGCGTCCCGAGCGACCCGAGCTGCTACCGCCGAATCGAATGCCGAAGCGCGGAAAGTACGGCTCCGAACGCGCGCGAATCGCTTTGTGGCACAGCCTCGCGCATATCGAATTTGTCGCCATCGACCTTGCGCTCGATATGGCAGGTCGATTCGGTGAGGAAATGGGCGAAGAGTTCGTTTCCGATTTTCTCTCGGTCGCCGCCGACGAAGCGATGCATTTCGCGCTGCTGGCGCGCAAGCTCGAAAGCCTTGGCAGTCACTACGGCGCACTGCCCGCACATGCGGGGCTGTGGCAGGCGGCTCACGCAACCAGGCACGATGTGGCAGCGCGGTTGGCGGTGGTTCCAATGGTGCTCGAAGCGCGCGGGCTCGATGTCACGCCCGCCACTCTCGAACGTGTAGAAGCCGCTGGAGACGAGCACGGTGGAAAGATTCTCGCTCGCATCCTTGACGATGAAATCAATCACGTTGGATTCGGCACCAAACACTTTTTGCGATGCGCTCATCGGTGCGGCGAGATTCCCGAAAACCTATGGAAATCCTTGGTTCGGGAGCACTTCAGGGGCGCGGTTAAGCCACCATTCAACGACTCAGCGCGTCTTGCAGCCGGTTTGTCGCGGGACTTTTACGAAAACATTGCGCTTTAACGAATCAACCCGATAACCCCCGTTTACAAGTTCTGGCGGGTCTTGGGGCCAGTTCAAATCCAGTGCGGAAACCTGCGCAAGCATCTCCGGGTGCTTGCTCGGTGGAAGCGCGTTGAACCAATTTCGCAGGCGAACACGTCGCAAAAGATAGGACCGGGTCAGGCATGACGACGCTTTTCAAGCGGAACTTCTCAAAGTTGGTAGGCGCGTCACTCGCAGCCGCCATGGTGATCGCGGGAAACCCCGCTCTCGCCAACTCCTCCTCAAATGCTGCCGCCGCTGACGTGACTGAGCCGTTGCGTGAAGCGCAGAAGGAAACTCTGGCTTCCGGCGACAAGAAGTTTCGCGAGCTGTTCGCAAGCTGGGTTGCGCTCGACAAGGCTGGCCCCGATGCGCCGGTTGAACGGACCACTGTGGCTATACCGTCGCTTATGCCTGTCTCTGGCGCGCGTATGAGCAGCGCCTATGGTATGCGTCGCCATCCGGTTCGCGGGGGTTGGCGGATGCACAAGGGCGTCGACCTTGCAGCGCCGACGGGGACTCCCGTTTACGCTTCGGCCGATGGCATGGTCGGCCGCGCCGACTGGTTTTCGTCTTATGGGCTTTTTATTCGCATCGATCACGGTGCCGATATGGAAACACGCTACGCGCACCTGTCGAAACTGGCCGTCGCTGCGGGCGAACGCGTTCGCAAAGGCGACCTGATCGGATATGTCGGATCGACTGGCCGTTCAACGGGGCCTCACCTTCATTACGAGGTCCGAGTCGGAGGGGTTGCAGTTGATCCAATTCCCTATATGGTGGATCGAAATCCGCGGATCGCCTCTCGCGACGATGAGGAAATGACCGGACGCGGCGGCGAGTAACTTGCCGATACAGATTGCCCGCCTGGAAGCGGGCCGGACATTGGAGAGGGTGTCCGAACATAGGCGGCGGGTTTTCCCGCCGCCTTTTTTGTGCGGTCGGCTGGCTCAGACGTTCGATTCCGATTTCACTTGCGAGCGCTCCGCGCCCCGTTAGATTTCTCCTGAGAGTTAGCGTGCCTGCGCAAGCGGACCGCTCTGAGGGAGAGAATTACGAATGAGCCTGCATCCGATCGCGCACGCCGCGAACCGCCCCGATCATCCCGCCGTTATCATGGCCGGTTCGGGCGAACAGATGACCTATGGCGAGATGGACAAGGCGGCAAACCGTTTTGCTCAATTGCTCCGGTCGCGGGGGTTTGCGGCCGATGACGCATTTGCCGTGCTGCTTGAAAATCGCATCGAATATTTCAAGCTGGTCTGGGGCTCTCAGCGCGCTGGAACTCTGCTGGTGCCGATCTCGACCCGGCTGACTGCACCGGAGATCTCATACATTCTCAAGGACAGCGGCGCGAAAATGCTGATCACCTCGCATGTATTCGACCAAGTCTTGCCCGATATTCGCAAAGAATGTCCTGATCTCCCCGTTCTGCTGGTCGGCGATGGAGGGGCAGAGGATTTCGATGCAGCGCTTTCTGTGCAGCCCGACGAACCCATTGCCGACCAGCATGCCGGGCTTACCATGCTCTACAGTTCGGGCACGACCGGCAGGCCGAAGGGCATTCGCCCTGCGCCACCCGAAGACCCGGACCCGCAAGCACCGATTCCCTTCCTCGGTCTAGCAACAATGGGCGCTGGCATGCCGACCGACGGGACGATGGTCTATCTCTCGCCTGCGCCACTCTATCACGCCGCGCCGCTCGCCTGGTGTTCGGCTGCGCAACGGCTTGGGGCGACACTGGTCGTTATGGAGAAATTCGAGCCGGAGGCCGCGCTCGAAGCCATAGAAAGATACAAGATCACCGACAGCCAATGGGTGCCGACGCATTTCGTACGGTTTCTCAAGCTCGATCCGGCCATCCGCAGCAAATACGACCTTTCGAGCCACAAGCGCGCACTCCACGCTGCAGCGCCTTGCCCGGTCCCGATCAAGCGCGAGATGATCGAATGGTGGGGGCCGATCGTGAACGAATACTATGCCGGGTCCGAAGGGATCGGAATGACCATGATCGGCGCTGCCGATTGGCTTGAGCATCCTGGCACCGTCGGCAAGGTGATCTACGGCCAGATCCATGTTTGCGGCCCGGACGGCGAGGAGGTGCCCGCAGGAACCGACGGCTTGATATTCTTCGAAAACGTCTTGCTGCCGACTTATCACAACGATCCCGAGAAGACCGCCGATGCGATGCATCCGAAAGGCTGGATGACCCTGGGCGACATCGGTCACATCGACGAGGACGGCTACCTGTTCCTGACCGACCGCAAGAGCCACATGATCATTTCCGGAGGGGTCAATATCTACCCGCAGGAGATCGAGAACCTGCTGGTTACGCACGACAAGGTGATGGATGCGGCGGTAATCGGCGCGCCCGATCCCGATCTGGGGGAGAAGGTTGTCGCGGTGGTGCAGCCGATCGACATGGCTGACGCCGGAGACACGTTCGAAGAGGAATTGCGCGATTTTCTGGCGCCGAACCTGGCGCGCATCAAAATGCCCAAGCTGTTCGATTTTCGCCCCGATCTGCCGCGCGAGGCGAATGGCAAGCTCTACAAGCGCGAGTTGCGCGATGAGTATGCCGCGAAGGCGCAGGAGACGGCGTAATGGCAACCACAGCAGCAACCCTGCCGCCCGATATTGCGCGTCAGGTGATTGCGCCTGAATCCTATGCCGAATGGAATGACGTGCTCGACACGTTTGATCGGCTTCGCGAGGAAGCACCAGTTGCAAGGGTGGTCGCCGAAGACGACTCGTTCGAACCGTTCTGGCTGATAATTGTGGCATACCTGTAGAATATTGCTTGCCTATTCCATTAGATTCGATCATAAGTTTAAGCATATTAGATAATGGAACGG
>CAZJZO010000001.1:0-87812 GCA_964550495.1 uncultured Porphyrobacter sp. | reverse complement strand
TCTCCGCCACTGGCGGGCGCGTGCTGAGCTTCAACGATGTCTCGCCCGAGCTTCTGGGCCGGGTTGAGGTTTACAAGAACGTCACCGCCGACATGATCGAAGGCGGCGCTTCGGGTACGGTGAACCTTGTGACCCGCAAGCCGCTGGATACCCGCGGGACCAAGATTGCCGGCACGATCGAGGCCAATTACGGCGATCTGCGCGAGGAATGGTCGCCGGCGTTCTCACTGCTTGGTTCGACCACGGTTGATACCGACGGTGGATCGCTCGGAGTTCAGCTCGGATACACCCACTCGCGGCTTGAGAGCCGCACCGACGCCAGTCAGATCACCGACCCGTGCTACCGCGATCCAGCGCTTAATGGCGGCTGTTTCCGCGCCCAGGATGTGAACTCTGGCGGCTTTTTCGGCCCGGCTCTGGCGGATGAGAGCAACTTCCCGCCTGCGGGTTCGGTTCTCGTCCCGCGGGGCGCAGGGGTTCGCACGACCAACCTCGATCGTGAACGCGAAGCCTGGTCGGCGGTCTTGCAGTACGAAGACCCGACCGGCGATTTCATCGCGACGTTTGAATGGCTGCGTTCGGAAGCGACGTTCGAGACCGACGAGTACTCGCTGATCTCGCTGGTCAACGACAATGCTCTGAACCCGACTGCGCGCGGCGGATCGGTGTTCACGTATGACAGCAATGGTATCTTCCAGAGCGGTACGCTGACCCAGAGCGTGGGCAACGCCTATGCGACGCCATTCGGGCGCGGCGGCATTCCGCTTGAATCGCTGCGATTCCAGCGCGCCACCGAGGCCACCACGGAAGATTTCTCGTTCGACGTGAAGTGGAGCGTTACGGACCGCTTCCGTGTGAATTTCGAAGCGCAGAGCATTTCCTCGGACCTCACTCGCGATTCGATACTGGGTTCGATGAACACCTGGGCCGATGTCTCCATCGACGCCAGTGGCAATGTCCCGCAAGTGCAGTTCCTCGCTCCCGAAGGCTCGCCTGCCGATTACTTCACGAGCGGATTCTACACCTATTACTGGTTCGGCCTTGATAGTGCGGAGCGCAACGAAGGCGATCTCGACAGCCTGCGTTTCGATGCCGAGTATGACATCAGCGATGAAGGTTTCTTCAAGTCGGCCCGGTTCGGTGCCCGCTGGGCCGAGCGTGATCGCACCACTCGCAACACCAACTTCAGCACCTGGGGCAACCTTTCTGCACCTTGGGCGGGTCGTGCCGGCTGTGCGCCATGGAATGCAGGTCCGGGTTGCGCCGCGACCGGTGGTTTCCAGCCAGGCCGTTTCTTCACCGGCCTTCCCGGTCAGGAATTCGCCATCGCCGGCGGGGCATATGTCGATGAGTTCCCTGCCTTCTCGCAGTTCCGTCCGGTCTTCGGCGATAACTTCCAGCGCGGATCGGCGCCGGTACCGGTAGCGGATGGCGGTGCGTTCTTCTTTGGCGGCGACGATTTCCTCGAGGACTATCTGGCAGGCACAGTCGACGAGCAGTTCCAGGAAATCGCAACCTTTAGCCAGACGCCCGAGTTCGGCAATTACGGCATCCGTAACCGCGCTTGCGCCGTTGACGGCGTATTCTGTGCGGGCGACATTTCCGAAGTGACCGAAGTCACCAAGGCAGCCTACGCCCGGGTCGATTTTGGCCATGATTTCAGCAACGGCTGGAACATCGAGGGCAATTTCGGCCTGCGTTACGTCGAAACCGAAGTGACCAGCGTCGGCAACATCAACCTGCCCACGGCTGACCGGTTTGACGGGCCGCTCATCCCGAGTTCGAACAATGATGGGATCGTCCAGGTCAATGAGATCCTGGCGCTGTGCGAACAGCCCGGTCTCGACATTGCTCGCGGTGCCGGGCAGCCGCGCGGCTTCTGTGAGCTCACGCCGGAGCGTCTGGCACAATTTGCCGCTGCCCATTCGGGCGAAGTGGTGATCGACGATCGCGAGATCAGGTTCGACAACTGGTTGCCCAGCTTCAACGCGAAGCTCGATGTCGGCGGCGGCCTGTTGTTCCGCTTCGCCGTGTCGAAGAATATCGAGCGGCCTGATCTGCAATTCTTCCGCTCGGGCGGTGGTCTCGGCGATCGCACCGGTGCTCTGGTTGCGCTCAACGGGACGCAGGTAACGCAAGTGATCGACGGCCCGCTGTTCGGATTGCAAACCGGCAACCGCGACATTCTGCCGGTCGAGCTGTGGAACTACGATCTGTCGGCAGAGTGGTACTTCAACGCCGTCGGATCGATCACCGCAACGGTGTTCGCCAAGGATGTGTCCGGCTTCATCGACCGTGAATTCACCAATGTGGAGTTCGAAACGGTCTCAGCCGGTCTGCTGGAAGTCGAGGTCGACGGCCCGGCGAACACGCAGAATGGCTGGCTCAAGGGCTTCGAATTCGCGTGGCAGCAGACGTTCGACTTCCTGCCGGGACCGCTCGACGGACTTGGTGCGTCGGCAACCTATACCTATGTCGATGCCGGCGATTTCTCCAACCCGCAGCTCGCTGCAGCAGGTCAATCCTCGGTGACGTCGTCAACGGATGTGCTGAATGCCGGTCCGTTTGTCGAAGCACAGCCCCTGGCCGGCGTATCCGAGCATAGCGTCAATGCGACGATCTTCTACGAGAAGGGACCGCTGTCGATGCGTGCCGCCTACAACTGGCGGTCGGAATTCCTGATCACGGTGCGCGACGACATCTATCCGTTCTCGCCGATCTGGCAGGAGGACTCCGGACAACTCGATGCGTCGATCTTCTACTCGGTGACCGACTTCCTCAAGGTCGGCGTGCAGGGCGTGAACCTGCTCGACGAAGTGACGAGAACGTCGCAGGTCGTCGATTTCGACGGCACGCGGATCACGCGCTCGGCCTTCCGCAACGACCGTCGATTTACATTCCTCGCTCGCTTCGATTTCTAGGGGACAGAATTGGTGAGCGAGAGCAGGAGGGGGCTTTGCTGGGGGGCAAAGTCCCCTCTTTTGCCGCCGGTTTGACCGGCACAAGGACGGGAGAGATAACCATGCGAAAGGCAAGCGCAGCGTTTGCTGTTTGCCTGGCCATGACTGGGTGCTCCGCGCCAGCAGCGACCGAGCCGACCCTCGATGAGCCGGAGGTGATCGCGCCCGTCGATGGTGCAGGCTGGGAACTGGTCTGGTCGGACGAATTCGACGGTACCGAGCTTGATCGGTCCAACTGGACACCCGAACAATCGTGCTGGGGCGGCGGGAACAAAGAGCGTCAATGCTACACGGATCGGCCCGACAATATCGAAGTTGCGGACGGATTGCTGCTGCTCAAGGCGCGGAAAGAGAATTTCACCGGGCCGGACAGGCCGCCGGAATTGGCTCTAGACCCCAACCCGCAGGTCTCGCGCGAATACACTTCGGGCAAGGTTCGCACGCGCGGACTGCATGCCTGGAAATACGGGCGCATGGAGGTTCGTGCCAAAGTGCCCGCGGGGCAAGGCATGTGGCCGGCGGTCTGGATGATGTCGGCCGATGACAGCTATGGAACCTGGCCGCTCTCGGGTGAAATCGACATTCTCGAAACGGTGAATATCGGTGCCGCTTGTGAGGAATGCGACGGCAATGTCGGTGAAAACCGGACGGTCAGCGCGTTGCATTTTGGCGAGAAATGGCCCGACAATAGCTATGTCGACCGCAAGTCACCGCTGCCCGATGGCTCTTTGCCTTCGGATGGTTTCCATACCTACTCGGTGGAATGGGGCGAAGGACTGATCCGTTTCCTGGTCGATGACCGCGTGCATTTCACCGTTCCGAAAGAGCAATGGTTCACCGGATCGCCCATGGCGGAAGGCAATCCCAATGCGCCATTCGATCAGCCGTTCTACATCATGGCAAACCTTGCGGTCGGTGGAAAATGGCCTGAGGAAAGCAACGAAAAGGGGCTTGCCGAAAGCTCCTTACCGAACCAGTTGGCGATCGATTGGGTGCGGGTTTATCAATGCAGCCAAGACCGGGAGACCGGTCTGGCATGCATGAAGTGACCGCATAGGGAAGGCACGGCAATGGCGAGGCGGCGCAATTCGGTTACCATCCGCGAAGTCGCGGAAGATGCAGGGGTATCCCTGCAGACGGTGAGCCGCGTCATCAACGATGAGCCCAACGTTCGCCCGCAAATGCGCGACAAGGTGCAGTCCTCGATCGACCGGTTAGGCTATGTTCCTTCGTTGGCGGCGCAGCGCATGAGCGGCTCGCGCTCCTACATAATCCTCGCGATCAATGACCGCGAACGCACCTTGCAGGATTGGCGCGAGCGACAGGGAACCGACTGGGTCGACCAGATGCTGCTTGGCGGCATCCTGACCTGTTCGAAGCATGGCTATCGCATGATGGTCGAACTGGTCGATACGCACAGCGATCATGTCGAGCGCGAACTTGGCGCGACCGTGTCGGCGCTGCAGCCCGACGGCGTAATCCTGACCCCGCCGCACTCCGAGAACAAGCAGATCACGCGCCTCCTGGCGCAGCGCAACATTCCGTTTGCGCGGATCGGCTCGATCGAAGAAGGGCCCGGGATACGGCTGACGATGGGAGACGAGGACGCAGCCTATCATTCGGCCCAACGGCTGATCGAGCTGGGGCATCGGCGCATCGGCATGATTGCCGGGCCGAGACAATACAGCCTGAGCGGCTGGCGTATTACCGGCTGGCGCCGCGCCCTGGAAGATCATGGCCTCGACATCGACGGCCTGTTTGAACGCGGGGACTTCGGTTACGAATCCGGCACCCAGGCGGCGCGGGCGCTGCTCGACCGGAACCCCGACCTCACGGCGATCATCGGCAGCAGCGACCAGATGACCCTTGCGGCCCTCGAAGTCGCGCGCGATCGCGGGTTGCACGTGCCGCGCGACCTCTCGCTGATCTCGTTCGACAATACGCCGATCGTGCGCTTTTCGCAGCCGCCCCTGACGGCAGTGGACCAACCGATTGCGGAGACCGTCTCGACCGCAGTCGAGCAATTGATAAGGCTGCGCAAAGCCCCTCCGCCTGACAGCGTCACCGATGTGAAGGCGCAATTGGTCGAAAGGGCATCGACCGGACCGGCGCCGAGATCTGAGTGAACCCAGCCACAGCACCTGTCGAAAAGCAGCCGCTGTGGTTCATGGCTTTGTTCGCGCTGGCGGTTGGCGGCGGATCGGTTGCCTATGTTCCGCTGCTGACTGTCCTGCTTCCGCTCAAGATAACCGCGCTGATGGCGGGGGAGGATGTCGGCGCGCTTGCGAGGGTCACGTTCTACGGCGCCATAATCGCCAGCGTGGCCAATATCGCATTCGGCATGCTCAGCGACCGAAGTCGCAATCGCACGGTCTGGATTCTGGCTGGTCTCTTGACCTCGAGCCTGCTGCTGGTCGCGATCGGCTCCGCCGCCAGTCTGGCCGAACTGATCATTCTCGTCATGATGTGGCAGATCGGGCTCAACATGATGCTTGGTCCGCTGTTCGCATGGGCTGGCGACTGCTTTCCCGATGAACAAAAGGGCGTGCTCGGAGGCCTCCTTGCCGTCGCGCCGGCGATGGGTGCCGTCGCCGGATCGCTGGTCACGTTCGAGCGATTGGTAAGCGTCGATCAGCGATTGTACGCGGTCGCACTGCTGGTCTGCGCTCTGGTGCTGCCCGTGCTCGTTTTCGGGCGCAAACAGGCACGCCCGCAATTGCTGAAACCCGTGGAACCGACAGCGCCGACGGACGATGATGAGGGCATGCTTGCACGGCATTCCCGTTCGATCGTCGTGCGCATGTGGTGCGCGCGGTTTCTGGTTCAGATCGCCGAAGCAGGCCTGTTTGCATTCCTGCTTTTCTGGCTGCGCTCGCTGGTTGAGGATTTTCACGAGAACACCGCTGCAAACGTGTTCAGCGTGGTGCTCATCGTGTCGGTTCCGATCTCGCTATGGCTGGGCCGTTGGTCGGATCGCCATGGCCGGCCGATTACGCCGCTGGTGGCTTGCGCCGCGGTCACCGCAGCCGGGTTGGTGATGATGGCGCTCGCAACAAAGATCACGTTTGCGATTCTCAGCTTCGTGGTGTTTGGCATTGCCGCAACGATCTTCCTCTCGCTGCATACCGGGCAGACCCTGCGAGTATTGCCCAAGCCGCAGAATCGCGGCCGTGATCTCGGCATATTTAATCTAACGAATACAGTGCCTTCATTGGTGATGCCGTGGCTGACACTGGCTCTGGTACCGACCTTCGGATTCGCCGCATTGTTCGGCTTGTTCGCGGTCTTGGCGGCGCTCGCCGCAGGCCTCTTGGCCACTGTTCCAAAGCGTGCATGAAGTCTTGATTTGTGCCTGATCTCATGCGAGTTATTGCAGCTTGGGAACGTTCACAAAATTCGGGATCAATCGACGTTTCGGCTCTTGGGAGGGGCAAAGGAAAATGCGGATCAAGGCACGGCTGATGACGGCTGGCGTATGTGCGGCGGCTTTGCTTTCAGGGTGCGCGGGAGCACCGTACAACACCGCAGCGAGCGCTCAGGAAGCTGCCGTCGCTCCGGCGACCGACGCGGAAGCGCAGATCGCCGATCTGATTGCGCGCATGTCGCTGGAGCGTAAGGTTGCGCAGCTGATCCAGCCGGACATTTCCGCCATCACTCCTGCCGATGTTGAGAAGTATCGCTTCGGATCGGTCCTGAACGGCGGCAATTCCGGCCCCTACAACAATGACATGGCGCCGGCTGAGGACTGGCTGAAGCTGGCGGACGAATTCTGGGAAGCGTCGACCAAACCGCTCCCCAATGGCGAGCCGGCGATCCCGACGATCTGGGGCACCGATGCCGTCCACGGTCATTCCAATGTGATCGGCGCGACGATATTTCCGCACAATATCGGCCTCGGCGCGACCGGCGATCCCGATCTCATTCGTCTGATCGGTGCGGCCACCGCCACCGAGATCGAAGTGACTGGCATCGACTGGACCTTCGCGCCGACGGTCGCAGTTGCAAGGGACGACCGCTGGGGGCGGACTTACGAGAGCTATTCAGAAGATCCGGCGCTTGTTTCGAAGATGGGCGTTGCGATGGTCGAAGGACTGCAGGGCAAACCCGGGTCGGACGACTTCCTTGGCAAGGGGCGAGTGATCGCGACCGCAAAGCACTTTTTCGGGGATGGCGGCACCGAGCAGGGCGTCGACCAGGGTGACGTCAACGGCGATATCGAGGATCTCAAGAAGATCCACGTCACGCCCTATCCACCCGCGATTGAAGCCGGGCTCGGTTCGGTCATGGCCAGCTTCAATTCGATCAATGGCAGGAAGATGCACGGCAACGAGGCGCTGCTGACCGATCTGCTGCGCGGCGAAATGGGCTTCGACGGGTTGGTCGTCGGGGACTGGAACGGTCACGGCCAGATCAAGGGTTGCACCAACACCGACTGCCCGCAGGCGCTGCTCGCGGGTCTCGATGTGTATATGGTGCCCGAAGACTGGAAAGGGCTGTACGAAACCACGCTCGCGCAAGTGAAGGACGGAACGATCCCGATGGCGCGGATCGACGAGGCGGTGGCCCGCGTCCTGCGACTCAAGCAGCGCGCCGGCATTCTTGACGGCGAAGTCAAACCCTCGCTGCGCGCCAATGCCGGGCAGTGGGACAAGCTCGGCATGGCGCCGCACCGTGCCGTGGCGCGCGAAGCGGTGGCCAAGTCGATGGTCGTCCTCAAGAACAACGGCGTGCTGCCGCTCAAGGACAATGCCAACATCGTCGTCGCGGGAAGTGCGGCAGACAGCATCGCGCAGCAATCGGGCGGGTGGACCTTGTCGTGGCAGGGCGGGGGCGAACTCACCAACAAGGACTTCCCAGGCGCCACCTCGATCTTTGCGGGGATCGAAGCGGTTGCCAGTGACACAGGCTCGGCGGTGACGCTTGCTCCCGAAGGTCAGGCGATTGCGGGCAAGCCGGACGTTGCGATCGTGGTGTTCGGCGAAGAGCCCTACGCCGAATTTGTCGGCGACCGGAAGAACCTGGCCTTTACCGACGAGGAAGGCCTGGACCTCCTCAAGGCGTACAAGGAGCAAGGCATCCCGACTGTCGCGGTGTTCCTGTCCGGACGTCCGATGTGGGTGAACCGCGAACTCAATTTCGCCGACGCCTTTGTGGCCGCATGGCTGCCGGGGAGCGAAGGCGCAGGCGTGGCCGACATCCTGTTCGGCAAGAAGCCTGCAACCGGGAAGCTTTCCTTTACCTGGCCCGCGACCTGTGAAGGCAATCCACTCAATGGCCCGGAGGGCGCGCTGTTTCCGCTCGGGTTCGGTCGCTCGCTCGCCGACACTTCGGCGCTCGGCGAGCTCAGCGAAGACTGTACGGCGCTCTCGTCGGGCGGAGGATCGGACTGGTTCACCGCCGGGCGTCTAGCCGATCGGGTCAAGGCTTTGTCCAAGGGCACCGAGCTGCCCGACCTGCGCGGCGCGGCCGGAGGCGTGGTTGCCCGCGGGATCGATCGCAACGCGCAGGAAGACGCACGCGAGATCCAGTTCGGGCCTGGCACCGCGCTCGAATTCAGCGGACCGCAGGGCGGCAACGCCTACCGCATCACCTACCTCGTCAACACCCGACCTGCCGGCCCGGTCGTGCTTGCCAGCAATGGCAGCTCGCTCGACGTTACGCAGGAGCTGTCGGTGGCCGAAGGCAAGGGATGGCGCGAAATGGTGATCACCGAAGCTTGCTTGTCCGGTCTCAGCAACGCATTGACGATCCGCTCGGATGCGCCATTCTCGATCCAGGTTTCGGCAATAGCACGCGAAGATGCAGCCGATGGAGCGGAATGCTCATTCTGAGCGCAGGGAATTAACTGGGCTGTTCAAGGCCGCCAAGAGCCTGAGTCCTTTGGGGGAGTAAGCGCGTGACGCTTGAGACAATCGATATCATAATCATCATCGGCTACGCGATTGCCCTGCTGGGAATCGCCTTGTTCGTCAGTCGCGAGCCTGCGGGTCACGACAAGAACACCGAGGATTACTTCCTCGCCGGACGCGCACTGCCGTGGTGGGCGATCGGTGCGTCGCTGATTGCATCGAACATTTCTGCCGAGCAGATTATCGGCCAGTCGGGTCAGGGGTTTGCGGTCGGCGTCGCGATCGCCGCCTATGAATGGCAAGCGGCAATCGTCCTGTTGATCGTGGCGAAATACTTCCTGCCGATCTTCCTCAAGCGCCGCATCTACACAATGCCGCAATTCCTCGATCAGCGATATGGCGCAGGCGTCAAGAACCTGATGAGCGTGTTCTGGGTTGCGCTCTACACCGCGGTCAACCTCACGACCGTGCTATGGCTTGGTGGCCTCGCGGTGCAGTCATTGACCGGCTGGAGCGTGATGACATCAATGATGGCGCTGGCCGGCTTTGCCGCGCTCTATTCGCTCTATGGCGGACTCAAGGCGGTGGCGCTGACCGATATCATCCAGGTCGTGATCCTCGTTTTGGGCGGCCTCGCGATTACTTGGTTCGCTCTCGACGCGCTGCCTGCCGATGGTGCGCTCGGCGGTTTCAGCTATTTGCTGCAGGAGATGCCCGGACACTTCGAGATGATCCTCGAGCCCGAGCATCCTGCCTATAGCGACCTGCCGGGAATCTGGACGCTGGCGGGTGGACTGTGGGTGCTGCACTTCAGCTATTGGGGTTTCAACCAGTACATCATCCAGCGGGCGCTCGGGGCCGAGAACCTTGGCGAAGCGCAAAAGGGTCTGGCCTTTGCCGCCTTCCTCAAGATCCTCGTGCCGTTCATCGTGGTGGTGCCCGGCATCGCCGCGGTGATCCTCGCCCAGCAGGGCGTGCTCGACGGGGCGGCGCTCGCGGAGAAGTCTGACCGCACCTATGGCGAGTTGATGGCCTTCGCACCTGCCGGCCTGCGCGGGCTGGTCTTTGCCGCGCTGATCGCAGCGGTGGTGAGTTCGCTCGCTTCGATGATGAATTCGATCTCGACCATCTTCACGATGGACCTGTATCGCAGCGCGCGGCCCGACCGGCCCGAGCAGCACTATGTGATGGTCGGTCGGATGGCGGCGTTCGCGGCGATGCTGATCGCACTAGTGCTGGCACGTCCGTTCATTGGCGGGTTCGAAAGCGGGTTCCAGACCGTCCAGGAATATACCGGCTTCATCGCTCCGGGGATCGTGGTGGTGTTCCTGCTCGGATTCTTCGACAAGAAGATGAACGCCGTGGGCGCCTTTACCGCGCTGCTGGGATCGCTGGCGGTCAACGTGGCGCTCAAGTTCGGAATGCCCGACGTGCCATTCATCATCCGCATCTGGGGCGTGTTTGTTCTGTCGATCATCGCTGCCATTATCGTGTCGCGGATGACCGCCGCGCCGGAAGAAGAGCGGACGGTCAAGCTGGGCGACATCGCCTTTGCCACCAGCACGATCTTCAACACGCTGGCGGCGATCACGATTGCGATCTTCGTCGGCCTCTATGTCATCCTGTGGTGATACGCTAAGCCCCGTGCGGTGACGGACGGGGCACAAGTACAACGGATAGTCCTGGCCGGGGCGAGTGGCACGATTGGTGGTGCCGTCGCCTCGGCTTTGGATTCGGATGGTCATGCGGTGACATGCCTTTCGCGCGCCGACTTTGTCGATGCGGCCACGCTCTCCGAGACGGTGGCCGAGGCGAAGCCCGACACGGTCATTTCGTGTATTGCCTCGCGCAGCGGCTCCCCCAAGGATGCGCAAGCCGTGGACTATCGGGCCAACGCAAATTTGCTGGCCGCAGCAAAGCAAGCGGAGGCAGAGCACTTCATCCTGCTTTCAGCGATCTGCGTGCAGCGACCGAAACTGGCGTTCCAGCACGCCAAACTTGCCTTCGAGGCGGAGCTGCAATCAAACGGGATCGACTGGACCATCATCCGCCCGACCGCCTTCTTCAAATCGCTCTCCGGGCAGGTGGAGCGGGTCCGCAACGGCAAGCCGTATTTGCTGTTCGGCGATGGTGAACTGACCCGCTGCAAACCGATCAGCGATGCCGATCTGGCGCGCTTCGTCGCCGGTTGCGTGACCCAAAAGGGACGGCGCAATCGGGTGCTGCCGATAGGCGGCCCGGGACCGGCGATTTCACCTCGGGAACAGGGCGAGATGCTATTCGCGCTGACCGGGCAACGGCCGCGCTATCGGTCAATCTCGCCGGCACTATTCAGGGCCGCATCCATGGTACTTTCGCTCGGGGCACCAATCTCGGACTGGTTCGCCGAAAAGGCCGAATACGCCCGTATCGCGCATTACTACGCTACCGAAAGCATGTTGGTGTTCGATCCGGAAACTGGTGCATACAGCGAGGATACAACTCCCGAATTCGGCGGCGAGACTCTGCGCGATCATTACCGCAAACTGCTCGAACGGAAGGCGGTGTGATGGATTTCCTACTCGCCCGCATCGCGGTAAACATGGCGGCGATAAATGCCAGCGGACGCCTCGAAACCGAAAGGTTACACGTGCGGCGAGCAGATCTCGTGCAAAGATCTGATTCGAAACGACAACATCGGTTATCGGAGTTTTGCAAAATGGCGGTTCCGTGGTCCATGTCGCTTCCGGCGCATCGGGGCGCTGCATGAACGGCGGATCGCTCCTTTTCACATTGGTGAGCTGCATTGGCTTTATGGCGCTGGTCGGCTGGGTCAGCTGGCTCAAGACGCGCGGGACTGCCGATACCAAGGATGGGTATTTCCTCGCCGGGCGCGGTCTTGGGGCGACCTTCATCGCCGGCTCGCTGCTGCTGACGAACCTCTCGGCGGAGCAGCTGATCGGCCTCAACGGCTCGGCATACGGCCACAACCTTTCGAGCATGGGGTGGGAAGTAACCGCGGCGGTGGCGACCATTGCGATGGCGCTGATCTTCCTGCCCAAATACCTGGCAGGCGCGTTCACCACCCTGCCGCAATTCCTCAACGACCGGTTCGATCCGACCGTGCGGCGAATGTCGGTGGTGCTGTTCATGCTCGGATACGGCCTCGTGACCATTCCCAGCGTGCTCTATTCCGGCTCGGTCGCGGTGCTGCTGCTGTTCGACGTGCCGGGGTTGACCGGGCTCGACTACTTCCCGTCGCTGGTCGCGATGGTGGTGCTGATCGGGGTGGTCGGCGCAATCTACGCGATCTTCGGCGGGCTGCGCGCCGTCGCGGTGTCGGACACGCTCAACGGTGTCGGTCTGCTCATCATTGGCGTGCTCGTCCCGGTGTTCGGCCTGATCGCGCTCGGCGGCGGCGACTTCGCAAGCGGCCTGTCGAAACTGGCCACCGAGCACCCTGAGAAGCTCAACGCTATCGGCTCCTCCGCCGATCCGACCCCGTTCGGCACGCTGTTCACCGGTATGATCTTCGCCAACCTGTTCTACTGGTGCACCAACCAGTACGTGATCCAGCGGACGCTTGGCGCCGCGAGCCTTGCCGAGGGGCAGAAGGGCGTGCTGTTTTCGGGCTTCTTCAAGATCCTGGTGCCGTTCCTGATGATGATCCCGGGGGTGATCGCGTTTCACCTTTACGGACCGGGTCTGGGCACGATCGACGAAGCCTATCCGCGCCTGATCCGCGATGTATTGCCGGTCTACCTCTCCGGCTTCTTCCTCGCGGTGCTGCTGGGTGCAGTGTTCAGCTCGTTCAACTCGTTGCTCAATTCGGCGGCGACCCTGTTCAGCCTCGATGTCTACGCTCCGGCTCGCGGCAACAAGGCAAGTGACGAGGAACTCGTGCGCGTCGCCAAGATCGCCAGTCTCGTGATCGCGTTGTTCTCCTTCGCGGTCGCGCCGCTGCTCTACTTCTCGCCCGAGGGGCTGTGGCAGATCATCCGCATCTTCACTGGCTTCTACAATATCCCGACAATCGTGATTGTAATCGTCGGGCTGTTCACCGCGCGAGTCCCGGCGCTGGGGGCGAAGCTTGTGATCGTGTTCCACGTTGTGGCTTACGGGTTGCTGCGCTTCGTGTTCGACGACGTGGTGACGCTGCACTTCATCCATCTCTACGCCGTCCTGTTCGTTGTTGAGGTCGGCATCATGCTCGCCTGCGGAGCGCTCGTGCCGCGCGAGAAAGCCTGGGAGTTCACCCGAAACGAGCAGGTCGACATGACGCCGTGGCGTTTTGCGAAACCGCTGGCGGTGACATTGTTCAGTTGCGTCGTGGCGACCTACCTGCTGTTCTCGCCGCTCGGTGTCGCCAGCGAAGCGGGGCCGGGAATGCTGTTCGGCGTGCTGATCGGGGCTCTCGCGCTCGGCAACGCTATGGTGTGGAGCTGGGCGGCTCGTGCGCCGGCTTCACGCAACGAGGCTGGCTAGCACCCGACGTTTGCCCTCGAACGGCCGACGACCATGCATGACCAGGAAGTTGTCGACCAGCGCCACGTCTCCCGATTGCCAGGCGAGATCGGCGGTCAGTTCGTCGGCAATCGCGATGGCGGGTGCCATGTCCTCTGCAGTGATCGGATCGCCGCCGCCAAAGGTGATCGAACGGTTGGGATCGTTGCGACTGTCGGCCCAACCTCTGAAGGCTGCGATCAGCTGGTTGAAGAAGGTCTTGCGGCCGTCTGGCAGATCACGAATGGCGGGCAGGGCGGGGGTGGTGGCGCGCAGGCTCTGACCCTCCTGCCATTCCCAACTGTAGCCGAGATCCTTGAGTCGCGCTTCGGCACCGGTGCGGTCCGCTACGCTCAACGTGCTGCGCCAGCTGCGGCCCTGTCCCGAACCGGCATCGTCGTTGCCGGGCATGACATTGGTGTAACGCACGCCCTCGCGCTCCACCCGCTTAACGAAGTCCGGCACTTCGCTGGCCAACCGATCGAGCACCCAATCCGAGCGACACAATGGCGTCGCGCCGCCTCTCTCCGCCGCGATCTCGCAATAGAACAACAGCTTGGACGGGTAGAGCGGCGTCTGCGCCATCTCGTGGTGGAGGAAGATCTCAGTGGTCGGGGGCGCTTCGTTGGCGGTGAAGACGCGCGGCGTGACATTGGCCCGCACCGCGTTTGAGAGCGAATCCTCGTAAGTGAAGCCCGGCTCGCCATAGGCTTCGACCGCGGCGTCGAACGCCAACGGGTCAGGCACCTCGAAGCCGCGAAACAGCAGCGCTCCAGCATCGGTCAAAGCAGCATCGACCGCCGGCTTGTTCGCGCTCAGGAATGCGGCGAGATCTCCGCCGCCGGGAATGATCGCGGGAAAGTCAGTCATAGATCGGGTGGAACGTGTTGAAGGCGGCTTCGGTGAAGACGCCCGGATCGTTGAAGCGGCGGTTGCGGTTGAGCGTGGAAATCGCTGCCATCTCGACCTGCGACAGTGCGAAATCGTCGATCGCGAGGTTCTCGCGCATCCGCTCCGGCTTGGTGGTTTTCGGGATCACCGCGGTCCCGCGCTGGACACCCCAGCGCAGCAGCACTTGTGCCGGCGTCTTTGCGTGAGCCTGCGCCGCGACCATTACCGGCGCGGCACCCAGAAGGCTCTCTTCCTCGCGCGCCATGTCGAGCTCGAAATAGCTTTGCGCGCCGAGCGGGGAGAAGGCAGTCACGTCGATGCCATAGTCGCTTGCGCAGCGGATCAGCTTGTCCTGCGTGAGGTATGGGTGTGCTTCGATCTGGAGCATGGAAGGCTTGATCCGCGCATAGCTCATCAGGTCGTGAATCAGCGCCGAGTTGTAGTTGCACACGCCGATGCGTTTCACGAGACCCTTGTCGACCAAGGCCTCCATCGCCGCCCATGTCTCGTGGAGCGGGACTGGAGCACGCTTCATCACCGGCTCGGCGGCGTCGGGATCATGCAGCCATTCGGGCGGGTAACGGGTCTCGATCGGCACAAATTCCAGCGCGATCGGGAAGTGAATAAGGTAGAGATCGAGTTGCTCCAGCTGCAGGTCTTCCAGCGTCTTGCGGCATGCCAGTTCGACGTGCTCGGGCGCGTGGAAGGTGTTCCAGAGCTTGGACGTGATCCACAATTCCTCGCGCGTCACGAGGCCGCTCTGCACCGCCTGTGCCAGCCCGTCACCGGTTTGCGTCTCGTTGGCGTAATCGGCGGCGCTGTCGAAATGGCGATAGCCCGCCTGCACAGCCTCGACGACGCATTGTGCGGTGTCGTCCTGCGGGATTTTCCAGAGGCCGAAGCCGACAGCAGGCATTGTCTCAAGCACGTTCAATCCTCGTCGTTGAATTCGATTGCTACCGCCTGACCGGTGGCGATGCTTTGTTGTGCGGCGGCTCCCATCACGACCGAGCGGTAGCCGTCGCGGGCACCGATCAGCGGCGGTGTGCCATTGACCAATGCGGCGTGAAAATCGCGTTGCTGGAAGTAGGTCGCGCCGTGGTGATCGCCCGCTGCAAGCGCCTCGGGCGGGGTATCGACATGAGTCACAAACGGTCCGGACTTGTCGCGCGGAGACCAGGTGACGTCGCCGACCGGGAGCTTGACCTCCATCTTGCCGACGGGGCCGACTGCGCTGATCTCTTCCTGCTGCTCGGACCCCTCGGCGAACATGCAAAGATCGAGCACCGCGCGCGCCCCGCCGGCAAAGTCGACCGCCACGAAAGCGTTGTCGATGATGTCCGGCACCTCGCCACCGTAGGTTTCGTCGAGATGGTTCACATCCTGCGCACCGCTCGCAAAAACGCGCACGGGTTCATCGCGCAGGATGTGCCGCATCAGGTCGAAGAAATGGCAGCACTTCTCGACCAGCGTTCCGCCGGTATTGCGGTTGAAGCGGTTCCAGTCGCCGACTTTCACGAGGAAGGGAAAGCGATGCTCGCGGATCGCCAGCATCTTGAGATCACCCGCTTCGCCGGCATGAACCCGCTCGATGAAAGAAGTGACAGGCGGCATGTAGCGGTATTCGAGCCCGACCCAGAACAGGTTGGCGTAGTCGCGTGCAGCCTCTGCGAGGGCCTCGGCATCGGCAATGGTGGTGCACATCGGCTTTTCGAGCAGGACCGCTGCGCCGGATTCCATGACCGGTCGGACCACATCGAAATGGGTGAAGTTGGGCGAAGCGATGATGACCGCGTCGGGCTTCGCTTCGGAAAGCATCGCCGCGCTTTCGCCAAAGCAGCGGATCGACTGACCAAGCTTGTTCGCCTGCGTTTGCGCCTGCTCTCGCGAACCCGCATCCGGATCTGCGATCGCGACCAGCTCAGCCCCGCGCACAAGCGCCAGGTTGGCCATATGCTCGCGGCCCATCATGCCGCAGCCGATAATCGCGTAGGTGCGGGTTTCGCTCATTGGACGAGGCCCGTAATCGAAACCCCTGCAGGGTCAATCGTCTCGCCGGTCAGATCGAAGTGAATGGGTTTTGCCGAATAGTTGAAAGCGAAGACATGAGTGGCGGTGCGGCGCAGCCGCAGGCCTTCCGGAAGGTCGATCGGAGCCAATCCCGCCGCTTCGGCGATACGCGCAACCAGCAGATCCAGCAAACTGCAGTCTGGCCAGGCGGCGCAGTATCGGATGTTGTCGTTGACATAGACGACGCCGCTTCCGTCTTTGAGTGCAAGCTCGGGACTCAGCTCGCTCTCGATGTCTTCGCGCCAACGGCTAATCGACCATTTATCTCCACTTGCACTCTCGCCATCGCGCAGGGATTCGACGCGGGTAACGGCAAGCGGCAAAAGCGATTGGAGCTCGCCTGGAGCGAGCGTTTCGGGAATCGAGAATTGCTCGGTCTTGCTTCCCGAGCGCGGGCCGATCAGCACCGGGCAGTCGAGTGCGCCAAGCCCTTCGACAAAGCCGAACGGCATGATCGGAAGCGTCGGCACAAACACCGCTTCGTAGTTCGACAGGTCCGCATCGGGAGCGACGATATCGATATCAAGGCCGAGCTTGCGCAGCGCGGAGTACCACTCGAAGGCGAGTTCGAGATACCTGAAGCTCTGCCCCTGCGGTTGAATGTCACAAACCCATGCCGCTTCGTAAGAGAATACGAGCGCGACCGGAGCTTTCGCCACTTCCTGCGGCCCGATCTTGAGAATGAGGTCGGCTGCATCGCGAACCTCCTGTGCGGCTGGGGCATCTTCGCCATCGGGGCGTAGCAGGCCGGCATGCATCTGTTCCTGCGCAAACGGAGCCTGCCGCCAACGGAAATAACTCGTGAATTCGGCGCCGTGTGCGCAAGCTTCCAGCGTCCACAATGCGACCATTCCTGGCAGCGGCGCGGGATTGAAACGCGCCCAGTTCACAGGCCCCGGTTGCTGCTCCATCACCCCCCAGCGTCCGTTCGAGCATCCGCGATAGAGATCGTGGTGGAACGCCGCGACATCGGGGTGCCCCTGTCTGAGGTAGTCGTGCTTCTCTTGGTCGGAGAACCAGAACTGTTCGAGAAAGCCGAGCGGATAGCTGTCCCAGGTCGCCACATCGAGATCGCGCCCCACGTCATGGTGATCGAACTCGATGAAGAAGCCCATGAAGTTGTGGGTGATGTCGCGTCCGCGCGAGTGTTCTCGGAGGATCTCGGCCTGCTCGCGATTGAAACGCGCAACTTCGCTCGAGGCGAAACGGCGATAGTCGAGCCAATGCGCCGGGTTCGCCTCGGTCACGGTCAGGTTTGGAGGATCGATCTCGTCGAAGAAGCGATATTCCATACTCCAGAAGACATTGCCCCAAGCTTCATTGAGCTCTGCCACGCTCTCGTATCGCTGCGCCAACCAATGTCGAAAGCCGCTCGCTGCTGCTTCGGAATAGCTCAACACGGTGTCGTGACAGCCATATTCGTTATCGGTTTGCCACGCAGTGATTGCCGGATGATCGCCATAGCGCTGAGCCAGCGCGGTGGTGATCCGGCGGCATTCGGCGCGAAAACCTTGATGTGAAAAGCAATAGTGCCGCCGCGATCCGAAGCCGCGCGGGCGGCCATTCCGATCGATCGCGACCATATCCGGCATACAATCCACCAGCCATTTGGGCGGCGTTGCCGTGGGAGTGCAGAGGATGATCTTCAGATGTGCGGCTTCTAGCGTCTCGATCGCCCGATCGAGCCAGCTCCAGTCGAACCGGCCCGGCTCAGGTTCGATCCGGCTCCAGGCAAATTCGCCGATCCGCACCAGCGACAGACCCATTGCCCGCATCCGCCGAGCATCCTCGGCCCACATCTCTTCGGGCCAGTGTTCGGGAAAGTAGCAGCAGCCGAGCTTCATTCTGGAGCGTACCCAAGTTATTGTGCCACCGCCCTAAACCAGCACGGTCGCGTCGCCTAGTGCTCAGGCAAGTGCATCAACCGAAGCTTTACGGATCGCATTTACACATATAAAAATATCTTTATATGTGATGCAAATGGCGATTGACGCGATCTTCAAGGCTCTGGCCGACCCGACCCGGCTGCGAATTGCGCGGCTGCTTTCGACTATGGAACTCGCCGTCGGAGAACTCGCACAAGTGCTGGGCCAAAGCCAGCCCCGCGTGTCGCGCCATGTCGGAATTCTGTGCGATGCCGGGCTCGCCGAACGGCGCCGGGAAGGAAGTTGGGTGTTCCTTCGATCGACCAGCGGTGCGGAGGATCCCGACGCAATCGTGGCAGCGGTCGACCGGCTGCTGGCTACCGCCGAAAACGAGAACGCAGGTTTCGCGAAGACCTGCGAAGACGACCGACGCAAACTCGCGGCGATCCGCGAATCGCGCGAGCCCTCGGCGGAGAGCTACTTTGCGCAGCACGCCGGCGAATGGGATGAGCTTCGCGCCTTGCACAGTGCCGACGCGCAAGTCGAACGGCAGCTGATCGAGGCGCTTGGCGATGCACCGCTGGGCACCGTGCTCGATATCGGAACCGGCACGGGACGGATCGCGGAACTGCTCGCCGATCAGGCCGAGCACGTTGTTGCGCTCGACAAGAACCTCGAAATGTTGCGCGTCGCGCGGGCCAAGCTGCAACACTTGCCGACCGCGCAGATCGAACTGGTTCAAGGCGATTTCTCGGATCTGCCGTTCGCTGCCGCCAGTTTTGACACTGTCCTGCTGCATCAGGTGCTTCATTTTGCGCAGGATCCCGCGCTGCCTTTGTCCGAAGCGGCGCGGGTGACCCGTCCCGGCGGGCGGATCGTGATCGTCGATTTCGCTGCGCATGACCGTGAGGAACTGCGCACCCGGCACCAGCACGCGCGGCTTGGTTTCTCTGACCGGCAGATGCGCGAGCTGCTGCGCGGCTCCGGGTTCACCGCTCGCGAGCCAACCGCGCTGGAAGGCGGTGAACTGACCGTAAAGATCTGGCTCGGCAAACGCCGCGACCTGCCGTCCTCGCAATCCCCCAACCCTGTCAAAGAGCAATCAGCATGACACCAACCCTCGACCAGCTTCAGGAAGCCAAGACGGCGCTTGATGCTCCGCTGTTCTCGGACTTGCCCGGCGATATCGACATCAGTTTCGAGTTCTTTCCGCCCAAGACCGAAAAGATGGCCGAGACCCTGTGGAATAGCGTGGCAACCCTGTCGCCGCTGGGCCCGCGGTTCGTATCCGTGACCTATGGCGCGGGCGGCTCGACCCGCGAACGCACCCATGAGCAGGTCGTGCGGATTCAGAATGAAGCAAACATTCCCGCCGCAGCGCATCTCACCTGTGTGAACGCGACGCGCGAGCAGGTGGACGAGGTCGCGCGGCATTATTGGGAAGAAGGCATCCGCCACATCGTCGCGCTGCGCGGCGATCCGCCCGACGGTGCATCGCAGTATACCCCGCATCCCGGCGGCTATGCCAACGCGGCGGAACTGATTGCGGGTCTCAAGAAGGTGGCCGATTTCGAGATTTCGGTTGCCGCCTATCCGGAGGTGCATCCGGACTCGCCCGACGCGCAGGCCGATATCGAGAACCTCAAGGCCAAGTTCGAAGCCGGGGCCGATCGTGCGATCACGCAGTTCTTCTTCGATCCCGAGTGCTTCTTCCGCTTCCGCGATGAAGCGGCTGCCGCCGGCATCGATGCCGAGATCGTGCCCGGTATCATGCCGGTCATGAGCTTTGCTGCGGTCCAGCGGATGTCGGGGATGTGCGGAACCGCAATCCCATCGTGGATGAAAGGTCTGTTCGACGGTCTCGACGAACGCCCGGCCGCGCGCCAGTTGGTCTCGGCGACCATCGCGGCTGAACTGTGCCGCAAACTCTATGCCGGCGGAGTGCGCGAGTTTCACTTCTACACGCTGAATCGCGCCGAACTGTCCTACGCGATCTGTCACATGCTCGGAAAGCGGCCGGTTGGAGACACTGCATGAGTGCACGCGAGAAGCTGCAAGCGGTCGCGAAAGAACGCGTCCTGATCTTCGACGGAGCGTTCGGCACGCAGATCCAGGAACGCAAGTTGACCGAAGCGGACTATGCGGGCGATCTGGGACTCAATGCTGACCAGAAGGGTAACAACGACATCCTCGCGCTGACCCGGCCCGATGTGATCCGCGACATCACTCGTGCCTATCTCGATGCGGGATCGGACGTGGTTTCGACCAACACCTTTTCCGCCAATCGCATCAGCCAAGCCGACTACGCCGCGGAAGATCAGGTGACCGCGATCAATGTCGAGAGCGGCAAGATCGCGCGTGCTCTGGCCGACGAATATGAAGCGAAGGATGGAAAACCCAGATTTGTTGCCGGCGCCATCGGCCCGACCAACAAGACGCTTTCGCTGAGCCCCGATGTTGAAGATCCGGGCTTTCGCGAAATCGACTTCGACGAATTGACTGCCGTCTACAAGGAACAGGCCGCTGCATTGATCGAAGGTGGGGTCGATTTCATCCTGATAGAGACGGTGTTCGATACGTTGAACGCCAAGGCAGGCATCATGGCCGCCAAGCAGCTCGAAACCGAGTTGGGTCGGGAAGTCCCGGTGATGATTTCGATGACTTTGACCGACCTGTCGGGCCGAAACCTGTCCGGTCATACGGTTGAGGCATTCTGGTATGCCGTGCGCCATGCCAAGCCAGTCACGATCGGGCTCAATTGCAGCTTCGGCGCGGACCAGCTGCGCCCGCATGTGCAAGTTCTATCAGGCCTCGCGGACACGTTGCTGATGGCATATCCGAATGCCGGACTGCCCAACGAACTGGGCGAGTATGACGAAATGCCGGAGACCACGGCTGCGCTGGTCAAACAGTGGGCCGAGAACGGCCAGGCCAACATTCTGGGCGGATGCTGCGGCTCTTCACCGGAACACATCAGGGCGATCGCCGATGCCGTCGACGGGCTCCCGCCCAGGGATGTGCCTGCACCCGGAACCGCAATGCGCCTGTCGGGTCTCGAAGCTTTCACGGTCTAGGGAGCGGCACGCCACATGATTGACGGCGGAAAGATCATCATCCGGCGAGCTGATACGGCCGATGTGTCGCGCCTGTCGTTGATCTGCGACGCGACATTTCTGGAGACCTTTGCCGGGCAGATTGCAGGCGATGCCTTGGTGGCGCATTGCCGTTCCAAGCACTCGCCGGAGTTTCTGGCCGACTTGCTTGGCACAGGAGCAAAGGCCTGGCTGGCGGAGCTTGACGATGCTCCGATCGGCTACGCCATGCTGACCGCGCCGGAACTCGATGCTGCGCAAGAAGGCGATATCGAACTCAAGAAGATTTATGTCCTGTCCCGGTTTCACGGGAAGGGTGTTGCTGCACTTCTGTTCGATGCCGCACTCGAAGCCGCTGCACCGAACCGGCGACTTTTGCTGGGGGTGAAGGACGACAACAGCCGCGCCATTGCATTCTACACAAAACAGGGTTTCCACCAGATTGGCACACGCCGGTTCGACGTCGGCGGGAAGCTCTATGACGACCTCGTGCTTGCGCGCGATCTCAATTCGGATTTGACTCAATGACCGACCAATCCACCGCGCGTTTCATCAATGTCGGTGAGCGCACCAATGTCACCGGATCGGCCCGGTTCAAGAAGCTCATCATGGCGGACGATTACAGCACCGCTGTGGAAGTCGCTCGACAGCAGGTCGAAAACGGCGCCCAGGTGATCGACGTTAACATGGACGAAGGGCTGCTCGACGCCGAAAAGGCGATGACGACCTTCCTCAAACTGATCGCTGCCGAACCCGATATCGCGCGCGTGCCGGTGATGATCGACAGTTCCAAATGGGAGGTTATCGAGGCGGGGCTGAAGTGCGTCAGCGGAAAGCCGATCGTCAATTCGATCAGCATGAAGGAAGGCGAAGAGCCGTTCCTCGAGCAAGCGCGCAAATGCATGGCGTACGGCGCAGCCGTGGTGGTGATGGCCTTCGATGAGGTCGGGCAGGCCGACAGCAGAAAACGAAAGGTCGAAATCTGCAAGCGCGCCTATGACTTGCTGACCGGGATCGGCTTCCCACCCGAAGATATCATCTTCGACCCAAACATTTTCGCGGTAGCGACGGGGATCGAGGAACACGACCGTTACGGTCTCGATTTCATCGAGGCGGTGCGCGAGATCAAATCACAGTGCCCCCATGCCAAGACCAGCGGCGGGCTTTCCAATCTTTCCTTCAGCTTCCGGGGGAACGAGACCGTGCGCCGCGCGATGCACTCGGTGTTTCTCTACCATGCGATCCCTGCCGGGCTGGACATGGCGATCGTCAATGCCGGGCAGCTCGACGTCTACGACACGATCGATCCCGCTTTGCGCGCCGCCTGCGAAGACGTGATCCTGATGCGGCCGATCGAAGGCGAGGAGACCGCGACCGAACGCCTCATCGCCTTGGCCGAAAGCTTCAAGGGCAAGAGCAAGGAGGACGACAAGCAGGCCGCCGAATGGCGCGGTTGGGAGGTTGAAAAGCGGCTCGAACATGCCCTTGTGAAGGGCATCGACGCGCATATTGTCGACGATACCGAGGAAGCCCGCGCGGCAATCGCTGCTCGCAAAGGTCGCCCGATCGAAGTGATCGAAGGCCCGTTGATGGACGGTATGAACGTGGTCGGCGACCTGTTCGGTTCGGGGAAGATGTTCCTGCCGCAGGTGGTGAAATCCGCCCGCGTGATGAAGAAGGCGGTGGCGCACCTAATCCCGTTCATCGAAGCCGAGAAGGAAGAAGGCGCCAAGGCCAAGGGCACGATCATCATGGCCACCGTGAAAGGCGACGTGCACGATATCGGCAAGAACATCGTCGGAGTCGTACTCCAGTGCAACGGCTACGAAGTGGTCGATATGGGCGTGATGGTGCCGTGGCAGGACATTCTCAAGTCGGCCAACGACAACAACGCCGACATGATCGGGCTTTCCGGCCTGATCACACCTTCGCTCGACGAAATGGTGACTGTCGCCGAAGAGATGCAGCGCGCCGGGATGGATATGCCGCTGCTGATCGGCGGGGCGACCACCTCCAAGGTTCACACCGCGCTCAAGATCGACCCGTCCTATGAAGGGCCGGTGATCCACGTACTGGATGCGAGCCGGGCGGTCGGCGTCGCGTCCAAGCTGCTTTCCGACACCCAACGCGACGACTTCGTTGGAGAGACCGCTGGCGAATACGTGAAGGTACGCGAGGCGCGTGAGGGCAAGACCAAGAGCGTCCTGCTCAGTCTGAGCGATGCCCGCGCGAACTATTACGACGCTTATCTCAGCGACAAACCTGCGCCGCCCTTGAAGCCTGGGCTTCACGTGTTCGACGACTGGGATCTGGCCGATCTTCGAGACTATATCGACTGGACCCCGTTCTTCCGCGCGTGGGAATTGCACGGCACCTTTCCTGGGATCCTGAAAGACGAAGTGGTCGGCGAAACCGCCAGCCAGTTGTTCGACGATGCCAACGCGATGCTGGACCGGGTGATCGCCGAAAAATGGCTGACTGCAAAAGGCGTTGCAGGCTTTTGGCCGTGCGCGCGCGACCACGAATGCCGCGACGATGTGATCATTCATCGCGTGCGGCGCGAAGAGCATGTCCGCCTGCCATTCCTGCGCCAGCAGGTAAAGAAAAGCCGCGACCGCGCCAATATGTGCCTTGCCGATTTCATCGATCCTGACGGCGACTGGATTGGCGGATTCGCAGTCGGCATCCACGGTATCGAACCGCATTCCGAGCGTTTCCAGGCGGACAAGGATGATTACTCGGATATCCTTCTCAAGGCATTGGCAGACCGCTTCGCCGAAGCTTTCGCAGAGCGTCTGCACCAGCATACCCGCACAGATCTGTGGGGCTATGCGCCGGGTGAGCAACTCACCAACGAAGCGCTGATCAAGGAAGAATATCGCGGGATCCGGCCGGCTCCCGGCTATCCGGCCTGCCCCGACCACTCGTTGAAACCGATCCTGTTCGAATTGCTCGAAGCCGAGCAGAATGTCGGCCTTACGCTTACCGAGAATTTTGCAATGTTCCCTACCGCGGCGGTCAGCGGGTTCTATTTCGGGCACCCGGAAAGCCAGTATTTCGGCGTTGCCCGGATCGGCCGAGACCAGTTGGAAGAATATGCCGAACGACGCGGAGTCGATCTTGAAACAGCGGAACGCTGGCTGCGGCCTAATCTGGACTAGGCCATGAGCAATCAGATGCCGCCTGTCGCCTTCCTCGACGATTTTCGTCGTTCGGTGGTCGAAGGTGGCGCGCCTCTGCCCGAGATGACCCAGCGGCTGCTGCTCGATACGATCGGAGTTGCGGCGCAGCAGGTGTTCGACTTTCTCGGCCAAACCCAGGCGACCCGGTCGGAATTCGAAGCCTGGATCGAAGCGACCGCGGGCACGCCCGATACCGACTTGCTGTCGCGATTTCATGCCCAGATCAAGCAGGGAGAAACGAGCGAAGCTGCCAAGTCGCAACTCGCCAGAATCGACGACATGCCGGATGTGCTTTCTCCGGATCAGCTGAGCGACTGGGACAGGAATGGGTTCGTCGTATTGCCTGATGCGATCTCCGGGCAGGAATGTGCTGCGGTTGCCGAGTTGTTATGGGACAGCATTTCGGCAAGTCCGGATGACCCGGATAGCTGGTATGGTCTGGCGACCGAGAGCATCATGGTCCCCGTCTTTCAGCACAAGTTGCTGAATTACGCACGAAGATCGCCGCGTATTCACAAGGCTTTCGCGCAGCTTTGGGGCACCGCCGACTTGTGGGTGACTGTCGATCGGCTGGGCTTCAATCCGCCCGAACGACCGGACCATCCGTTCAGGGGAATCGGGCTGCATTGGGATGTCAGCCTGGCCCAGCCAATCCCGTTCGCAACGCAAGCGGTGCTGTATCTGACCGATACCGACAAAGATCAGGGAGGGTTCCGATGCGTGCCGGGATTTCATCGAAAAGTCGGAGACTGGATGGCCGGCCTCGGTACGACCAATCCACGCGAAGTCGACCTTTCGGATCAGGCGCGCACCGTGCCGGGAGCCGCCGGGGATTTGGTGATTTGGCGACAGGATCTGCCGCATGATGCGAGCCCCAACCGCTCCGACAAACCCAGGCTGGTGCAGTACATCAATTACTATTCGCCGCTGCTGGAGACTCAATCCGAATGGATTTGAACGGTCCATCGCGCGGCGTCGGCGATTGATTTTGCGATGAACCCACGCGAGAAAGCAGGCATGTTTACTCGCATTCTCGCTGCCCTATTGGCATTCTCCATGCCTTCCGCAGTCTCTGCACAAAACGACGATACTGAATTGCCAGCCACGGTGGTGGTCGCGTTCGACCGCGAGACCATCACGCCGCTGATCGTCGAAGGCGTGCGCAATCGCGAGAGGGGAGAGCCGGTAGAGGCCAACGATCCCGTTCGTATAGCCAGCATCTCCAAGCTGATCATGGCGCTCGCCACGATGCGGTTGGTCGACGAGGGGACAGTCGCCCTCGATGCCGATGTCTCGAACTATCTCGGTTGGCAGCTGCGTTCGCCGAATTTTCCGGACGCCAAGGTGACCCTTGGGCAGTTGCTGTCGCACCGCTCGGGGCTGCGGGACAAGGCAGGCTATGTGATTCCGCTGGGTGAGAGCTTGCAGGCAAAGCTCGCTGAACCGGAGGCGTGGTATGCCGATGCCCCGCCGGGCGAAGCGCCGTTCGAATACGCCAATCTCGGCTCGCCTGTGGTGGCAACCGTGCTGGAGGCTGCGACCGGCGAACGGTATGATCGATTGCTGGAGCGAACCGTATTTCAGCCGCTTCAGGTCGAGGCCTGCGTCAATTGGATCGGTTGCAGCGAAGAGCAAGTCGCGCGAGCAGTAACGCTCTACCGCGATACCGGCGAGATCGCGCGCGACGACCCCAATGATCTCCCGCCCAACTGCGCCATTCCCGTGGCCGAAGGCGCGGAATGTTCGATAGGGAATTATGTGCCGGGCACCAACGCCTCGATCTTTTCACCCCAAGGCGGGGTGCGGATCGGAATGATGGATCTGGCGAAGATCGGGCAACTCTTGTTTCCGGGCGAGAATGCAATTCTCTCCGAGCAATCGGGGCGGATATTGGGATTGTCCGTGGCATTCGGAGAAACCGAGGGACAGGCGTTCTTTTGTCGCTACGGACTGCATGTCCAGGCGATCGAGGAGATGAAAAAATCCTGCGAGGATCGCCTGTTCGCCGATGGGCAGTTTCGCCTCGGCCATGCGGGCGAGGCCTATGGCCTGCGTGCTGGATTGTGGGTCAGCACCAAGGACAAGACCGGCATCGCTTATTTCACCACCGCTGTCCCGCCGCGCCAGTCGGCCGAGGACGAGGGCGGGTTCGATTCGCGCGAGATCACGTTGATGGCGAGAGCAAGGTCGATCCTGGCGGAGCAAACCAGCGACTGAACGCAGGAAAATTTCGTTATCGCCCGCATTTGTCGTGCAAGCGATTGACGCATCCCTTCGCATGCGCAACATGAGCAATGCCTGCCGGAAGCGATTCCGGCGTCTTTCGCGGGAGAGACTGGCCTGATCGCTCAGGCCGGCGCCGAAGGAGCAACCGCCCCGGAAACTCTCAGGCAAACGGACCGCGCAAGGGCACAGGCACTCTGGAAAGCGTGCGGGCGCGGTTGCGCTCCCACCACCGAAGGGGAGGCGGGCGCCGGCTCGCTGAAGCTCTCAGGTTTCCCGACAGAGGGGGCAGGAACGATGCTCTACTTCGGAGCGTTGCGCACCTGTTCGGGGACTGATTTTGAGCGACAACGAAATTCCAGAAGAAGCGGAACCGCTGGGCAAGCTGCCGCTCGATGCGTGGCATCGAAATCGTGGTGCACGCATGGTCCCGTTCGCAGGCTATGAAATGCCGATCCAGTATGAAGGGATTGTGGCCGAGCACAACTGGACTCGCGAAAGCGCCAGCCTGTTCGACGTGTCGCATATGGGGCAACTTGCGCTGAAAGGTGAGGATGCGGCGCACGAACTGGAGAAGCTGCTTCCGGGCGCGATCGCGAATCTCAAGCCGGGCAAGATGCGTTATTCGCTGCTGTTGACCGAAGCGGGCGGGATCATCGACGATCTGATGGTCACCAACACCGGCCCGCATCTCGCGCTGGTGGTCAATGGCGCATGCAAGTGGGACGATATCGCCCATCTGCGCGAGCACCTGCCCGACGCGATCACGCTGACCCATTTCGACGATTTCGCGTTACTGGCGCTACAGGGCCCGAAAGCGGGCGAGGTGCTGGAGGCGCTGATCCCAGGCACGGGTGAGCTCACCTTCATGACCGCCGGATTGTTCGAACATGGCGGCGGCCACATCTGGGTCAGCCGTGCGGGTTACACTGGCGAGGACGGCTTCGAAATTGCTGTCCACGAAAGCAAGGTCGAAGCGCTTGCCGACGCACTGCTCACTGATGACAGGGTTAAGCCGGCGGGACTGGGAGCGCGCGACAGCTTGCGGCTCGAGGCTGGCCTTCCGCTCTACGGCCACGACCTCACGATCAACACCGATCCCGTCAGCGCCGATCTGACCTTCGCGTTATCCAAGAAGCGCCGGGCCGAAGGCGGGTATCACGGACACAAGGCGGTCGTCTCCAGGCTCGCAGACGTCGAGGCCGGGACGCTCGCCACCAAGCGTGTTGGCCTGACGCTCGAAGGCCGTATGCCCGCGCGCGAAGGCGCGGAGGTCTATTCCGGCGACACCAAGATCGGAACCGTCACCAGCGGCGGCTTCTCGCCTACGCTGGGGAAGCCGATCGCGATGGCCTACATCGATAGCGCCCACGCGAATTTGGGCACCGCGCTCGAATGCGAAGTGCGCGGAAAGCGCCTTCCCGCAACCGTTACACCCATGCCGTTTGTCCCGCATCGCTACTACAGGGGAAAATGATCAATGCCGCGATACTTCACCGATGAACACGAATGGATCGATGTCGAAGGCGATAGCGCCACGGTCGGCATTACCGATTACGCGCAAGAGCAATTGGGCGATATCGTCTTCGTCGAACTGCCCGATGTCGGCACGATGCTCGACAAGGGCGGCGATGCGGCGGTGGTCGAAAGCGTCAAGGCGGCGAGCGACGTCTACGCGCCGATCAGCGGCGAAGTGACCGAAGGCAATTCCGCGCTCGAAGACGAACCCGCGCTGGTCAACTCCTCGCCTGAGGAAGAAGGTTGGTTCTTCCGCATGACCATCGGCGACAGCGCCGAGCTTGAAGGGCTGATGGACGACAAGGCCTACAAGGCGTTCGTCGACAACCTTTGACGCTCGTGTTGCGTAACTCGGCGGCCAAACCGCTTCTTACCAAGGCCAATTGACTATGCGTTACCTCCCTCTCACCGACACCGACCGCGCCGACATGCTGGAGCGCATCGGCGCGTCCTCGATTGACGATCTGTTCGTCGATGTGCCCGAAGTTGCGCGGCTCGACGGGCCAATCCGCGACCTGCCGATGCACGCCAGCGAGATGGCGGTCGAACGCCATATGAAAGGCCTTGCCAGCAAGAACCTTGCAGCAGGCGATGCACCGTTCTTCCTCGGCGCAGGAGCCTACCGCCACCACATTCCGGCGAGCGTCGACACGGTGATCCAGCGCGGCGAGTTCCTGACCGCCTACACGCCCTACCAGCCCGAGATCGCGCAGGGCACGTTGCAGATGCTATTCGAGTTCCAGACGCAGGTCGCGCGGCTCTATGGCTGTGCGGTGGCAAATGCCTCGCTTTATGACGGCTCGACCGCGTGCTGGGAGGCTGTCGCGATGGCGGGACGGGTAACCAAGCGCAAACGCGCGGTGCTGTCGGGGGCGCTCCATCCGCATTATTCGCAGGTCGTGAAGACGATGGCGCAGTTCACAGGCGATACGATCGCCGACGCGCAGCCAGCGATCCAGACCGAGCCGGACCTAGAAGGCCTGATCAGCCGGATCGACGACGATACCGCTTGCGTGGTGGTGCAGTATCCCGACATTCTCGGCCGCGTCAGCGACCTGTCCAAGGTTGCCGAGGCCGCGCATGCCAAGGGCGCGTTGCTGGTGGCGGTCAACACCGAACCGGTGGCGCTGGGCGCGATCAAGTCGCCGGGTGAGCTCGGTGCGGACATAGTCGTGGGCGAAGGTCAGGCAATCGGCGTCGGCCTGCAATTCGGCGGGCCGTATCTCGGCCTGTTTGCGGTGCGCGACCCCAAACACGTGCGCCAGATGCCGGGTCGGCTGTGCGGCGAAACCGTGGATGCCGAAGGACGGCGCGGTTTCGTGCTGACGCTTTCGACCCGCGAGCAGCATATCCGCCGCGAGAAGGCGACTTCGAACATCTGCACCAATAGCGGGCTGTGTGCGTTAGCGTTCAGCGTCCACATGACTCTGCTCGGCGAGAAAGGGCTGCGCGAACTGGCAGCGGAGAACCATCGGCTCGCCTGCCTTGCCGCCGACCGGCTCGAGAAGGTGCCGGGCGTGAGACTGCTCAACAACGCCTTCTTTAACGAATTCACGCTGATGCTCGACGGCAAACCGGCGCGCGATATCGTGCGCGACCTTGCCGATCGCGGCGTGCTGGGGGGAGTGTCGCTCGGAAGGCTCTATCCGGGTGTTGAAGCGCTGGAGCATGCCCTGCTCGTCACCGTCACCGAGCTCACGACCGAGGAAGATATCGAAACGCTCGCGACCGAGTTGGAAGGAGTGCTGGCATGAACGCGCCCAACAAATCCGGCTGGAAACCCACTATGGAAGTCTCCGAAGACGGAATCCACACCGGCCCGGCGACCACCACCGGCAATCACGCGCTTATGCTCGAAGAGCCTTTGCTGTTCGAAATCGGTCACGCGGAGACGACCGGTGTCGATCTGCCCGAACTCGATGAAAGTGCACCGACGCGCCTCGCCGGTCTCGAACGGTCCGAACCGATGGGGCTGGTTGGCCTGACCGAGCCCGAGACCGTGCGGCACTACACACGTCTCAGCCGCCAGAATTATGGCATCGATCTCGGCTTCTTCCCGCTCGGTAGCTGCACGATGAAGCACAATCCGCGCCTCAACGAGAAGATGGCGCGGCTTCCGGGTTTTGCCGATATCCACCCGCTCGCCCCGCAGCAAAGCGTGCAGGGCGCGCTCGAAGTCATTCACCAGCTAGCCAACTGGCTCAAGACATTGACGGGCATGCCTGGCGTGGCGATGAGCCCCAAGGCGGGCGCACATGGCGAATTGTGTGGCATCCTGGCAATCCGTGCGGCCCACACGGCTCGCGGCGACGCGCGTGAAGTCGTGTTGGTGCCGGAAAGTGCACATGGGACCAACCCCGCAACCGCCGCTTTTGCCGGGTACAAGGTCGAGGATATCCCCGCCACGCCCGAAGGCCGCGTCGATGTCGAAGCGCTCAAGGCAAGGCTCGGACCCGATGTCGCTGCGGTGATGATCACCAACCCCAACACGTGCGGCCTGTTCGAGAAGGACTTTCGCGAGATCGCAGATGCAGTCCATGCGGCGGGCGGTTACGTCTATTGCGATGGCGCCAACTTCAACGCCATCGTCGGCCGCGTGCGCCCCGGAGACCTTGGCGTCGATGCGATGCATATCAACCTGCACAAGACCTTCTCCACCCCTCATGGCGGCGGTGGCCCGGGTTCAGGCCCGGTGGTGTTCTCCGAAGCGCTGATGCCGTTCGCGCCGCTGCCCTTCGTGCGCAGGGACGAGGACGGCGAGTTCTCGCTGGTCGAAGAGGAATCGCGCGAGGAGACGCGCGGTCAGACGTTCGGCCGGATGACGGCGTTTCATGGCCAGATGGGGATGTTCTCCCGCGCGCTGACCTACATGCTCAGTCACGGCGCCGATGGCCTGAAACAGGTCGCCGAAGATGCGGTCCTCAACGCGAACTACATCCTCCGCAGCCTCGAAGACATCCTCCACGCACCTTTCGCCGATAGCGGTCCGTGCATGCACGAGGCACTGTTTGGCGATAAGGATTTCGGTGGTGGGCTCTCGACGTTAGACCTTGCCAAGGGCCTGATCGATGAAGGCTATCACCCGATGACGGTGTATTTCCCGCTGGTGGTCCACGGTGCGATGCTGGTCGAACCGACCGAAACCGAAAGCAAGGCTTCGATCGACCAGTTCATCACCGCATTTCGCCATGTGACCGAGCGTGCGCTGGCAGGCGATGAGACTTTGAAGCAGGCGCCGTATTATGCGCCCCGGCGGCGGCTTGATGAAACGGCGGCGGCGCGCAAGCCCAAGCTGACCTGGAGCGAACCCACGGAATAGATCCGGTCATTCGGCGGATGGAGCGACCCTGGGTTGCGCTTCGCCCGATTGAACTGGCTCCGCTTCCGCTTCAGGCTGCACGACGATCTTGATTTCGCGCATATTGAGGATCGCCACGTAAAAGCCGATCACGGCCAGCGAGCTTGACCCAAGCACCGCGAAGGCGGCACCTTTCGCGCCGTTCCAGTCGATCGCTGCGCTGAGGAAAACGAGCGCAAGGACGGTTGGCACCGCACGGACGATGAAGGCCGTATGCGCCCGGCCTGCGGAAACCAGCAGCGATTCCAGGCTTGCGCCCACAAGCTCGACGGCCCCGGCAATCGAGAGGATGACCATCGCCCAGTAGAACCCGGAGAAGTCGTCTTCGGCGATAGTGGCAAGGCCCCAGCGACCGAACACCAGAGCCATGACCACCGCCAGCACGCCTGCAACCACGGCGATATTGGCCATCCTCCGGGTCATTTCGAGCGCGTTCTTCTCGTCATGGACCAGTTCTGGAAGGATTGCTTTGGAGATCGTCTGGGCCAGCGTTACCAGCGCCTGTCCCAGTTGCGCTGCGACCCGGAATCCGCCGGCCAGCGCCGCGCCTCCGAAAGTCCCGACCAGCAGGATGATCACCTGCTTGCCAGCAATCGTGAGGCTGCCGGACATGTTGGTCGACCACACGAACCGCCATGCATCGGGGTGCTTGGCCGGGATATTGGTCAGGCTGATGCGCGACAGGTCGATCCGCTCGTCGCGAGCCGCCGCGTACCACAGGGCAATGGCGACAGCGACTTCGGCCGCCGCCCAGGCAATGACGAATCCGGCCACAGTCGGCAGGAACAAAGCGGCGAGCAGGGCGCCTGCAGCGCGGATTGCCGGCTGCACCGCCTCGGCCCCGGTTGCGGTTGCAAACTTGAATCGCAGGCGCAACAGTCCGGTCGGCGTGGTGCGGATCGAAAGCAGCGAAACGATGCAGTATCCGAAGGTCAGCCACAGCAATTCGTCGGGTAGTGGCAACCACAATTGCGCGGTCCACACGACCAGAGCGGCGATTGCGGCGCCCATGATTACCGAAAGCAGGTCTAGCGCGATTGCGAACCCGGTCGCTTCGGCGGGACCGTCGCCGTTGGCGCCCCAGCGGATAATGAACTGCCAGGTCTGGAAATTGGCGAGACCGGTAACCGTCTGGCCGAGCGCGACGATGATTGCGAAGTAGCCGAAATTCTCGATCCCAAGCGTGTGCGTCGCCAGATACAGGTACAGCAGACTCATCACGGCGTTGAAGCCCCGTCCGCCGAGGAGCCAACCGATATTCTGGAACAGCCGCTTCATGACCCGTCCGGCTGTAGCGCTACGCGCTCGCGGCGTCACCCTCACGACGTTTCAGGATCTTCTCGGTCACGGCATAGGTGCGCTCGTTATCGACATCGATTGCATAATGCCCGTCAGACAGGACAACCGGCGTAAGTTTGAATCCGAACCGCTTGGAGATCTGTTCGAACAGCTTCTCCTTTGAGCCAGTACCAAGCCGGAATCGGATCAGATTCATCAACCCGAATGCCTTGATGATCCGGCGTGGAAACTTAACGAACTGGCCGCCTTCGCGCATGATCTCCGCCGCACTCAATGCCTGTTCGCTGCCGAGCCAGTACATGTTGCAATTCGAGTATCCGCCGTCCTTGAATTCGTAGAACTTCTTCTGGCCCTCGGGATCCGCCGTCTGAACGTCCTCCTTGCGCGCCAGTCCGGCCGCGCCGCCGGCGCCGGCTTCAAGGCACTTGCCGATGAACTCGGAGTAGCCCTCAGGCGTGACCAGGCAATTGTCGGCGGTCGTTATCAGCAGCGGGAATTGCGCGCCTTCCGCGCCGGAAAACACACTGTCGACAATGTTGAACTTGCCCTCTGCAAAGGTCAGTCGACCTTCTTCGAGCAGCTTGGCGATTGTTGGCTGCGCGGCAATCTCGTCAGGCTCATGCGCAACAATCCGAATGGCTCCGACCTGTTCGCATGCGGCTACCTGGCGGACCACGCGCTCGATCATCGCAACGCCGTTGACCGGCACCACGCATTTCTGTGCAACGCCTGCGCGCTCCGCCAACGGATCGAGCACGCCCGAACGTTTTCCGGCCATAACCAGAGCTGTGACTTTTGTATTCGGTTCCATAGCGCGCGCCTCTAGCGCCTATGTAGGATGGGATCAAAGCAAGGAAAGATGCACCTTGTGCAACATTTTGTCGCACGCCAAGGGAGACATATGAAGATCGTCTTCTCTCGCAAGGGGTTTGACAGCAGCGCCGGGGGTGGTCCGTCTCCGATTGTCGATGGCCGACCGGTCAGCCTGCCCATCCCGGCGGGGACGGCTTCGCAAACCACCTATGGCGACCTTGGTTTGGGCGAGTTGGCCGCGAGGGCGAGCCGCGAAAAACTTGGCCAGGACGACCTCTGCCACCACGATCCGATGTTTTGCGAGGATGGAGCCTGTGTTTTCGGCCAGCATAGCGCTGCGCAGACCCATCTCGAGGGGCAGGGGGTTGGGATTGGCGACGTGTTCGTTTTCTTCGGGCTGTTCGCCGAGGAAGTAACCGGCGAGAGGCACCATCGGATTTTCGGCTATCTGCGAGTGGAGGAAATGATCGCGCTGGCCACCGGCGTGCCCGACAATTTGCTTGATCTCGATCATCCTCACGTGCTTGCAATGCACAGCTCGAACGATGTCATCTGGCGTGGGGAAGGGCGGGCAGCGAACCGCGCAAGCGACGCATTGAGGCTGACTGTGCCAGGAGGCCCACCGAGCCTGTGGCAACGCCCGGAATGGCTCAAGCGCGGGGGGCTATCGTATCACGACCGCCCCGATCGCTGGATCAGGGGCGGCAAGTTGCGCAGCGTTGCGCGTGGTCAGGAATATGTCGCCAATATTGGCAGGCGCTCAGCACCGCGCGCGTGGCTGGAACGGGTAATTTCAGAGATCAATAGGTCTTGATGATCGCCGAGAAGTCCAGCGCTTCGTTGCCTGCGCCGAGGAAGTCTTCGTACAGCGCCGCCGCGCGCGAACCGAGCGGCACGGCGGCATCGGCGGTCTCTGCCGCTTCCATCGCGAGGCGCAAGTCCTTGACCATCAAGGGCGTGGCAAAACCGCCGGCATAGCCATTGTCCGCCGGACTCTCGACGCCAACCCCGGGCAGCGGAGTGTAGGCGTTGAGCGACCAGTTGTAGCCCGAGCTTTGCGAACTGATCTCGTAGAATTTCTGCGGGTCCAACCCCAGCTTTTCCGCCATCTTCATGGCTTCGGCGGTGCCGATCATGGTGATGGCGAGCAGCATGTTGTTGCAGATCTTGGCCGTTTGTCCGGCTCCCGCATCACCGGCATGGATCACGGCCTTGCCCATAGCTTCGAGGATCGGACTGGCCCGGTCGAACGCGGCTTCGGTGCCGCCGACCATAAAGGTAAGCGTCCCGCCATTGGCTGCGGCAATGCCGCCCGAAACCGGGGCATCGACCATCTCATATCCGGCAGCGCTAGCGGTTGAGATGACCTCCTTGGCGGTGGCGACATCGATGGTCGAGCAATCGAGCAGCACCGCTCCGGCTGGCGCTGTTCCGATCACGTCTTTCTCATAGACCGACTTCACGATCGCGCCGTTTGGGAGCATGGAAACTACGGCTTCGGCTTCCGCGCAGGCTTCGGATGCGCTGTCGAACGTCGCGCACCCCGCTTCGCTGGCTGCTGCCAGAGCCGCGGCGCTAAGGTCGAAAGCGCGCACATCATGGCCCGCTTTCACCAAGTTCGCGGCCATCCCGCCGCCCATATTGCCAAGGCCGATAAAGGCGATTTTCATAGAACACCTATCTCGCTGACTATTCCGTATCCACCGAGGAGAACCATCGGCGGGCCGAACAGTATCATCATGACCAGTTGAAACTTCTGAAGCCACCGGTCAACTCGAGTGAGTGGCAAAGGCTCCTCGCCCGTTGCCTTGAGTATACCCGCTTCAAGCAGACTGATGCTTTCCTCATTGCGATAGCGCCAACCCATGAAGGCGGCCCAGCAGAAGAAGAGCCCTAGGAACGAAAGGCCGAGGGCGAAAATCACCTCCCCTTCCACTGGCCCTCACGCTTCTCGATGAACGCCGCCATGCCTTCGGCCTTGTCTTCGCTCGCGGTCAGGATCTGAAAGATCCGGCGTTCGACGATCAAACCCTGATCGAGCGTCATTTCGAAAGCGGAGTTGACCATTTCCTTGTTCGCGATGGTCGCCATAGGCGGCATTGCGGCAATGGTCGCGGCGGTCTTGAGCGTTTCGGCCAGCAGATCGTCATGCGGCACGACTTTGGCGACGAGATTGCTGCGTTCCGCTTCCTCTGCGCCCATCATCCGGCCGGTCAGGCACATTTCCATCGACTTCGACTTGCCGATTGCGCGGGTGAGCCGCTGCGAGCCGCCCATGCCCGGCGCAACGCCGAGCTTGATCTCGGGCTGGCCGAATTTGGCATTGTCCGACGCGATGATGAAATCGGCCATCATCGCGAGCTCGCATCCGCCACCCAGCGCAAAGCCATTCACCGCCGAAATCCAGGGCTTGCGTGTCTTCTTCACGATCTCGCTGGTCCAAGGCGAAAAGAAATCGTCGAGGTAAAAATCCGCCGCCGCCTTGTCGTGCATCTCCTTGATGTCGGCGCCAGCGGCAAATGCCTTGTCGCCCGAACCGGTCAGGATCGCGCACAACTGGCTTTCGTCGGCCTGATAGGCGGCGAAGGCTTCGACCAATTCGGCCAAGACCTGCGTGTTGAGCGCGTTCAGCGCCTTGGGCCGATTCAGCGTTATCAGCGTGACACCCTTGGTGCTCTGCGCGTCGGTTTCGACCGTGATGGTCTCGTAACTGCTCACTTCAATTCTCCTCGCTGTCCCCAGCATCATCATTCTTGGTCTCGAGCGGCGTATCCCCCAGGAGCATGCCCCACCCATATTCGTAACGGACATCGCATTCGACAGAGTCCGGGTCTTCAAAAGACACCATGTCGAATTGCTTCTTGTCAGAGCGGTTCCCGGCAAGCTTTGCACCCGTCACCATGACGCGTGGTCGTGCGTCATACTCGGTTCGAATACCGCGCCCTTCGATCTGGTATCGGACCGCGCCATCCTCATCGGCAACTCGATAAAACCCCATGCGCTTTTGACGCCAGCTGGGGCTCTGGCCACGATCTCGATGGTCGCGGAAGTTGTCGCCGTGCGTGAATTCGATCTGCTCATCATCGGCAAGGTTGAGCTGCACCGAACCGAAATGGATGCCCAGATAAGTGAGCTGAACCGACTGCCCGGCAGCGGGACGGACGACCAGTTCGCGCAGGCATATTGTCGCAGGGCCATGGGTCGTGAATCGGTCGGCTGGCCCCAATTCCCCGTCATTGACCGTTCGCGCCGGTTCGCTCGACTGCGCAGCTGCAAGCACGAAGAGCGCAAAGCTCATCTGCTCGGGCCTCTGTCAGCAATCGAGTGCGTGATCACAGCGGCGCCCATTCCTCATCCGCCGGCAGAGGAGCAAAAATGCTGTCGATCAGTTCGTCGCTGACTTCGGGGGGTGTCGCCGGATCCCATTTCGGATCGCCAGTCTTGTCGACGATAACGGCGCGCACGCCTTCGGCGAAATCGGGCCGCATCAGCACCCTGCTGGCGATACGGTACTCCATCCGCATATTGTCGGCGAAATCGTCAAGGTCCGCGCTTGCGGCGAGTTGGCGCAAGGCAACCTTGCAAGTCTGCGGGCTCTTGGTGCCGAGCGTATCGCGTTCCTTCTGCGCCCATTCATCGCCTTCGTCGATCGCCGTCTCTAGGCTCTCCAGAATGTCCTCAAAGCGGTCGCTGGCGAAGTGTTTGGCAATCTTGAGTGCGTTGGCTTCGATCCGGGCCTCTGGCGGCGTACCAACCGGTTCAGACAGGATTCCGGCAATTCGCCCGGGGCGTTCAACGATTCGCGCCTTGATGTCTTCGAGTATTTCACTCGGCACATAGTGCGTGGCGAGGCCCGTCCAAAGGCATTCCGATCCGTCGAGCCGCGCGCCGGTGAGTGCAAGGAACTGGCCAAGCCGTCCGCCGAGCCGCGAGAGGTACCATCCGCCACCAACATCGGGGAACAGGCCGATCCCGGTCTCGGGCATGGCGAAGCGGGTGTTTTCGGTGGCGACCCGGAACTTGGCCGGCTGCGAAATTCCGACGCCGCCGCCCATTGTGATCCCGTCCATGAAGGCGACGACGGGCTTGGGATAGGTGAACAGTTGGTGGTTCAACTGATACTCGTCATGGAAGAACTTGCGCCCGGACGCGCCACCATCATTCAGTGCAGAATCGCGCAGCAGGTTGATGTCGCCACCTGCACAGAAGCCCCGGCCTTCATGGTGATCAAGGATGATTGCTTCGATGCCGTCGTCGGACGTCCATTCGCTGAGCGCGGCGGTCATCGCATGGCACATGTCGAGCGTGAGAGCGTGGAGTGCCTTTGGTCGGTTCAGCGAAATGTGCCCGATCGGGCCGTTCTTCCGGATAAGGACGTCGTCGGTCATCAGGCTTTATCTTTTCTTTCTAGCAAGTCCCAGCGGTTACCGAACGGGTCGCTGAACACTGCAACGGTGCCGTAGGGCTCATGGCGCGGTTCTTCGTGGAACGTGACGCCGGCTGCGACGAAGCGGGCGTGAGTGTCGACGAAATCATCGGTTTCAAGGAAAAAACCGACACGTCCGCCAGTCTGGTTGCCGATCGCGGCCAACTGGGAATCGTTTGCCGCTTCGGCGAGCAACAGGTTGGCTCCGTCCTCTGGGCCGACCACGACCCAACGCTTGCCGCCGCCCAAGTCGGTGTCTTCGACAAGGTGGAAGCCCAGTTGGTCGACGTAGAAGGATATGCCAGCATCATAGCTAGGCACGACAAGAGTCACGGTTGCCAGATTCTCGACGCTCATTGGGCCAGTTCCCGTGCTTGGTGATCGAGCCGAGTGGGTGGCCATATCCGCCAGGCAATGAACCAATAGACCAGGCCTGCGAATGTGGACCCTGCCATCACGCACGAATAATACGGGAGCATACTCTCGAACGACGCATCGTATGAGTAGGGCAATCCCTGCGCGCAGATGATGAGCCCCAACGCTGCACCGGCGATCGGGTAAGGCCACCAGCGATCCACTTGAAAGAACTCGAAGGCCGCAAGTCCTGCGACCGCGAAAGGCGTGAGCCAGAAGTTGAAGGCCAACAGTGCGCTGAATCCGGGAAGATAAACAGTAAGGAATTTCCAGAAGACCGACGGTTCGGAACCCTCGAAAATGACGCCAGCAATTCCATAGAGCAACACGCCTGAGATAATGGCGAGCAAGTAAGCACCAATGACGGTGAGAACCCTCACTGCCGCAGCAAATCCCGCCCGACGACCATCCGCATGATCTGGTTGGTGCCCTCCAGAATCGAGTGCACCCGCAAGTCGCGCCAGAAGCGCTCGATCGGATAGTCCTGCAGATAGCCATAGCCGCCATGCAATTGCAGCGCGCGGTCGACGATCGACGAGCCGTTGTCGGTCGCGAGCCGCTTGGCCATCGCGGAGAAGCGCGTCTTGTCGGGCGCGTTCTCGGTCACCTTGGCGGCAGCGAGGTAGAGCAAGGCACGGGCGGCCTCGAGGTCGGTTGCCATGTCGGCGAGAGTGAATTGGGTGTTCTGGAACTCGGCGACCGGCTTTCCGAACTGGCTGCGCTCCTTGGTGTACTTGATCGCTTCATCTAGGCAGCGATGCGCCCCGCCAAGCGAGCAAGCGCCGATATTCAGGCGGCCGCCATCGAGCCCCATCATCGCAATGCGGAAACCTTCGCCTTCGCCGCCGACCACATTTTCGACCGGAACACGCACATCCTCGAGGATCAGTTGCGCTGTCGGCTGCGAATGCCAGCCCAGCTTCTTCTCGTTCGCGCCGAAGCTGACGCCGGGCTTGTCTTTCTCGATCACCATGCAGGTGATGCCTTTCGGTCCGTCCTCGCCGGTACGGACCATGGCGACATAGACTTCGTTCGAGCCCGCTCCGGAAATAAACTGCTTGGAGCCGTTGAGGACATAATGATCCCCGTCCAACTTGGCCGTGGTCTTGAGCGCCGCTGCGTCCGAACCGCTGGATGGTTCGGTGAGGCAGTAGCTCGCGATCTTGTCCATCGTAACAAGGTCAGGGAGGTACTTGTCCTTCACGGTCTGTGACCCGAACCGGTCGATCATCCACGCCGCCATGTTGTGGATCGAGATGAAGGCGCTGGTCGAGGGACAGCCATAGGCCATCGCTTCCATGATCAGAGCCGCTTCCAACCGCCCAAGTCCGATCCCACCCGATTCCTCCGACACGTAGATCGCGCCAAAACCGAGCTCGGCAGTCTGCTTGATCGTGTCGATCGGGAAGATGTGCTTTTCGTCCCACTCGGCGGCGTGCGGAGTGATGTTGTCGGCGGTGAAGCGCTGCGCCATTTCCTGGATCGCGAGCTGGTCGTCGGTGAGTGCAAATTGTCCTGTCATGGCTCGCGCCTCTACTCTCGTTGGCTGGCCGAGAAAAGGGCGGGCGAATGGCAAATTTTGCTAGGCCGCATGCGCCCAACGTAACCGTTCGCGCCGGTAGCACGTATCTTTCAACATGACCTATCCGAACACGCGACTTCTGATCGTCTACAACGCCGATGGTGGAATTTTCAATGCTTTGGCGCATGCGGTTCATAAAGCGCTGCGCCCCGGAACATATCCGTGCTCGCTTTGCGCGATTTCCTATGGCGCGGTCTCGATGCGGCGGCAGTGGCGAGACTTCCTAAATGCCCTGCGGATGGAAAAGGTGTTTCACCACCGAGACGATTTCGCGGAAGCCTATCCCGGACACTCTTTCGCACTCCCTGCAATTCTGATCAGCGACCTCGACACATCTCCGCGAGTGTTGCTTTCGAAAGAAGAACTGGACCGGATCGCCGATGTCGATGAGCTGATCGACGTTATGGAAGAAAAACTGGTGCTTGAAAGACTGCGTGGTCCCAGGCTGCGCGCTGTGGCCTGATCATCCAGACGGCAACTTGACGGACTGCGGCAGGTCGCATCTAGTTGAGCGATGCGGATTGCATTTTCGATCCTGTTGACGGTTTCAGCGCTCATTCTGGCGGCCTGGTTTGCTGGCCCCGAGTTGCTGCGGGCACCGGGGGATATGGGCGAGCCGCGATCAGAGGTGCATGCGGCAGAGCTCGACGGTACCATCTATGTCGCTGGCGGGATCGGGTTCTTTCGCACATTGAAGAGCTGCGCGGCTTTCGACACCGGCGAACGCTCATTCGCACCATGCCCCGATTTGCCGCGCGCTCTCCATCACGTCGCCATGACCGCTGGCGATGGGCGGGTGTTTGCCTCGGGTGGATATCGCAGCCTGCCATTCGTTCTCGATGAGGATTCCGAATTGTTTGCGTTCTCGCCCGATGCCGGCGACGCGTCCTGGCGTTCGATCGCGGAATTGCCCAAACCCGTCGGCCAGCATGCGATGGTGTTTCACGATCAGGCAGTCTGGCTAGTCGGCGGCGAGGAGCGCAACGGGGCGGTCGGCTCGCTTTGGCGCTACGACTTGCGGGATGGCAACTGGGAAGAACGCGCTCCCATGCCAACCGCGCGCCACTCGCACGCGGTTGCAATGCAAGATGGAAAACTGTTTGTGACCGGTGGGCGCAGCGAGACCCTCGGATCGGCGTCAACAATCATCGAGATGTACGATTTCGACAGTGATCAATGGCAGTCCCTGCCCGATGCACCGTTCCGGCTCGGAGGCCACGGCGCCGCCGTGTTTGCCGGTCGACTTCATGTCTTCGGGGGTGAGGACATTGAGCGCGGGACAGTTGTAGCCGAGCACGCATCACTGGACATCGCGGACCCCGGTGCGGGTTGGCGTTCGGAAACGCTGGTCTCGCGCCCGCGGCACGGTTTCGCAACGGCAAGGGTTGGCGACACGGTCTGGATCATTGCTGGAGGCAAGCGGGCGGGGATACGCACGCCGTGGTCCGTCACGGGCGGTGCGCAAGAGCTTGCTATTCCGAACTGAGCAACGCTTCGGCCTCGATTTCGACTTTCCATTCCCTGCGACACAACCAGGCCACACCCGCCATCGTTGCTGCAGGCCTTGCTTCGCCAAAATACTGCGCATGGACGGCGCCCACCGCGTCCTGATCGTCGAAGTCGGTCAGCAGCATGCGAGTGCGCACAACATCTCTGGCCGACCCGCCAAGGGCTTCGATCGCTGCCACGATCAATTCGCAGCACCGCGCCGCTTGCTCGGCAGCGCCCCCCGGCGTGCTCGATCCGTCAGGCTCGACCGGGCCGGTCCCGGCGACAATGATTCGATTGCCTTCACGCACTGCCCGGCAAAAGCCGAACTGCGTTTCGTAGGGGGATCCGGATGTCGTGCGCTGTCTTGTGGTCATTGGCCCCTAAAGCACGATTTCCTTCGCTCGCGCCAGTGCCGCCTTGCGATCGTCCAGGCCGTTGGTGCCGCCATTGATCCGTTTTGTCAGAGCGAGAATGTCGTCCTTGTCAGCCAACTCGTTGCAATTGCGACTGTCCCAGTAGATGCATCCGGCGCGCACACCGGCATCCGGTTGCGCGAGCAGCTCCGGATGGGAAATCACGTCCATGCCCGTGATCGATTTGACTTGCCCATAATTGTGTCGACCGGTGGTTTGCTTGATCCCGCGCCCCCTGAATCGCCAGCCATCGCCCGGCATGGTGTTGCCAAGCTGGTCGCGCCCGAACGATCCGCCATAGAGAATATTGGCGATCGCACTCTGGCGCTCGATCGAAAGCGCTCTTTCGCCCGGCTTCCGTCCGAACTTCTCGGCATCGGCTCGACTGATCCTACTGCGTGAGAACAGCAGCAACAGCGCGCGAACCGAGTAGTTCATGCTCTCGGTCAGCGTTGAGAAGCCGCCGGTTTCTACCGATTGTTGCGCCAGCGCATGAGCGAGGCGGAGCGGTGTGGTGATGGCTACATTGCGAAATTCGCGAGACGCCGCCTTGCCGAGCTCACGCCGCAGCGAGCTGACAGAGGACTTCTGACCGACAAAGCTCATCAGTGTCGCCATGCTGATCGGGCCAAACTGGCCATCGACCGCCAGCGAATAGCCGCGATCCTTCAATCTTTGCTGCGCGCGCTCTGCGTTTTCCATGTTCATCCCACACCAGTGTTTGTGGACGATGAATAGCGAGAAAAGCCCGATAATACTTGTCGAGTCTCGCCAACCTTTGGTCTGGATTACTGTCCGCGCATGCGCTGCAGTTGGTTCTTGGTCAGTGCAGCAAGGCCAGAAGCGCCAGGCAACAGCGCCCGGATTTCGCGGCTATTGGTCGCCTTCCGCAGGTTCGACCCCCAGCACGCGCCGGTCGAATTCTGCCTTTGCCACTCGCGTGTCGTTGCGAGCATACCAGCGTGGTGCAGGCAGGCCTCTCTCCCAAGCGACCTGCTCGGTGAGCGTGCCCTGCGCCGAGCGCGTGTCGTAGGTGGCCGCGAACGCGCTGAACGGGTCTTCGTAGGCCTTGTCCGCGGTGATGATCGTCCAGCCGTCCTCACGCAAGGCAGCGACAAGATCGGCCAGTGTCAGCGCGACCAGATCGCTTTCATGCAGCAGCAACACGTGCGCCGGGGATCGCCCCAAAGTCTTGCGAGCGAGACTGTCGTAGAACCGCGCAGCCTCGATGTGGCTTTCGACGAAAAGCGCCTTCAGCGCGGGAATATCGACCGGCATTCCTTCGCGTGTAGCTGTGCTTAGCGCGCCATCGTAGAACCAGTCGGAGGCATCGACCGTAACGTAACCATTGGTGAGCCCGCGCTCCTTAAGCGCTGCTCGGATCGCGTCGCGCTTCGCTTTGTCTGCACCGCCTTCATCAAGGAATGGAAAGCGGAACCAAGGGCGGTATCCCTTGCGCCCGTCAAGCCAACTGGCAGCGGAGTCGATATCCGCGACATAGGCTGACGTTTCGGTCTCCCGCAGGCGAGGATGTGTATCGGTGTGGTTGGCGATGACGTGACCTGCGGCCACATACGCCGCGATGCGGGTCTCGCCTCCCGGGCGCTCGTCCAACCGACCTGGGTTTACGAAGAACGCTGCCTGTTCGACCTCTGCTTCGCTTAGCGCAGCGATCAATCTGATCGCACGCTCGTCTTCGGAATAGAGCGCACCGGCATGGCGAGGCGAGTCATCGAAGGTGATGGCGATACGCTTTTCCTGCGCAGTGAGTGGCGCGCTCAGCGTAAGAGCGAGCGCGGCAAACAGCCAACGAAACATTGAGCCGCGCCTATCCGAAGGTCGGAATCACGAAAGCGTTGGAGCCGTCGCCACCGCCATCGGGCCAGCGCTGGGTGACTTTCTTGGTCTTGGTCCAGAATCGCAGGCCTTCGGTGCCATATTGGTCGATGTCGCCAAAACCCGATCGCTTCCAACCGCCAAAGGAATGGTACGCGACCGGAACCGGGATCGGAACATTGATCCCGACCATGCCGACATTGACTCGGCTGGCGAACTCGCGAGCGGCATGGCCGTTGCGGGTGAAGATCGCGACACCATTGCCATACTGGTGCTCGCTCGGCAGCCGCACTGCGTCTTCAAAGTGGGTTGCGCGGACCATCTGCAGGACCGGGCCGAAGATCTCTTCCTGATAGCTCGACATGGTCGGCGTCACGCGGTCGATCAGGGTCGGCCCGACAAAGAAGCCGTCTTCGTGCCCCTGAAGTGTGTAGCCGCGTCCATCGACAACGATCTCCGCGCCTTCCTGCTCGGCGGTGTCGATCCAGCCTTCGACCCTTGCCTTGTGCTCGGGTGTGACAACCGGTCCGTAATGCGCGTCGGGATCGGTCGAGACGCCGATGCGCAAAGCGTTGATCGCCGGGATCAGCTTTTCCTTCAGTCGTTCGGCCGTGTCTTCGCCCACCGGCACCACCACCGGCAGGGCCATGCAGCGCTCGCCCGCCGAACCGAACGCGGCGCCGGCGAGATCGTTCACGACCTGATCGAGATCTGCATCGGGCATCACGATGCCGTGATTTTTCGCTCCGCCCATGGCCTGCACGCGCTTTCCGGCCTCGGCTCCGCGGCGGTAGACATAGTGGGCGATGTCGGACGAACCGACGAAGCTGACCGCCGCAATCGCCGGGTGGTCGAGGATCGCGTCGACCATCTCCTTGTCGCCATGGATGACCTGCAGCAATCCTTCGGGAGCACCCGCTTCAATGAAGAGTTCCGCGAGCCGAACCGGCACGCTCGGATCGCGCTCGGCCGGCTTGAGGATAAAGGCATTGCCCGCGGCGATCGCCATCCCGAACATCCACATCGGGATCATGGCCGGGAAGTTGAACGGTGTGATCCCGGCACCGATGCCAAGCGGCTGGCGGGTTGAATAGACATCGATCCCGGGGCCAGCGCCTTGGGTGTACTCGCCTTTCAGCACTTGCGGGATGCCGCAGGCATATTCGATCACTTCCAGCCCGCGCTGGACATCGCCCTTGGCGTCATCGATTACCTTGCCGTGCTCGCTCGAAAGCAGTTCGGCGAGGCTCTGCATGTTGGCTTCGACCAGTTCCTTGAAGCGGAACATGACCCGCGCCCGCTTCTGCGGATTGGTCGCCGCCCATGCCGGCTGCACCTGTTTGGCGGTCGCAACAGCCTGTTCAAGCAGGGCTGCGTCGCCCAGCCCGACCTCGGCCTGCACTTCGCCGGTCGAAGGATTCCAGATCTGGTGCGTGCGGGCAGGCGGACCGCCAGAGCCACCAACCAGGAAATGATCGACTTGCCGCATGATTATTCCTCTCGCCTGTTCGATTCTTGCAGCCGCTTTAGCGGGCACGGGGTGCGAATCCAATCGTCCGAGCGATACTAATCGAGCTTGAGCGCATCACCTATCTGATTGACCACCCCTCGATGCCAACGGCGGGCGCGTCCTTGGCAACAGTTGCGCTGCGATCGGCGCTATTGCGATGGCGGGGTATCGGGCAAGCGGGCCCACAAGGCGTCGAAGCGCTTTTGATAGGCCTGTGCGAGGTTGGGTTGGTGAGCCAGAACGCTCAATTCATGCGTGGAGTTGAATCCGCTTCGCGTCCAGTTGTGGCTGCCGACGATTGCACTTGCGTCGTCGACGATCAACACCTTGGAGTGTAGCAATTCGTCGGCCTCGTCCAGTTTGACCTCGACGCCGCCCTGCTTGAGACGATCGAAAAGCGCGCGATTGATCAGTCTGCTCTTGTAGGGATCCCCGACATCGTCGCGGTCGAGGATTACCCGGACAGTGCAGCCCGGCGGCGTTTGCAGCAGCGCGTCGATCAGGCTCGCCGGAGCGGGATTTCCATCGATCGACGAAGACGTGGTGCCAAGAAACACCATCAGCGAAACCTTGGTTTGCGCGCTCTCGATCAAGGCCTTGGCCGCCTCGACATAGGAGCCGTTGATCAGGATGCTTCCGTCGCCCGACTGCGCCGTGCCAAGCGTGTCGCGATACTGGTCCTGTCGCTTCAACCAGGCAAGAGCTTCGCTCGCCAGCGCGCCGTTGGCGGGAAACCTGACGGATTCGGCGAACCTGGCGACCCTTTCGATCAAGTCGATCAGGCGGCCGGCAACCGTCGATGGCAAGCCGGCTTCGAGGCGCCGCTCGGCTGTCCTCAGGTCGCCATACACAAAGGCGAGATCGCTGTTCTCGAACACCGCAATGATCGAGGCAACCGACGGCGAACGCGCAAAGCTCATCAGGCTGGGCGATACGAGAACGGTATTCGGCCGGTCGAGATACGCGACCTCGCGCAGAGTTTGGACGCCGGCATCGCTGATGCCCGAGATTTCGCTCAGATCGGACATTTCGGCGTTGGGATTGTTGGCCAGGTACCGATCGACCTTGCGTGCCAGTGCGTCACCGAGGACGGGAAGATCGACCAATTCCTGATGATCGGCGCTGCGCAGGCCGATGGCCGAAGCCGGATCGTCAAGATCTTGGGTGTCGAAGCTATCGCCGAGACCGCGCAGGGATTGCCGTGCAATCCGCCCGATCCAGTCGTTGAGATAGGATTCCGTACGCCCGGCCAAAAATGTGGTCTTCTGGTCCTGCGTGAGCGGGACATCGTCAACCATGTCGGAAACAACCGCGCTCGACAGGCGCACAAGAGCTTGCGCAAGCGCCGTGCGTTCTGCAGCCGAGAAGCCGCTGCCGGAATCTTGTTCCCAGCGCTGAACGACTATTGTCGCCGCGGTTTCAGTCAGCGGCACGAGGCATTCCCCTTCCGTGTTGCCAAAGCCTGAGAAACTCGCTGCCGATGCGGTCCGTGCCCGACCCGGCAAGCAGGACGGCATCTTCGATGTTCAAACGAAAACCGTCATCGGTCCAGTTCTGGCTACCGACGACAGCTACGTCGTCAAAAACCGCGAATTTCGAATGGGTGCCAAGCCTTTCCCCGTCTACACGAACGATTCGCCGCAGCGGGACGCCCGACTGATCGAGAAAATATCCGGAAGCGAAATTTGCCGAAGCGATGTCTGCAGCATTGGCATCGCCGGTCAGCAGCACGCGGACATCCACGCCCCATGACCGTCGATCGACCAGCGCGGAAAGGAGCTCCAGCACCTGGCCGTCAACGTCGCGCTCGGGGCGGATGTCGCAAATAAACAGCGAAACCCAGATCCGTCTCTGGCTGCGCTCGGCAGCAGCCAGGCAAAAATCGAAGTAAGCTCGATCGTCAATGCGTGCGAGCCCGGTGCTGGAGAAGGGCAGGTTCATTCGGTCCACTCCGCCAGTTCCGAGACCCGTTGGTCGAGTTGCCCCGTCCGTTCTGCAAATGCGAGGAACCGCTCCTTCGTGAGGCTGCGCAGCCGCGCCAATTCTTGCAGTCGTTGCGTCTTGTCAGACGGATCGAGTTCATCGTCAGCGGCAACCTGTCCTTCCAGCCGCAATGCCAATATCGCATTGCCATGTTCGGTTGCCATATGGGCCTGGTAAAGCTGCCTGAGCTTGATGACGGCTCGATACCGTTGGATTGCTTCTGCTTTGGTCATCCCCATGGCCATGTCAGCCTGAAGCCCGGGCCACCATTCCAGGTGGGGCTTGCGCTCCCGCCTCCCGGAATCGGAATGCCGGGAAGACCGTCTTCCTCGGGAACGCCGTCATCATCATCTTCGGGATAGGGAGAGGGATCCGTCAGGCCGTACGGATCCTGATCGTCCCAGGACGGATCGTGATAGTCGGGCGGCAAACCCAGATCCGGCGGCGGTGGCGGCGTCTTGGGGCACATGTCGCATGTTAGCTGCTTCCACCATTCGCCGAGATTGTACGACATCGCGCTAGCCTCCGAGCCCCAGACTGGTCAGCGTGTTGTCGATCAGTCCCTCCAATTCCTCGTTGGTGTATGCTCCCGCATATAGCCGGTGCAGGCGGACTCTCTCGGAAGGTGGCGCGTCGGCGGCGACGCCTGTCATTCCTGCAAGCAAACTCGCTTTCACAGCGGGAAGGCCGTGCTGAGCAATTTCCGCCGCCAAATGAGTCGCCAGGACAGCCCTCGACGTCCCCGAATTGGGCAAAGGCGCGAGATCGATTTTGGACAGAGCCATATCCCCTCCCTGACACTCCTATAGCACAACAGCATCATATTTCTACAAGTTGAGCGAAGTACAGGGCTTGCCGACGCAAATTGTGTGACACTCTTTTTGTGTTCGAAAGCCATCGAGTGTTGGTGAACAAATCTACAATAGTGAGTTGTATCTGAATCGGGCCTCATGAATTGGTTTTGCGAAGGGCGCTTCGACGATAACAGGCAGAGGACCGGTTGGGGTGGAAAGCCACACCATAAAGTTCTCCCATGCTATCGATCCTGCATCCCCAACGAGTTGACCGGCCGAGCAACTTGATGCAATCGCGCGGCTTCGTGGCATGCGGGTGTAGCTCAATGGTAGAGCAGGAGCTTCCCAAGCTTAAGACGAGGGTTCGATTCCCTTCACCCGCTCCAACTGAATCTCCCGATCCTTCCGATTCCAACCGAAGGAGCGCCGGGATTCGTGCCCAATTCACGATACCGTTGAATCCCGTAGCGGCACGCCTGGCGCAGGGGTGCGGCACTTCGAACTTTGCTGTCGGCGCATGATCCGCTATTCACGCTATGTGGGTGAACACATAAAACAACTCGATTTTGATGCGATGGGGGTTTGGCGCGAGCGCGCAGAGATTGCGCTCGGCCAGCTGACCGAGCGTCAGACCGAAGTCCTCGAGCATGCGGCTGAAGGCAAGAAGAACGAGTTGATTGCGCACGAAATTGACCTGACCACCAACTCGGTAGAGAAGCATCTGCGCAAGGCGAAGCGCTGCCTTGGGGCGACCTCGCGCGACCAAGCGATCAAGAAGTTTATCGTCCTGCGAACCATAACAGGAACCCGGAATTCAGGGTTCCTCCCCCTAGATGTGACCGAAGACCTCGTGGAACAAACCCTGCAGGCACTGCCGGTCATGGTCGCTCAGCAGCTTCGTAGCTCGCCCGAGTTCGAACAGTTTCTCGATGACCTTAGATCGACAGGCCCGAGGGCTTGGGATGCCAAATTTGGTCGAGGATGGCGCGCATGGGCTATTCCGGCCGGGGCGGCATTCATGATCATCCTAGCGGGGAGCGCAATTGGCCTTGCCAACGCGTTGGATACGATGGTCGCAAATTAGCCCTCGTCACTTTTGTCGAGGACTAAGAATAATGACCACAACTACCGAAGATATTGTCCAAGAGATCAGCGACAATTTCCATTCCATGACCGATCAGACCGATCAGCTGCTGGCGGATCTTTCCTATCAGCTTCAGGCAGCCGTTACGCTGCGGACCGAAACGGGCATGACGGGCATCGAATCGCAACGGACGATCAAGCACCTGACTGCAACTATCTTGAGCCTGACCGAAGCACGCGGCGCGCTCTCGCTGGCGCATTCTGCGGCCGAAAAGGAAGCGGAGAAAGCAGGGTTGCCTTGGGAGTGCCCAGATATTGCCGAGGTCAAAACCACGCCTCATCTTAGGTTGGTCGAAGGTTAAGCGGCCGTGTTGCCTGACTTCAGCAATCCAGGGATCGCCCTGTTTTACGTGGTGTTCTTTGTTGGGTTACCGTTAGCGGCATGGTTTGGCGGCGCGCCAGAGCGATGGGGCGTCGCCGCCTTTACGGGTATGCTGATTGTTCAGGCGTTGCCTTACGGCACTGTTGTCGATCCGGTTTTTGATTCGGTCGACTTGGTTTTGCTGACTTCCGACACACTTGCATTTGCCGCATTTTTCACGATTGCGCTCAATGCGCGTCGATTGTGGCCGCTATTCGCTGCGTCGCTGCAATTGATCAGCGTGCTTGGGCATTTCGCGCGCGGAGTTACCGATATTATCGGTTTCTCATATTCGTTGCTGAATAACGTTCCCACAACCTTGGTTCTGATCCTCGTGCTTGTTGGAGCTGTGATGCATCAGCTTCGCCTGCGCCGACGCGGTGAAGACCAGGACTGGGTGCCGTTCAAGCGCTATGCGGAGTTTCGTGAATTGGCGACTTGATGGGCTGACCTGTAGGCAACCTATAGGTTCCCGGAACATGGGTTTTCCGAGTGCCGGCACCTACAGAATGTCTGTAGTTTCCTCGCTTTGGCATCAGTGCCAATACCGTTGCATAACACAACCGAGGAACTCTTGGCGTAGCCATACAGGCTGCTTCGCAAGACCTACCAATAGAGCGGCAGACAAAGTCGTCGCTTGCCAAGATTGCTGACCGGGGGGCGGGGTCAGCACTTCTGTGAAACCCATTCCACGATACCGCCGCCTCTCATCCAATCTGATGCCGGCTCACCGTTACTTCGGCGGCATTCTGATCGCGCCATCGAGGCGGAATTGATGGCCATTGATGTATGAGTTGCGCGCAATCTCGCAAATGAGCGAAGCGAACTCCTCCGGCTCACCAAGTCGCTTGGGGAAGGGGACACTGGCATTCAGCTGGTCCCACATTTGCGGATTGCGATCCTTCATCCCAAGCATTAGCGGCGTCGCAAATATGCCCGGCATTACGGAATTGACCCGAATTCCCAGATCCATCAGGTCGCGCGCCATTGGCAGCACCAGGCCGTTCACGCCTGACTTGCAGCTGCCGTAGATCACCTGTCCGATCTGACCATCCTGAGCTGCCACGCTGGCGGTTAGGGTGATCGAGCCGCGTTCGCCATCGTCGTTGAGCGGCTCGCTGTTGGCCATGCCAAGCGCGGAGATACTGGCAATTCGGTAGCTTGCGACCAGGACTCCTTCGGCCCCGAACTGAAAATCTTCCGTCGGCAGACGTTTATAGCCGCCGGTGGCCTTGTCGTAGCCGATGGTCTTGCCGCGCCGGGATGCCATGGCGCAATGGACTGTCACGCGCTCTTGTCCGTTGGCGGAGCGAGCTGCTCCAAAGCCAGCCTCGACCGATGCTTCGTCCATGATATCTACGTGGTGGAATGTTCCCCCGATCGCCGCAGCATGCTCCTCGCCCGCTGCATCGTTGATATCGAAGATCGCGACCTTCAGCCCGGCGTCGGCCAATGCCGCTGCGCTGGCTCGCCCCAGACCCGATGCGCCGCCGGTTACCACCGCGGCCATGCCTTCCATGAGTTTCATCGTCTCTCCCGATCTTGGTTTCGTACGGACCTAGAACGGAACAGGTGGCGCTGCCAGCCCGCCAAAAATGCCAGTCCGCCGATGTTTGCCTTGCCTGAACCTTCTGGTGATAGGAGGCGATCATGGATTCCTTTCTGTTCTCCGCTCTGTTGGTCTTCGCGATCGGGCTTGGCGGCCGCGACCAGATCTTGGTCGCGCGCCTGGCAGACGGGTTGCAGCAGTCGTTCCAACTGTTCGCATTGGGGACTGTCTGCGCGGTGTTGAGTGCCGCAGTGATGGCCTTTGCCGGCGCGACCCTGGCCGAACTGCTTCCTCCCCGCGCTGCCGACATGCTGGTTGCATTTGCACTTGCCGCGGCCGCGTTTGAGCTGTTCTGGCCGGTCAAACTCAAGGCGTTCGAAGAGCCGACCCGTTCGCTTGGCGCGATAGGGCTGGTCTTGCTTGCGCGACAGATGGGCGACGCCGCGCGTTTCGTCGTGTTCGCGCTGGCGGCCCAAGCAACCTACCCGGTTGTGACCTTTGTCGGGGGAGGGGTCGGCGGCGCTGCGGCGATCGGCCTCGGCTGGACTCTGGGGGCAACGCTAGAAGACAAGATGCCGTTGCGGGCCATCCGATTGGTGCTGGGCGTCTGCCTGATCCTTGCAGCTCTTTTGATCGGACTAAACGCTCGTTACATGTTCCTGTGATCGCTTTGTCCGATTTGTGCGAACTGGAATTTCGCGAAACCCATGACCTGTTTGTCCGTTGATTGAATGCACATATTCGACGCGTCCCGCTCCCCGACTTTGAGCGCTGCACGCACATTCAGGAGGACAACATGCTTGACCCCAATACCAATTCGATCACCCAGATGGTCAGTGAAATCAATGGCCTGCTGGCCGATCATTTCGCGCTCTACGTGAAGACCAAGAACTTTCACTGGCATGTGAAAGGCCCACGATTCCGCGATCTGCACCTTTTGTTCGACGAGCAGGCAATGGCGATCCAGGGCCAGATCGATGCGATCGGTGAACGCGCCCGCAAGCTGGGTGGAGACACAATCACGTCGATCGGGATGATCGCTCAAAACACTCAGGTGAATGACCAGAACGGCGCGACGCTGTCGGCTGAGGACATGATCGCCGAGTTGCGCGACGACAACCAACGGATGGTTGAGCGCCTCAAGGCGATGAAGGATCTCGCCGAAGCAGCCGGAGACAACGCCACCGACGGGCTCATCGACGACTGGACCGATATGGCCGAAGAGCGAGTCTGGTTTCTGAACTCCCTGCTTGGTTGATCCCGTCGCTCGGGCGCTAGATGCGTCCACATCAAAAAGGGCCGTTCCCGCTGTGCCGGCGCGGCCCTTTTGCTATGCGGGCGACATGAGGATCGAATTCCAAGACAACGCCGATGACGCAGCGATCGCTGACTGGCTGGAAGCGGAATTGCGCGCCGCTTTCGACGCGAGCGAAGGGCGATGCGCGATTGCCGTGCCGGGCGGCTCGACCCCGTTTCCCATTTTCGAAACGCTGGTGAAGCGGGATCTCGATTTTGCCCGGCTCGATGTGTGGCCGGGCGACGACCGCGTGGTGCCGGAAGATCATGCCGCTTCCAACACCGGCAAGATTCGACAGGCGTTCGAGCCGGTCGGTGCCCGCGTCATCGCGCTGGAGCCCGATGCGGCACCACCGCCTTTTGCACTGGTCTGGCTCGGCATGGGCGCAGACGGGCATATCGCCTCTCTGTTTCCCAACACGGATCCGCAATCCGATGATCCCAGACCGGTCAGGCGCCTCACACCTGATCCGCTGCCACCCGAAGCTCCGTTTGATCGGATCACGCTGACGATGCCGTCTTTGCTGCAATGCGAGCGGATGGTCTTCGTCATTCGCGGCGAGGCAAAGCGCGCGGTGTTCGATGCGGCCCTGGCTGGAGAGCACGACCTGCCGATCGCCCGGTTGCTGCGCGCAGCTGACGAACGCAGCGGTCTTGCAGTCACATGCTTCACTTAATTGAGAGACTGCTGCCCGCTCCAATTCACAGAGCGATCCTGCCGCTCGCATTTCGCATCCGCCAAGGCTGGCGACGCTGGCACAAGGCGGAACTGAAAGGTTGCTGTGTGATCATCAGCAACCTGTCTGGTGCGATTTTGCTTCTCCGGCATTCCTATGGGCCGCGCGTATGGGCGCTGCCCGGAGGCGGGATCGCACATGGTGAAGACCCCGCCGACGCCGCCCGGCGCGAAGTGTTTGAGGAACTTGGTCTTGAGCTGGCCAAACTCGAGCAGGTTGGAGTTATCGAAGAGGACATATCCGGGTCGCGCCACACAGCCTATGTGTTCTCAGCGACATGCGACACAAGGCCGAAACCGGATATGCGGGAAGTGATCGAAGCGCGCTTCTTTCCCAGTCACTCCCTACCCGAACCCCTGGGTGGGATAACTCACGCGCGGATCGAACATTGGCGAAAATTCAGGGTAAGGCGCAGCCAGTCACAGCAATGATAGCTGCGAAGCGGTCTCGCTATCGGGTTCGTCTTCTTCTCCATGGTCCAGATTGGAAAGGGTCAGCCCCATCAGTCGGATCGGCATCGGCAGTGGCAACGTCTCCTCAAGCAGCGTCCGGCTCAAGCGGGCAAATTCGCCCTTGTCTTCGACCCAATGGGACACCGATTTGGCGCGCGTTATCGTCTGGAAGTCGGTGAATTTCATCTTCAAGGTGACTGTTCGACCGCGCGCCTTGGCGCTTTCGATCCGGTCCCATACGATATCGATGATGTTTTCCAGCGTATCGCGCAGGGCCGAGCCGCTGGAAATGTCGTCGTTGAATGTCCGCTCTCCACCGACAGACTTGCGGATGCGGTGAGCGCGCACTGGGCGCAAGTCGATGCCCCGCGCCGCTCGAAACAGATAATCGGCGAATGAGCCAAAGTTGCTGCGGAGGAATTCGATGTCCTTCGCCGCAAGATCCGCACCGGTATCGATACCCAACCGTTTCATTTTCTCTTCGGCTTTCGGGCCAACCCCGTGAAAACGTCTGATCGGCAATGCGGCGACGAAATCCGCACCCTGGCCCGGGCGGATGACGCAAATGCCGTCCGGCTTGTTCTGGTCGCTAGCAAGCTTGGCGAGGAACTTGTTGTAGCTGACGCCAGCGCTCGCGGTGAGCTGCGTCTTGGCGCGGATCTCCTGGCGGATCAGTTCGGCAATCCGGGTGGCGGAACCGATGCCGAGCCTATCTTCGGTCACGTCGAGATACGCCTCATCGAGGCTGAGCGGTTCGACATGCGGCGTATGGTGTTCGAATATGGCTCTGATCTGACGGCTCGCCTCCTTGTAGGCGTCGAACCGATGTTTGACGAAGATCAGATCGGGACACAGCCGCTTGGCAGTGACCGACGGCATGGCCGAGCGCACACCGAACTTGCGCGCTTCATAGCTTGCCGCCGCGACCACTCCACGCCCGCCAGACCCGCCAACCGCAACCGGCTTGCCGCGCAAATCCGGATTGTCGCGTTGTTCGACGCTGGCGAAGAACGCATCCATATCGACATGGATGATCTTTCGAAGGCCTGTCGCTTCGCCTTCCTCCGCTTCGTTCGAACGCGCGTCAGACATGCAAGCACGATAGTCTCTATCGGCGGCATTCGGAACCTATCGCAGGACCAATCGCTTCACAGGCTTACCAAAAACGCGCTTCCCTTATTGCTTGGTTGCGCCCAAGGCCACTTGGTGACTGCAACTACCGCCTCGACTAGCCGCCCCTTGGGCGAGCGCGAAATGATCGTGCTGATGGCGCTGCTGATGAGCCTGCAAGCCTTTGGCATCGATGCCATGCTGCCTGCGCTTGGCGAGATGGCGGATGAAATGGGTGCGGCGGGCAATGATCGACAGCTGGTGATCAGTTCCTATTTCCTCGGTGCAGGGGTTGGTGCCTTCTTCCCGGGAGCGTTTGCCGATCGGTTCGGACGCAGACCCGTGCTGGCCGTGGGTCTGGTTGCTTACATCGTCCTTTCGCTGGCCTGCGCCCTTATAAGCAATTTCTGGGCGCTGGTCGGGTTGAGGATTGTGCAAGGGATCTGCTGTGCCGGCCTCAGCGTGGTTCCGGCAGCGATCGTTCGCGACCATGTCGGCGGAGATCGGATGGCCCGGCTGATGAGCCTGATAATGATGATCTTTCTGCTTGTGCCGATTCTTGCGCCCGCGATTGGGCAAGGGATCATGATGGTGGCAGGTTGGCGTGCAATCTTTGGCGCAATGGCGCTGATGGGCGCGATCGTAGGGGGATGGGTTTGGCTAAGACTGCCGGAAAGCCTGGCGCCGGAAAACGTGCAGGAGATCGACCCGCCGACGATCCTGCGAAACATGCGCGAAGCGGTCTCGGTGCGATGCTCGATTGGCTATGTCATTGGCAGTGCACTGGTGTTCGGCAGTCTCTTCGGTTTCCTCAATTCCTCGCAGCAATTGATCGGCGAGGCCTTCGGCATGGGCGACTACTTCGCGATCATATTCGGCGGAGCGGTCGTTGGCATGGTGGTCGCCAACTTCACCAATTCGAGGATTGTCGAAAGGTTTGGCGCTCGGCGAGTTGGACACACGGCGCTGCTGTCTTTTATCGGGATCAGTTGCGTCATGTGGTGGTCCGCCAGCAATCAGCCGCAAGGCTTGGCCGAGTTTGTGATTCTGCTGAGCCTGAACATGGCAATGCTGGGCTTTATCGGTTCGAATTTTTCGTCGATCGCCATGCAGCCCTTCGGACATATTGCCGGAGCGGCCAGCAGCGCGCACACGGCCTTGCGCATGGGTACTGGGGCAATTCTCGGAGCCTTTATCGGCTACCAGTACGATGGGAGTTCCGGTCCGCTGGCTGTAGCGATGCTGATCTGCGGCCTGGTCGGGCTGGGATTCATCCTGTTTAGTGAGAAGGGCGTGCTATTCACGCGGCCCAACGCTCCAACGGCTTAGGCTTCGCTTTCGAGCTTGCGCCAGGCGAGTTCGGCAAACTCGCACAGCAGCGGCCGAGTGTCGCGCGGATCGATAATATCTTCGACGTTGAAGCGTTCTGCCGATCGGAATGGCGAGGTGACTTTGGCAAGCCGCTCCCTGATGGTTTCCAGCTCCGCGCCGGGATCCTCGCTCGCCTCTAACTCGGCCTTGTAAGCGACCTCCAGCCCACCTGCGATAGGAAGACTGCCCCAGTCGCCCGAGGGCCAGCAGAAGCGGTACTGATATCGGTCGGCATTGCTCATCGCGCTGCCCGCAATCCCATAGGCGCGGCGCAGGACGATGCTCGCGAGCGGGACGGTCGCTCGATAAATCGCGTTCATCGCATTGACACCGTAGCGAATCGTCCCGGCGGTCTCCGCCTCGGTCCCGATCATGAAACCGGGATTGTCGACAAGGTGGACGATCGGCAGCCGGAACTGGTCGGCGAGCTTGACGAAGCGTTCGACTTTCTCGCTTGTCTTGGCCTCCCATGATCCGCCGAGATAGGACGGATCGCTCGCCACCACGGCTACCGGCCAGCCGTCGAGCCGGGCGAGGGCGGTGATCGCCGCGCGGCCCCAGTTCTTGCCGATCTCGAATACGGTGCCCTGATCGAGAATCAGATCGAGCGCGCGCCGCATCGAATAGACCTGGCGTGGGTCGCGCGGGACAAGGCTCAGCAGCGCCTCTTCCTTGCGATGGACCGGATCGGTGCAGTTCGAACGTCGGGCAAGCTGTCCGACATGCTCCGGCATGAAGGTGAGGAAATGCCGCGCGCGGGCGAAGGCCTCGGCTTCACTGGCAACTTCGTCATCGACCACACCGTTGCGGGTGTGGATGTCGGCGCCGCCGAGCGCTTCCTTGGCCTCATTGTGGTCCTTGGGCTGCTCGTAGTCCGAACCCATGGCATCGACCACCGCGGGTCCAGCCGCAAAGAGCTGCGAAAGCCCACGAACCATGATCGAATAATGGCTCGCAACGATCCGCGCCGCGCCGAGCCCTGCGGTCGGTCCCAGCGCCAGCGCGACCACGGGCACGGTCTCAAGGTTCGTGACCACATCCCCCCAGCCCGGAACTGCGGGGATATAGGTCGCGCCAATCTGCTCGAGCGTCTTGACCGAGCCGCCGCCGCCGGTCCCGTCGATCATCTTGATGATGGGGAGCCTTAGCTCATGTGCCATCTGCTCGGCCTGAACCATTTTGCGCTTGATGCCGGCATCGGCCGCGCCGCCGCGAATGGTGAAGTCGTCCGCCGTCGCGACAACCGGGCGGCCGTTCACCGTCGCCTTGCCGAACAGGAATGGGGCGGGTGTGACGCCGGTCAGGTCGCCGTTCTGGTCGTAGTGGCCCTTGCCTGCGATCTTGCCGATCTCGCGAAACGAGCCTTCGTCGCACAGCGCCGCAAGCCGCGCGCGAGCGTCCATCTTGCCGCGTGAATGCTGGCGGGCGACCTTGTCCGGCCCGCCCATCTCTTCGGCGAGGGCCTCACGTTTGCGCAGTTCTTCGAGTTCTTTCGCCCAGGTCATGCGCAACCCTCGCCGTTCGGTTCGAGCGAAGTCGAGAACCGCTTGCGCTGCCGTGTCTCGACTGCGCTCGACACGAACGGAGCTTGGATCATTCCTCGGCTGGCTCCACCACGCACAGCACCGCTTCAACCTGCACCTGTCCGCCTTCACTGGCGGAAAGTCCGGTGACGGTCCCGTCGAACGGTGCGGTGAGCGCGTGCTCCATCTTCATCGCCTCGAGCACCATCAGCCGCTGGCCTGCGGTGACCGCATCGCCCTCGGCAACATCGACCGCGATGACCTTGCCCGGCATCGGCGCGAGGATGGCGCCGTCTGCGGCGGAGGCGTGTCCGGTGCCATCGTGGCGAGGCCAAGACAGGCGAATCAGGTCACCCGCTATTTGTACGAACTGATCGCCGTGATGATGGACGTCGACGAAGCCATGCTCGAATCTTTGGCCAGGCGCGGTGGGCTGAAAGACGAACTCACTTTCCTCAGCCTCGACGTCTAGCCTTTCCTTTGGCTTATGGGGCGCGTTGAGTCGGAACCCACGCATTCCGGTGCTCAATTGGTCGAAGTCAGTCGATTCCCGTTGTAGCCAGCATAACGCGTCACTCAGAACCCGGTCAGAGGGTCGCGGCACCTCGGTAAGATCGTCGAACCGGTCTGCAATGAGACCAGTGTCCAAATTGGCGTCAAGAACCCTTTCATCCCTTAGAAGCCGGACAAGGAATCCCTTGTTTGATTTGACCGGCCAGACACGTGAGATGGACAGCTGAAAACCGAGGGCACTGATCGCTGCCTGGCGATCTTCACCGTGCACAATCACTTTGGCGATCATGGGATCATAGAAGGGAGAGACTTTATCGCCCTCCTCGACACTGGTCTCAATTCGAGCGTCTTCCGGGAAAAGTTCGAGCAGTTCGAGTTTGCCCGTGCTCGGCAGGAACCCTTTCGCCGGATCCTCCGCATAAAGCCGTGCCTCAACCGCGTGACCCGTGATTGACAGCTCGTCCTGCTCTAGCGGAATCGGCTCGCCGCTTGCCACACGCAGCTGCCACTCGACCAGGTCGACCCCGGTGATCTCTTCGGTCACGGGGTGTTCGACCTGAAGCCGCGTATTCATCTCCATAAAGAAGATGCGGTCGGCGCGTAGTCCCTCTGACGCATCGGCGATGAATTCGATCGTGCCCGCGCCTTCGTAATCGACCGCCTTGGCAGCGCGCACGGCGGCGGCGCAGATTTCTTCGCGGGTCGCCTCGTCCATGCCGGGGGCGGGGGCTTCCTCGATCACTTTCTGGTGGCGGCGCTGGAGCGAGCAATCGCGTTCGAACAGGTGGACGACATTGCCGTGGCTGTCGCCGAAGACCTGCACTTCGATATGGCGCGGCGAGGTGATCCACTTTTCGAGCAGCACTTCGTCATTGCCGAAGCTGGCCTTGGCCTCGCGCTGGCAGCTTTCGAGCGCAGCTGCAAAGTCTGCCGGGGCATCGACCTTGCGCATCCCCTTGCCGCCGCCGCCCGCAACCGCCTTGATCAATACAGGATAGCCAATTGCTTCGGCTTCCTTCGTGAGCCGCTCGACCGATTGATCTTCGCCCAGATAGCCCGGCGTCACCGGCACACCGGCGGCGATCATGCGCTCCTTGGCGGCGTCCTTGAGCCCCATCGCGCGAATGCTTTCGGGTTTTGGTCCGACCCAGATCAGCCCCGCGTCAATCACAGCCTGCGCGAAGTCGGCGTTCTCGGACAGGAAGCCATATCCCGGATGGATCGCCTCAGCGCCGGTTTCCTTGGCGGCGGCGATGATCTTGTCGCCGACCAAGTAGCTCTCGGCGGCGGGCGAGGGGCCTATATGCACCGCCTCGTCGGCGGAGCGCACATGCAGGGCCTTCGCATCGGCGTCCGAATAGACCGCGACCGTGGCCACGCCCATGGCGCGGGCGGTGCGCATGATGCGGCAGGCGATCTCGCCGCGATTGGCGATCAGGAGTTTCTTGATCATTCCGGCACCTCGGGTGCGCCCAGTTTGTCGCACTCATGGAGCGATGTGACGGTGAAGCTTGTGTTCGAGACGCGCCATCCATCGGGCGTCTTGTTGAGGCTCATCGAATTTATCCCGCAATGGGTCGGCTTGCCGTCGATCAGGAAGATATAGGGCCCCCAGACATGCGCCATGCTGCCATCGATCAGGACGCTCTCATAGGTCATGTATTCATCGGTACCGGGCGGCGTCCTTTCCCAGTTCTCTAGATGCTCGCTTACAGGGCGGACAATCGTGATCGGGTTCTCCGGATCGCGGCGATCATGAACGAAGATTACGGCTTCGGGAATCATGGTTCGGGCGAGAGCGGTTTTGTCTTCGCTTCGGAGCGCTGCAAAGAAGGCGTTGACGCCAAGGCGCACTTCCGCCTCGTCAAGCGCCGCGCGTTCGCTGTCGGTGATGGGCGACTCGGCGGATGCCGGCACCGAGGCAAGCATTGCGAGTGCGAAAATCGAAGTCCCTCTCATGAGGCAAATCGCTACGCGCCCTTGGCGGCGTCTTCAAGCCGGATCGGGTCGGAAATCCTCGATCCCCCAGGTGATCGGGCCATCGGGGTGCTTCTCCCGGTTTACGATCGCGGAGAGGAATGCCCGCGCGCCATACAGTGCTTTCTCCCAGCGCGGCACATAAGTGCGTGAATTCCACGCTTCGGTGCCGCGCTTCCTGACCTTGCGGCCGATCGCGCCGTAGATGCGCGCGGCGGAAAGCACCGCCCAACGGCTGCGGAACGGAAGGCGGGCGGCGCCGACACGTGCCGCGGCTTCGTGTTTCTCGACCAGCGCCACCAGCCGCGCAGCCATATCGGCAAGTTCCTGACGATGGTGCGGCTTGGTATGCTGGCCGGGCTCAATGTCTTCCTCGACCAGCCAACGGACTGGCAGGTAGCAACGCCCGGCAGCGTCATCCTCGACAATGTCTCGCGCGATATTCGAAAGCTGGAAGGCGAGTCCCAAATCGTTGGCGCGGTCGAGCGTATCCTGATCGTCGGGCGAGACCCCCATCACCACCGCCATCATCACACCCACCGCGCCTGCGACATGGTAGCAGTAGCGCATCATGTCGGCCTCGCTACGGGGGCGCCAGTCTTCGGCATCGAGCGCGAAACCGGCGATGACATCCTCGGCCATTTGCGGGGTAAGTCCGCATTCCTTGGCCACCACTCCCAGCGAGTCGAAAGCAGGGTCGCCTGTCGGCTCACCCGCGAATGCCTTGGCGGTCAGCTTGCGTATCAGCGCGAGCCGGTCGTCGAGGTTGGACTGGTCGCCTAGAGGCCCGCCTTTCACCTGGTTGTCGGCAATATCGTCGCAGCGACGGCACCAGGCATAGAGCAGCCAGGCCCGCTCGCGGGTCTCCTGGTCGAACAGGCGAGCTGCAGCGGAAAAGCTCTGCGAGCCGTGCTTGATCGCAAGTCGGGCGTGCTCGACCAAGGCTTCACGGCGGCTCGGGAGAAGATCGGGTTCCACGCCCATCGGTTGGCTACCTACAGATCCTCGGCCTTCATGCGGAAGATCGGGGTGTGCGGCTGATAGGCGGTCATCTTGGCAAGCAGCTCATTGAGCGTGTCGGCGGCGACGAGGATGTTCTGGTGCGCCGGACGGACAAAGCCGACTTCGGCCATCTTCGCGTTGAACTTGAGTAGGTCATCGTAGAAGCCGAATGCGTTGAGCAGCCCGACCGGGTCCGAGTGATAGCCCAGCTGGGCCCAGCTCATCGCTTCCCATAGCTCGTCCATGGTGCCGACCCCGCCGGGAATTGTAACGAAGCCATCGCTGAGGTCGGTGAAGCGCTGCTTGCGTTCGTGCATGCCCGTGACGGTGATGAGCTCATCGCAGGCATGGTTGGCGACTTCGGAGTTGACCAGCGCTTCGGGTATCACTCCGATCACTTCGCCGCCCGCGTCCTTCGCGCCCTTGGCAACCGCGCCCATCAGACCGAGCCGTCCTCCGCCATAGACCACGCCAATTCCGCGTGTCGCAAGGCCCGCGCCCACTTCGGTCGCGAGTTCGAGATAGCGTGGGTCGTCGGGTGAGGCAGATCCGCAATAGACGGCCAGCCGTTTCATTGTGCTCATGCCGTCTGCTTAGCGGCCAAATCCCCCAGAACAATACCCGCTGTGGCCTTGGCGCTGCCGACCACGCCGGGAATGCCCGCACCCGGATGCGTGCCGGCGCCGACCAGATAGAAGTTCTCGATCACGTCGTCGCGGTTGTGGCCGCGCAGATAGGCGCTTTGCCACAGCACCGGCTCAAGGCTGAACGCGCTCCCCATATGCGCGTTGAGATCATGCTGGAAATCCTTCGGCGCATAACTGAACTTCGTGACGATCCGGTCGTGGATGTCGGGGATCAGGCGGCGGCCAACCTCATCGAGGATCGCCTTCTCCAGCTTCGGCCCCTCCACATCCCAATCGATTGGCATCTTGCCCATGTGAGCGACCGGAACGAGCGCGTAGAATGTGCTCTTGCCGGCAGGAGCCATGCTCGGATCGCTCACCGTCGGGTGGTGCAGATAGATCGAGAAATCCTGCGGCAGCACGCCGTTCTTGTAGATGTCGTCGACCAGGCCTTTGTAGCGCGGGCCGAACAGGATCATGTGGTGCGGGATGCCCGGCCACGTACCTTCGAGCCCGAAATGGACGACAAACAGCGACGGAGAGAAGCTCTTGCGACCCAGCGACTTGGCGTATTTCTGTCCGCGCTGCGACTGGCCGAGAAGATCCTTGTAGGAATGCATGATGTCGGCATTGGAGGCGACCGCGTCGAAGCGTTGCTTCCAGCCGCTGGCGGTTTCGACTTCGGTCGCGCGGGTACCCATCGTGTGAACCTGCTTCACCGCATCGCCGATCCGCATCGTCCCCCCGAGCCGTTCGAAGTGGCGCACCATGCCCGCGATCAAACGGTTGGTGCCGCCGCGTGCCCACCATACGCCCCCGTCCTTCTCGAGCTTGTGGATCAGCGCGTAGATCGAGCTGGTCTTCATCGGGCTGCCGCCAACCAGTAGTGTATGGAACGACAGCGCCTCGCGCAGTTTCTCGCTCTCTATATAGCTCGACACCATCGAATACACACTGCGCCAGGCCTGTTTCTTGACCAGCGCTGGCGCGGCCTTGAGCATGCTCTTGAAGTCGAGGAACGGCTTGTGACCAAGCTTCACATAGCCTTCTTCGTGCACTTCGGAGGAATATTCGAGGAAACGCTGATAGCCGATCACGTCGTCCGGGTTGAGCTTGGCGATCTCGGCGTTGAGTTGCTCTTCGTCGTTCGAATAATCGAAATTGGTGCCGTCGGGCCAATTGAGTCGGTAGAACGGCATGACTTCCATCAATTCGACATCCTCGGCGATGTCGTGACCGGTCAGTTCCCAGAGTTCCTTTAGACACGGCGGGTCGGTGATGACGGTCGGGCCAGCGTCAAAGGTAAAGCCGTCCTTCTCCCAGAAGTACGCGCGGCCACCAGGTTTGTCGCGCGCCTCGACCACGGTGGTTGCGATGCCCGCCGATTGCAGCCGGATCGCCAGTGCCATCCCGCCGAAACCGGCACCGATCACGCAGGCGCTCTTGCCTTCGTACTTCTCCGCAATTGCCGGGTTGATGCCTTTGGCGCCGCTGACGGGCGGGTTGAGGTCGAGTGTGGCATCAGCGTTCATGCCGAATTCTCCGTTGGAGTGGTCTTCTTCAATGGGTCACCGCGCTTGAACATAGCAGCCATGGCGCGCGGGATAGATACGGGCGGATTGCCCCATAGGACGCGCACCCGGTCAAAACTGGTCGAGCGCGCGGCATAAAAGCGTTCGATCAAACCCTCTCGCAGACCGTAGAACCTCTGGAAAACGTTCACGCGGCGATCCGGGTCCGCAGCGAAGAACAAAAATCTTCCCAGCAGCCGGTAATATCCTGTGTTGCGCCAATGCTTGCGCGCACGGGCCTCCATGATCGCGGCAAGCTGTGCGCCGGGAAGATCGGCCTCTCTGGCGATTGCCAGCGCATTCCCGACGGCGATCGGCATCGTGTAGCTGGTGAGCGGATGGACGAACCCTCCGCGGGCGCCGGCGATTGTGACGCCCGGTATGCGCACCTCGTCCTGATAGGCGCGGAAATCCCCTCCCGTCAGCACCGGCAGCACGCCGCTCTCATGGCCGACCGGCGTGCCTTTCTGCCAGCCATGCTGGTGGCAATATTGATCGATCCGGGCCGAGACCGCGCTGCGATCGAGCATCGGGTCGTCGGCATAATAGGTATCCTCGACAAACACGTCATGCGCGCCCAGCGGCAGGACATAGACGAACCGATATGCTCCGCCATTGCCGTGTGGCGCGACCTGGTCGACGCTCGCGTCCATGATCACCGGGCGTTCAAGACCATGCGCGATATCGAGGCGAATCTGGCGCCCGAGAAACACTTGCCAACCGCCACGCAGGTGAGGACTTGGGGTAAAGCTGCGGCAGTCGATCACGGTGCGAGCCTTGATCCGCGCGCCATTGTCGAGATCCACGCCGCGCGCGTCGATCGCCTCGGCCTTGCGTCCGAACAGCAACGATCCTTCGGGCAGGATGCGGCTCAATGCTTCGTGGAAGTCCTTCGACGACATCGAACGATATCCGGTCTTCAGCTTGCGTCGATACTTCGGGAAACGAACCTCATAACCCTTGTCCCAACCGGTCTGGCGAAGCGGGGCAAGCAGTTCCTGACCGGCAGCATCGAGGTCGCTTTCAAACCAGCTCCAGCGATGATTGCCGCCGAGCGTCTTGCCAGCCTCGATCAGCACAAACCTTGTGTCGGGCGCGTGATGATGCAGCGCGAGCGCGATAAGCCCTCCGGCAAGGCCGCCGCCGACAATGGCGATATCCGCCAACACTTCTTGCGAGGAATCGCTCATGCGCCTTGGCCCTAGGGCAGCCGGGGGCCGGGGGCAATGTCGGCGCATTTCAAAGGCGTTTTGCCCGTCGAACAGGGACAAGCTGAGGAACACGCTGCGTTAATCAGCATTGGAACATGTGTTGCCGACCGCATTAGACTACGGAGCGTTAACAGGATTATGCGCAACTCCCGGATCGCAGCCCTTGCAGCAGGATCATTGGTCTTGCCGGCTCTTGCGTCGCCTGCCTTGGCCGAAACCAATGCTGGTGGCGGTTTGGACGGTTCCAAATCGCCTGAACGGATATCGGTGGACCGGCAGCCGGCGCAATCTCAGGGCGAGTCCCCGCAAGGGCCACCCGCAGGTCGGCCGGGTGATGGCAGCCCTCGAGGAATGCCGCCGGGCGATATCGTGTTTGACGATACCTGGGTCACGATCGGGATCGGTGCCGGTCTGGTGCCCAGCTATTCGGGTTCGGATGACTACAATGTCTTTCCTTTGCCGCTGATTGTCGGGCGCGTGGGCGGAGTGGGCGTCAGCCCCAACGGCCCGGGCTTCGCGCTCGACCTGCTTTCGCAGCCGCCTGGCGCGGGGCGGTCGGAAACCAGCTTTTCCTTCGGACCAACCTTTCGCTTTCGCAACGATCGCGATGGCCAGATCGAAGACGCAGTGGTCGAACTGACCGAGGATCTCGACACCGCAATCGAAGTCGGCGTGCAAGGCGGGGTTAGCTTTCCCGGTGTCTTCAGCAGGTTCGACCGCCTCTCGCTGTCAACGCAGGTGCGTTGGGACATCCTGGGCGCGCATGACGGGATGCTGGTGGAACCCAGCATCGGATACTTCACTCCGCTCGGTCGCGGAGCGGCGGTGCAACTTTCCGCCAATGCGAGCTTCGTCGATGATGATTTCGCCGACTATTATTACACGGTCACTCCGCAACAGAGTGCCGATAGCGGATTGCCGCAATTCGCCGCCGATGGAGGCCTGAACAGCGTGGGCGCGTTGGCGATTGTGACGATCGATCTCGACAACAACGTGATGAATGGCGGATTCAATATCTACGGTATTGGCGGTTACACTCGACTGGTGGGCGACGCAGCGGACACGCCATTTACCTCACTACGCGGAAGCGCAGACCAGTTCATCGGTGGAATTGGCATCGGCTACACGTTCTAGACGCTCGGCAGCTCGGCGATAATCGTTTCGAGCCACTCCGAGAATGCGCGGGCACGAGCGTTCATGCGACGTCCCGCCGGCGAGCACAGCCAGAATTCTCCTTTCGGCAGGGCCCAGTCCGAGAGCAGCCGAACCAGCTCAGGCGAGCTGAGCTCGTTCTGGACCATTCGCTCGCTGACAATGGCACAGCCAAGCCCGTTGAGGACGCTGACCCTTAGGCTCTCTGCTGCGCTGATTGTCAGCTTGGGCATGAAGCGGATCGACTCTGTCGCTTGACCTTTCTTGAAGTCCCATGCCCGCCCGGACCAGGCCGAGTAATCGATCCAGTCATGAGCAAGCAGATCGCGAGGATGCGTGGGCAAGGTCTTGCTTGCGAGATACGCTGCGGAGGCAACCACGATCCTGGCTCCGGTATCGATTCGTCGCGCCACGATCGTACTGTCGCTCAAGGCTCCTCCTCGTAGCGCAAGGTCGATTCCTTCGCCGATCAGGTCGACCTGGCGATCATCCAGCACCAGATCGATGGTGACCTCGGGATGGAGCGCGCGAAACTCCGCGAGACGTGGGAGAATGACTTCGCTGGCATAGACAGGCGGTGCTGCGACTCGCAGGGGGCCGCGCAATGTCGTGGCGGCATCTCGGGCGGCGGCTTCGGCGGCCTCGGCCTCGTCCAGCGTGACCCGTGCATGGGAAAGAAAAGTCCGACCGGCATCGGTCAACGAACTGCCGCGAGTTGTGCGCACCAGCAGTTTGACACCGAGATAGGCTTCGAGCGCAGCGAGGGACTTGCTCAAGGCAGGCTGACCGACGCCGAGCCGCTGTGCCGCGGCGCTGATCGAACCCGAGTCAATCACAGCGACAAAGTTCCGCATCGCCAATAGCCGATCCATATATTCCTCAAGAGAATGAAAATTATGTCTTCTGCGGTACTACATCAACCATAATGAATAATCCATCTGCGGCTTCGCCGACGGTTCACCCCGAACCGCCCCGCAGGAGAAAACCAATGACTCAATTCACACTTCACACTCAGGACAGCGCGCCCGAAGGCAGCCGTGAGCGGCTCGGCACGGTAAAGGAAAGTTGGGGCTTCATTCCGAAACTCCATGCCGGACTCGCTGAGAGCCCGGTGGCCTTGAAGGCCTATGACAGCCTGTTCGGACTGATTGCTGCCGAAGCGTCTCTAAGCCCCGTCGAACTGCAAGTCGTCTACCAGGCCATCAACGTCTTTCACGGCTGCGAATATTGCACCGCCGGCCACACTTTCGTCTCACGCAAGGTTGGCGTTCCAGAGGATGTGACATCGGCACTTCGGGACGGTGAGACCATCCCCGATGCCCGGCTCGAAGCGCTGCGAAGCTTTGCGACCAGAGTGGCGGAAAGCCGCGGTTTTGCAGGGGACGATGCGGTTGACGCCTTCATCGCTGCCGGTTTCACCAAGGCCCAGGTGCTCGAGGTGGTGACGATCATCGCGACGAAGGTGATGAGCAATTACACCAATCATCTGACCCACACCCCACTCGAAGACTTCATGCACGATCCGGCGTTGCGCTGGCACGATCCGAAAGGCCGCACTTCCGCTCGCGCAGAGGCAGTCGAACCCGCTTGATCCTACGCAGGGCGCGGCTGCGATTGGGCGACCGCGCCCGCATTCCCGGAGAGAATGAATGACACACACAATCACCGTCCTCGGTCAGGGCGCCATGGGATCGCGCATGGCCGACCGGCTGGACGCGGCAGGATTCACCGTGATCCGCTGGAACCGCACCGGCAGCGACCGGACGCCGCGCGAGGCGGTTCAGGGAGCAGATGCCGCATTGTCAATGCTGCGAGATGACGAAGCTGCACGCGAAGTCTGGCTCGACCCAAAGAATGGAGCCTTGATGGGACTGAAAGAACGCGCGTTGATGATCGAAAGCTCGACCCTCACGCCGGAATGTGTGCGCGACCTCGGATCAGCTGCCAAAGCATGCGGCGTTGCCTTCCTCGATGCACCGGTTCTGGGAAGCCGTCCGCAAGCCGAGGCTGGCGCGCTCGTCCATCTGTTGGGGGGGAGTGCAGATACGATCGAGCGTGCCCAACCGATCCTCAAAGCGATCGGTGCGAAGCAACTCCACGCTGGAGAGATCGGGGCAGGCGCTTCGCTCAAATTGCTCGCCAACACCCTGTTCGCCGCGCAGGTTGCCTTGATCGCAGAACTGCTGGGTCGAACGCCTTCGCTCGGCCTCGATCGGGCGCGCGTGATCGAACTGCTTTGGGCAACGCCGCTGCTATCGCCTGGAGCGCAAGCCGCCGCCGGCCTGATGCTTACGGAGAAAGACGATCCGATGTTTCCGGTCGATCTGGTGCGTAAGGACTTGGGCTATGCGATTGGCGGTGCAGACATGCCGATCGCGAAGGCGACCGAGGCGGTGTTTGCAAGAGCATCCGACAAGGGACTGGCGGATGCCAATCTGACTGCGGTTCACCAGCTCTATCGCTGATACGAAAAGGGCCGCCTCGGCGGGCGGCCCTCGATCAATGAGCGGGAAGATCAATCCTCGCTGTCGTCATCGGTATCGTCAGCGCTCGAGCCCTTTGCTCCTTCGGCCAGTTGCGGGCGTGGCCCGGGCATATCGGCGTTGCGGTCACCCGTCATCAGATAGGTGTCGAACCATTCGTGCATCCGCAGGCTGTAATCGTAACGGCTGCCGGCCATGCGGTTGCCGTGACCTTCGCCCGGGTAGAACACCATCCGCACCGGGAGATCCGGCTTGCGGACCTTGAGCGAGCGGTAGAGTTCGAGGCTCTGGCCCGGATCGACGCGCGTGTCTTCCTCGCCATGCATGATCAGGATCGGGGTGTCGGCCTTGTCGACATGGTAGACCGGCGAGACTTCGAGCATTCCCTGCCAATCGTCCCACGGCCATTTGAGGCTGTGGACGTTGTACATTTCGTACGGGATGTCCCCGGTGCCGAACTTGCTGGTCTGGTTCGAGATGCCCACGAACATCACTGCGGCGGCGTATTCTTCGCTCAATGCCGTTGCGCCCCATGCGGTTGCATATCCGCCATACGAGCCGCCGGTAATGCCCGTGCGGCCGGAATCGGTGATCCCTTCTGCGGCCAGCGCACGCTTGGCATCGACAATATCGTTGAATTCCTTGCCGGCGTAGTCGTTCTGGTGGGCCTTCGAGAACGCGGTGCCATAGGCAGTCGATCCACGGTAGTTAGGCAGGAACACCGCATAACCCTTGCCAGCGGCGATGTGGCCGGGATTGCTGTAGCTGGTCTGCCAGCCATTGCTTTCATGCGCTTCGGGTCCGCCATGCACATCCATGATGGTGGGCGCACCGCCTTCGGGCACTCCGCCGACCGGAAGGATCAGCACCCCTTCGACCTGCTGCCCGTCGCGGGCGGAATAGGTGAAGGTACGTTGCTCACCGAAGTCGATATCGGCGAGCCACGGGTTGTGAGAGGTCCAGCGCTGGAAGGCATTGCCATCCAGTACGAACAGTTCGCTCGGATGCCGGGGGGCGTTGGCGACCACCGCAACCGTATCCGCGTCCGCTTCGACGCGGGTGATGATCAGGCCATCCGGATCGAATTCGCCCGAGATCTTTCCGCTCGGATCGTAGAGCCGCAGCACCGATTGCGCGCCGACATGCACGACTGCAGCCAGCCGACCATCCTCGAGCCATTCGGTGTCTACGACGGCTTCAGCCTGACCTTCGTTGACAGCCGAAAATGCTCCGGTGGAAACGTTGACCATGTACAGGGTCGTGGCCGCCGGGTCGTTCTTGTCGACGCCGGCAACCAACGAGAGCATCGAACCATCGGGTGAGATTTCGACGTCGCCGATCTTGCCTGGAGTTTCGACCACGGCGCGCACATCGCCGCTGCCGAGGTCGAGGATATTGACCCGCTTCTTGGTGTAGCTGTCGTCAACCAGCGGCGTCGGCGCTGTTTCAACAATCGCGAAAGAACCGTCCGGAGCAATGTCGAATGCGCTGACATAGCCTGGCAGCGCAATCTCGCGCGGGTTCTCGTCAACTTCGCTTCCGACACTCGCCGCGAACATGCGTGCCGGGCGGAACTCTTCTTCGTACACTTTCGAGTTGAACCCGGCTTTGCGCTGCTTGGTGCGTTGCTTGTCTTCGCCGGGGCCGGTCAACAGGTAGATCGTGCTGCCATCGGGGCTGATGCGGTATGAGCGCACACCAGTATCTTCCACCTCCGCTAGCTTGGTATAGGTACCGCCATCGACTGGCACGCCCCAGACCGCACGGTCTTCGTCTTCCTTGGCCCAAAGGAAAGTGATCATGCGGCCATCGGGCGAAAATGCGACACCGCCAGGACTGATATCATCCGGTAGAAACGCGCGCGCAGTGTCAGGGCCGGTCGCGATCTTGAGCTCGCTCTGGAAGCCACCATTGTCCTCGCCTTCGGTGACATCGGGCAGGCTCGAGGTGGTGTAGGCGATCCGCGCACCGTCGGGTGAGACGGCAATCGCTCCCACGCTTTCAAGCTTGGCGATGTCTTCGGGAGTCATCGGTCGGGCATGGGCGGTGGCGGTAAGCGAGGCACCCGCGAGCAGGGTGACTGTAAGGGCGGCGGATTTGGCGAAAGGCCGGGTCATGCGAAAATTGTCCCTGGTTGGTGGAAAATTGCGGCGACTCATAACGAGCGTGCTGGTTAACGCAAACGTTACACGCACCAACTTGCCCGTGGATGAAGCTTGTGCTGGACGGCATCGCGCGTCATCAAGGCCCGCGAAAGGGAGAGACCTCATGAAATTGCTCACAAAGCTCGCTGTCGCCGCGACGTCGCTGGTCGCCGGCCTGGCCACACCCGCTGTTGCGGAAACTATCGCCATCGGGGCGGGCAGTGTCATCCTCAATGCTGATTCTGCGCCGACTGGTCCGGCGCTGATTGTCGTCGAGGACGGTCGAATCGCTGAGATTATCACCGATACCGACCGGCAGGTTTCGACCGAAGGCGCCCTGGCAGCAGCAGGCCATCAGATCATCGACCTGAAAGACAAGACGGTCCTTCCCGGCCTGATCGATCTCCACACTCACCTTTCAGGAGATCCGTCCGGTGAATTTTGGCGCGCGGCGACGACCCCGCCCGAGTACTATACTCTGATCGCCGCCAAGAATGCGCGGATCACGGCACTCGCCGGGTTCACGACGGTGCGCGATCTCGGCTCACGGACCGATCAGGTGACGCAGATGCTGCGCCGCGCAACCGCTGAAGGGATCGTACCCGGACCGCGCGTGGTGACCAGCGCACGAACGATCAGCATCGTTGGCGGGCACGGGGACACAAACGGCTTTCACAAGCATGTGAACGATGTGCTGTCCTCCGGCTTCACCTGCACCGGGCCGATCGAATGTTCCGAGAAAGTGCGCGAAGCGTCGAAATACGGGGCAGACCTGATCAAGATCACCGCGACGGGCGGGGTTCTCAGCCAGCAGGGCAGGGGACTTGAGGAGCATTTCACCGCCGAGGAAATGAAAGCGATTGTCGACACAGCCAAGCTGCTGGGCCTGAAGGTTGCCGCCCACGCTCACGGTGCGCGGGGGATCGAAGCTGCGGCGCGGGCCGGCGTGCATACGATTGAGCACGGCACCTATATCGACGAAGCTGCGGCTCGGGCGATGAACGAGAGCGGCACTACGCTGATCCCGACGCTCATGGCCTTCGAAGGTATCCGCCGCAATCTCGGCAAGGGATTTTACACGCCGGTGGTCGAGGAAAAGATCCGCGCTGTGGCAGAGATTGCCGGAACGATCGTCGAACGGGCGCGGGCGAACAATGTGAAGATTGCATTTGGGACCGATGCAGGTGTGTTCCCGCACGGTGAGAATGCCGGTGAATTCGCGCTTATGGTGGCCGGCGGAATGACCAACCGCGAAGCTTTGGCCAGCGCGACCACTGTCGCCGCCGAGATTATCGGGATGGAGAGCGAGATCGGACAGATCGCGCAAGGGTTCTCGGCAGATATTATCGCGGTCGATGGCAATCCGCTCGAGGATGTTACCGTGTTGGAAAACGTGGACTTCGTGATGGTGCGCGGACGCGTGATCGAGTGACACTTTGAAAGCCACGGAAAGTCGCGGGAAACAGTGTTCCCGCGACTTTCTGAACAATGTTCCGGTTTGATCAGACGTTCATCCAGCCGCCATCGACGACATAGTCGGCGGCAGTGACAAAGCTGGCTTCGTCCGAGCCGAGGAACACCGCTACTTCCGCGATTTCGATTGGCTTGCCTGCGCGACCAAGCGGCGCACCGTGACCGGCCAATGCTTCGAAGTCATTGTAGAGCTCTTCGGGCGCGTTGGAGTTCTTGAAGAATGCCGTCGGGACAATGCCGGGGCTGATCGTGTTGACCCGGATGCCGCGGCCACCAAGTTCGGCGGCCATCGTCCGCGCAAAGGATCGCACGGCTGCTTTGCTGGCGAAGTAGAGCGTGCCGCCGGGCGCGCCCTTGGCGTGGACGGCCGATGCGGTAAGGATCACCGAACTCGCATCCGACAGGGCGGGAAGGAACGTCTGCACGGTGAAGAATGCGCCTTTGACATTGAGATCGAATTGGCGAGCGTACAGCGCTTCGTCGACTTGATCGATCGGCGCGAACATTCCGTTGCCGGCGTTGGCGAACAGAATGTCGACTGTGCCGAATTGCGATTTGGCAAAGTCGGCCAGCGCGGCGAGATCGGCGAGCGAGGTCGAATCGGCGACGAATCCGCGCGCATTGTCGCCAAGTTCGGCGAGGGCCTTGTCGATTCCTTCCTGCTTGCGCCCAGTGATGATCACTTCGGCGCCTTCTTCGAGGTAACGTTTGGCTGTGGCGAGACCAAGGCCGGTGGTGCCACCGGTAATGACGGCCTTTTTGCCTGCGAGGCGAGCTGAGTTGGTGGTGTTGGACATGGTAAGCACTCCTAGTTCTTGACTGATCGGTAAAGAAGAGCTAGGTGTACTTTATCGATCAGTCAAGAATAATTTTGAACGAAAGGTCAAAAACATGCGCTCTGCCTCGTTCGATCGCTCAGAAGTCGTTGGAAAGATTACCAATACGTTCTGGGAGAATGGCTATGAAGCGACCTCGATTCAGACACTGGAAGCTGCAACCGGCCTCAAGCGTCAGAGCCTTTACAATGCGTTCGGCAACAAGGACGCGATGTTTGAACTCGCGCTCGACCATTACGATTCGGCCGTGTCGCAGCGCTTGCTGGCCACACTCGATCAGGACGATCCGCGCACGGCCCTGCACGACTTCTTCAATGCGCAGGCCGCGATCCTGCTCGATGCGGACAGGCCTTCGGGTTGCCTGGTCGCGGGTGGCCAACAGGAGCTCGCCAATCGCCAGGTCGAGCTCGGCGACCTGATGAGCGGATTGATCGAACAACAGCATGATGGCCTCGTCGCAGCCTTCAAGCGATGGCGCGACGCCGGCAGGCTGAGCGTCGACGCGGATCCTGACACGCTCGCTGCAATTGTGATGACTCAAGTGCGCGGCCAGGCAGTGCTAGGGCGCTCGGACCGCGGAGTGGAGCTGGTCCGCCGCGCCTCGCACGAAGTGCCGAAACTATTCGAACGCTATTTCGTCTGACTGCGATGGTTCGGCTAAGCGATCCAAATTGCGCTTTGTCACCGACAAGCAACCCTCAGTGGCGATCCACGTTTCGCGCGCCACATCCCGTCTGTCCCAAGGCTTAGCAAAGGAGCGATATCATGGCGGCGAACTTCATGCGCCAATTGTTTGGCAAGAGAGCGTTCGAATTGCAGGAGGCGGACGGATCGCGTGACGCCTATGCCAAGATGATCGAACGCGGCGAAGAGGGTGACGATCAACTCTCGGCCCGCGAAGCCGGTTTCATTGCCCAGCGCGACAGCTTCTACATCGCCAGCGTGACCGAGGATGGGTGGCCATACGTACAACATCGCGGCGGTCCCAAGGGATTTCTCAAGCCGCTCCCCGGCAACCGACTGGGCTTCGCCGATTTCGGTGGCAACCGGCAGTTTGTCAGCGCCGCCAACATCGACGATGTCGGACGTGTCTCGCTGTTCCTGATGGATTATCCGCACCGCAAACGCCTCAAGATCATTGGCACCGCGCGTTGGGAGGCCGCAAGCCCCGATCATGAATTGTGGAACGAGCTGGTCGATCCGGACTACGAAGCCCAGGTTCAGCGCTTCTTTGTTATCGATGTGGTCGGGTTCGACTGGAATTGTCCGCAGCACATCTCCCCGCGCTTCACTGCGGAGGAATGGGCGGAGATGACGGCGGAATCCGAGTGACGGACTCCGCCGACAGATACAGCGCCGACTAGAAGCCGAACGCAACGCCTACGCGGCCACCGGTGCTGTCAGGTGCGGTCGATCCGGCGATGCCGGCGGAGATATAGACCCGCTCCGCCACTCGCGCGGATACCGAGCCCGCAAATCCCTGTTCGCCCTGATAGGTTGAGGCGTTGAGGCTGACCGAGAAGTTGCTGTCCGGCACAACCATTTGACCGCCCAGCGCCATTGAGGCCGCGATCCCGCCGGTCAGTCTTTCATCGACATCTTGCAGCTGGAATTCGAGCCCGGTAACTCGGCCATCCAAGGCAAGCACGCTGTTTTCCAGCGCGCCGAATTGCGCTTCGGAGACTTGCGAAAGGGCATTGAGCGACACGCGAACATTCTCGACCGAAGCGGCGGACGCGACAGAAGTGGTACCCAGCACACCATTGCCATCGACAGTCACAGCTTCGACCGGACCCGATTGCGCGGCGGTGCTGGCAGCTATGTCGCCGATCCGCACCGAACTGCCGGCGCCTCCCAAGGTGACCTGATTGGCTGCTGTTGTGGTCGCATCGACGCCCAGAGCCGTTGAGTTCGCAAATCCGGCATTGGCCCTGGCACCGAGTGCGGTAGCATTTTCCGCCGTGGCGTCGGCTGCTGCGCCAAGCGCTGTCGATCGATCGCTTGTCGCCGAACTGGAAGAACCAATCGACAAGGACGAGCCGCCCGCTGCATTCGAGAATGAGCCGATGGCGGTGGCGTTGGTGCCGCTCGAACTGGAAATTGCACCAAGGGCATAGGACAACCCGCCTGATGCCGAAGCATCTGGTCCAATAGCCAAAGAGAAGTCGCCGGTAGCGCTTGCGCCGTCCGAATCCGGATCAACCGGCGCATCTCCCCCAATAGCAATTGCGCCCGTTGCGGTTGCATCGCTTCTTGCCCCGAAAGCCAGGGCTCCGGTCCCGGTCGCTTCCGCGAAGGCGCCGAACGCGATCGCGCTACTCTGATTGGCTGCGCTCGATCGTCCCAGTGCAATAGCGTCTCCCGCAGAGGCATTCGCCTGCCGGCCGAGTGAAACCGCACCGATACCGAGCGCCTGCGCATCGGTTCCCACAGCAACTGCCGCAGCCGCCGTAGCATCGCTGTTTTGGCCGATCGCCAAAGCTTCGCTCTGGCTGGCGATCGCGAGACGGCCGAATGCAGTGGCAAAGGCGGCGGCTTGTGCGCCCGCCCCAATTGCGGTGGCGTCCTCGCCGCTGGCCAAGGAGTCGGCTCCGACCGCGGTGGAATTGTTCCCTGAGGCAATCGCGCCGTCACTGCCGCCATCGCCGCTGTCTCCGCCGATTGCGACTGAGGCCAGTCCCGACGCGATGACGTCCTGTCCGATCCCAATACTGTCGGTGCCAGACGCTTCGGAAAGCCCGCCAATCGCGATGGCATCCCCAGCCGAAGCCACGGCCGAAACACCCAATGCGATCGAGCGCGTGTTCTGTGCCTGCGCGTTCACGCCAACCGCGACGCCGAAATTGCCGCTGGCGTCTGAGAGCTGCCCGACAGCGACCGTGTTGATCCCGGTAGCCATCGAGAATTGCCCGATAGCGGTATTGCCGGTGTTGGTTGCATTGGCGGCGTTACCGACGGCAGTTGAGCGCGCGCCAGAGGCTACCGCGTCGCTGCCGATAGCCACGGAATCGTCTCCCGTGGCCTGCGCACCGAGCGCATCGCCATCATCGTTGTCGCCGCCGATCGCAACGCTTCCGGCGGTGCTTGCCACCGATGCATTGCCTACCGCGACCGTTTGTTCGGCACTGGCATTCGCTTCCGAGCCGACTGCCACTGCACGCGTGCCTGTCGATTGTGCACGGGCGCCGACGGCAGTCGCGAACAAGGCGTTTGCGAAGGTGTCTGCACCGACTGCGGTTGAATCGTTGAACACTGCGCGTGCGCCATCGACCCCGGCATCTGTGCCGTCGCCACCGACAGCCACCGAGCCTATTCCAAGCGCGTCCGAACTGCGGCCGACCGACAGCGAACCGACGCCGTTGGCGAGCGAATCCTGGCCAATGGCGGTGGACTGTGCCGCCGTCGCATCGGCCCCTTGACCGAGCGCGGTCGACTGGATTCCGCTGGCTACCGCAAAGTGGCCTACTGCTGAAGAGTCGTTGCCGCTCGCCTCCGATATTCGGCCAATCGAGATGGTGCGCTCTCCCGAGGCATCGGAATCGCTTCCGAAGGCGCTGGCAAATCCGGCGCTGGCGCTGGCACCATTGCCAACGGCTGTGGAGGAACTGGCGAATGTCGAAGATCCCGATCCGCATTCAAGGCCGGGGCTTTCCTCACAGGCTGCGCCCGCACCCTCGGGTTCGGGACCGACCACGCTGGTTTCCTCACCTTCCTCCTCGCCGGTCCCCTCCGCGGACGTTGCTTCATCCTGCGCTCCTGCCGGATCGAGCGGTGTGGCGAGTGAAACCATGACGCCCATGGTCAGCGCGGTGGTCAGCAACAGTGTGTTCTTCATTTCGAGTTCCCCTTCCATACGTGATGGAGGGGCGGTCGTGTGGCGACCCGACCGGACGGCACAAGCCGTCGATGAACAAACTCGACCGACCCTCCCTATCCCTTCGAAAGCCGAATTGGCTCTGAAGGGATAGCGAAGACCGCCGCGCTTGGCATGCCTAATCTTTTCAACGGCGAAGCCGGTGTCTCGGAGGATCGCTAACCCCCGCGCGGTCAATCAGGCGGCTTGGCCACTAGAACCCGAATGCCACCCCGACCCGCCCGCCGGTGCTGTCGGGCGCGGTCGATCCGGCAATACCGGCCGAGATGTAGACCTTTTCCGCGACCCGCGCCGAGACCGACCCGGCGAAGCCCTGCTCGCCCTGATAGGTCGAGGCGCTGAGGCTGAATGAGATGTTGGAATCCGGCACAACCATCTGCCCGCCGAGTGCCATCGAGGCCGCAATCCCGCCGGTAAGGCGCTCGTCGACATCCTGAAGCTGAAACTCGAGCCCGGTTACCCGCCTATCGAGCGCGAGCACGCTGGTTTCCAGCTGACCGAACTGCGCCTCGGAGACTTGCGACAATGCATTGAGAGAGGTGCGGACATTCTGCACCGAGGCTGCGGTGGCTGCCTGCTGGCGACCGAGTACGCCATTCTGATCGACGGTGACGACATCGATCGGGCCTTGCTGATCCTGCGCTGCCGTGCTGGCCGCAATGTCGCCGATCCGGACAGCGCTGCCGGACCCGCCAAGCGTCACTTGGTTGGCAGCCGTAGTGGTCGCGCCGTTACCGATCGCTGTCGCGGCGAACTGGTTCGCAGTTGCACCCGAACCGATCGCCGTGGCGTTGGATGCGCGGGCCGCGGCATCGAACCCGATTGCCGTGGAACTCGCGCCGAGTGCTTCGGAAGAGTTGCCGATAGCGGTGGACTGCGATGCCGCAGCGAAACTGGCGTATCCGAGCGCGGTCGAGAGATTTTCGCGCGCTTGTGCGAACGAGCCGAATGCCAGCGTGCCGACGCCACTGGCCCCGGCTCCCGCTCCAACCGCACTCGATTGTACACCCGAAGCCCGTGCTCCGGCTCCCAGCGCGGTCGTGTTCAGTCCACTCGCCGTCGCATCGACGCCAATTGCCGCGCTTTGAATGCCGGTGGCCTGAGCACCTTCGCGGTCCGTATCGTCGCCGTCACCTCCGATCGCGATCGAGCCTGTTTGGGAGGCACGCGTGTCCCCTCCGATAGCGATTGCTCGGTCGCCTGACGCTGTGGCTCCGACAGTATCGGCTTCGGCCTCATCGTTGCCCCCCAACGCAATCGACAAGGCGCCTGTAGCCTGTGCCCGGTCGCCGACCGCGAGCGAGGAGATTCGAGTTGCTTTCGACCGGTCGCCAATTGCGATAGCGGCATTGGATTGCGCCAAGGCATCGTTACCGACGGCAATGGATTCGCGGTCCCTGGCCGTTGCGCCGCTTCCGAGAGCCAATGTGACTGCACCGTCCGCCTCGGAATTCCTTCCAATTGCGATGCTTCCCTCATTCATGGCCGAAGCCGTGTCCCCAATTGCCAGTGCGCCGTCTCCCGAGGCGCTAGCGGGATCGCCCGCCGGATCGGATGCCAGGAATTGCAGTTCGGCTGTATTCGCATCGGCAGTGGACACGACGCCGGCGATGGCGATGTTGAGCTGTCCTACCGTGGCTGCGTCGCTGGGGCTGGTTCCATCAGCGACATTCACGATCCGCCGTTGCAAGGTCGAGTTGCCGACCGAGACTGTGTTGGCGGTATCGGCAACGGAAGCGGCGCCAATCGCCACGCTGTTTCCACCCATTGCTTGCGCGAAATAGCCCAAGGCGGTGTCCCTCGCTGTCAGCGCGCCGGAGTTCGATCCGACGGCCGTCGTTTCTTCAAGGATGGCGTTGCTGCTTTCGCCGAGCGCAGTGGCGTTCGCTCCGGAGGCAGTCGCGTTTGCACCGATGGCCGTCGACGAAGCTCCGGTTGCCGCAGCACCTAGAGAATCTGCGTCGCCGGTATCGCCGCCAATCGCGACGGAGCCCGACACGGTTGCGCGGCTGGCATTGCCAATCGACACATTGCCATCGCCAGTTGTCGTGGCGGCCTGACCGATCGCAACATTGCCGGAAGTGTTGGTGACGGCAGACGATCCGATTGCGATCGCACCGGATTGCATGGCCGATGCGCTGAGGCCCACGGCGACGCTGCCTCCGCCGAAGGCTTCGGTTCCATTGCCTACGGCGGTTCCGTTGGTGTCGGCGTCGGCGTTGACTCCAAGTGCCGTTGAACCGGTGCCCGCGACCGTCCCTGCGCCTACTGCCGTTGCGGAAACACCGTTGACGGAAGAACTCGATCCGATTGCGATGGCATCCGTTGATGACGACGAAGTCGTGGCTATGCGACCAATCGCAATCGACCGGATCCCATCGGCTTGCGATGCAGAACCCACCGCCGTCGAATCTTCGCCCGTCGCATCGGCGAGTCGACCAAGAGAACTGGCGCGAACGCCGGTGGCGGTCGCGTCGGAGCCGACGACGGTTGCACCAGTGCTTGCGGCATTGGCTTCGGACCCAACCGCCGTGGTGTTGGGCCCACTGGCATTTGCGCCCACACCGCAGGCGAGGTTGTCGTCATCATTGTCGGAGCCGGCCCCACCATCCCCGTCTGGCGGCGAGGTGTTGGTGGTGTCGACGATGCCATCGTCATTCCGATCGAGCAGGCAATCGTCTGCCCGGGCCTGTTCGGTTGGCATCGCCAGTGAAGTCGCGAGACCCAGCGTAAGGGCGGTGGTCAGCAGTAGTGAGTTCTTCATTGCAGCTCCCTTCAGTTTCACCGAAGGGGCGGCGCGATTGCCACTCTACCCGCCGAGCCTGCCTGGATTGAAACCCGGCAAACCGCCCATTCGAATGTTATCCTGTTTGCGGTCTACCGATTGATGGCACGGATTCGTACTAATGGTTCGTGATCTCGATCACGGCTGGCATGTTGAAATGAGTTGACGCGAGCGGGCGCCCATGCTGCCTGGACGCCCGCCGCTTCGAAATCAGAACTCCCCGGCGATTCCTACGCGCGCAGCGGTCGAATTGCCGCCAGCATAGGAGACGCCTGCGGTCACTGCGAAGTCGCCTTCGAGCCGGTGCATCAGGCCCAGGGAGAAGCCAACCTCGCCGCGATAGATCGCGGTGTTGGCGGCGTAGCTCGTCCGTCCGGCTTCGCTCGGGAAGTGCGGGTGCGCCTGCGCTGCGATCGAGGCGATCCCGCGCTGGGCGTCGCGATCGATTGTGTTGGCGAGGTCGAACACGCCCGCGCCCTGGCCTTCGAGCGAAGTTACTCGTCCGGCCAAAGCGTCGAATTGCGCGTCGCTGACTTCTGCCAGCGCGTTAAGGGACACGCGCACATTCTGTACCGAGGCGGCGCTTGCGACCGCCGTTGTACCGAGCACCCCGTCGCCATCGACCGTTACAGCCTCGACCGGGCCGGACTGCGCGGCCGTGCTGGCGGCAATGTCGCCGATCCGGACCGAGCTGCCCGCGCCGCCGAGCGTCACCTGATCGGCTGCTGTAGTTGTTGCGTCCTTGCCCACCGCGGTCGAGTTGGTGAAGTCGGCGGTCGCTCCATTCCCGATCGCAGTCGCGCCATTGGCGCGGGCGAGGGCGGCGCGTCCGATCGCGGTGGCATTCTCACCCGTCGCTTGGGAAGCGCTGCCGATTGCGGTCGACTGCAAGGCGGGCGCGAAGCTGGCATAACCGAGCGAGGTCGAGAAATTGCCTTGAGCCTGGCTGAAAGCACCGAACGCTAGCGCGCCTACACCGTTGGCCCCTGCGCCGGCACCGACGGCTGTCGATTGCACTCCGGTCGCGAGCGTGCCCGCACCGAGCGCGGTGGTGTTCAGCCCCGCCGCAAATGCATCCGCGCCAACCGAGGTTGTCTGCGTGCCCAGAGCCTGCGCGCCGTTGGCATCGCCATCATCGCCGTCACCGCCGATCGCGATAGCGGCGGTTCCGGTTGCGTCTGAGACATTGCCGATCGAAATCGCCATCATGGCGGTGGCCTCGGACCCTTGGCCAACCGCGACCGCGCCATCCATCGAAGCGTTCGAGCCCTGACCCACGGCAGTGCTGTTGTTACCCTCCGCGCGGGCCTGGTCGCCGAATGCTGATGCACTGTTGCCGGTGGCACCCGAGTTCGTCCCGACCGAAGCGGTATTGTCGCCCGACGAAACCGAGTTCACGCCGATGGCAGTGGAGAACTGTCCGGTTGCGTTCGACGTCTGCCCGACCGCGGTGGAGAATGTCATGGTGGCATTGGCGAGGCGGCCAATCGCGGTTGCGGCACTGCCGCTGCCGTTCGCTCCCTGGCCTATCGCGGTGTTCCCATCGATCGAGGTCGCTCCCTGTCCAACGGCAGTGCCGCTGCCGGTGCCGGTTACCGAAGCGCCTTGGCCGATGGCTGTTGCATTGACTGCGGCGGCGGATGCGCCATTGCCAAGTGCAACGGAGTTGTTGCCGCTTGCGACCGCATCCGATCCGACCGCGGTCGAGTCTGCCCCGGTCGCTTGTGCTCCGAGCGTGTCGCCATCGCCATCGTCGCCGCCGATCGCGACGCTTCCTGCGGTAGTCGCATCGCTTTGCGCACCGATCGAGACGCTGTTGGAAGCGGCAGCGTTGGCTGCTTGGCCGAAAGCTACCGCGTCGACGTCATTGGCGTCGGCGCCTGTGCCAATCGCGATAGCGCCGGAGCCCCCGACATCCGCGTTCGAGCCAACCGTGATCGAGTTGGCAAAGTCGGCAGTGGTGTTCGCACCAATGGCGATCGATTGAGAACCGCTGGCTACCGAGTTTACCCCGACGACCGTCGAAACCGAGCCTGAGGCCACAGTATCGCCGCCGATCGCGATCGCGCCCGAATTGCTGGCGGTGGCACCCTTGCCGAGCGAGGTCGACTTGAAGCCCGATGCGACCGCGTCGGCACCGATCGCCACCGTTTCGTCGGCGGTCGCCTGTGCGCCGAGCCCGTCTGCATCCTCGTCGTCCCCGCCGATCGCGACGCTGCCCGCTGTATTTGCATCTGACAGTCGCCCGATCGCGATCGAGTTCAGGGCGATGGCCTGCGCGCTGTCGCCAATAGCGGTGGCGCCTTCAAAGGTTGCCTGCGCGAATTCGCCCACGGCGGTCGAGTCGGCGCCGCTGGCGATTGAGTCCGAGCCGATAGCGGTCGCATCGGCAGCACTGGCGACCGCGTTATTGCCCAGCGCCGTCGCTTCGCTCTGGCTTGCTTCGGACTCGGACCCGACCGCTGTACCGAACGATCCGGTTGCGTCGGCATTCGTTCCGCAAGCAAGCCGGGCGTCGACATTGTCGGAATTGGCGTTGTTATCGGAGTCGATATTGGTGTCGGCATCGCCGTCATTGTTGGTGTCGAGCAGGCAGTCGTCTGCCCGTGCCTGTTCGGTCGGTATTGCCAGCGATGCAGCCACGCCCAATGTGAGCGCTGTCGTCAGCAGTAGTGCATTCCTCATCTCGTTTCCCCTTCCATGCGCGATGGAGGGGCGGTCGTCATGCGACCCGACCTGCCTTTTTCCTACTGGTCTCTTTCTCCCGTAACCGTCCCTGCATCCCTCCTAAGTGCCTGTTGGCCGACTTAGGATAGCAGGAAACGTGACAAATCCTTGTTGATTTCGGTCAATCTTCAGTGCGGAGATCAAACTTGAGGCACGCCGCGTCGGCTGCTTCAATTGCATCTGAAACTCAGAAACCGATTGTCGCAGCCACCCGCGCGCCGACATTTTCGTCCCCGGTATTGCCGCTGATGCTCGCCGAAATATAGACGCTGTCCGACACGCGACCGGTGAGCGATCCCGAGAACGCCTGTTCGCCGCGATAATTCGCTGCTGCGACCGTCATAGAGATGTTCTTGCCCGGAACGATCGGCGCTGCGCCCATGGCCATGGCCATAGCGATGCCGCCGCGGGTACGCTCGTCGAGATCCTCAAGCTGGAATTCGAGCCCCGATACGCGACTATCGAGGCCTAGCACCGTGGATTCGAGCTGCGCGAACTGCGCATCGGTGACTTGCGCGAGGGCGTTGACCGACGTTCGCACATTGGCGACCGAGGCAGCTGTTGCGACCGATGTCGTACCGAGCACCCCGTTGCCATCGACGGTGACCGCGTCGACCGGGCCGGACTGCGCGGCGGTGCTGGCGGCGATGTCGCCGATCCGGATCGAGCTGCCCGTGCCGCCCAGCGTCACCTGGTTGGCCTCGGTGGTGGTCGCATCCTTGCCCACCGCAGTCGAATTCACGAAGTCGGCGGTTGCTCCATTGCCGATCGCGGTGGCGCCATTGGCGCGGGCGAGTGCGGCGCGTCCGATCGCGGTGGCATTCTCGCCGGTCGCTTGCGAGGCGCTGCCGATGGCAGTCGATTGCAAGGCGGGAGCGAAGCTCGCATAGCCCAGCGATGTCGAGAAGTTGCCGTTTGCCTGGCTGAAGGCGCCAAAGGACAGAGCGCCGATGCCGTTGGCTCCGGCTCCGGCCCCCACTGCGGTCGATTGCACACCCGTCGCTTGAGTGCCCGCTCCCAGAGCGGTCGTGTTCAATCCTGCCGAGAAGGCATCCGCGCCGACCGATGTGGTCTGCGTGCCCAACGCCAGAGCGCCTTCGCCGCCGGTATCATTCCCGTCGCTTCCGATTGCGACCGAGCTAATGCCCAACGCAGCGCTCCGAGCGCCAAGGGCTGTGGCAGCGACTTGCGCGGCCTGCGCCATGTAGCCCAAGCTCGTGGCATCGTCGGCCGAAGCGACATTGTTCGCGCCAACGCTGGTCGCGCGTTGGCCTAGGGCATCGGCTCCATGGCCCAGAGCGGTCGATTCAATCTGGGACGCTTGGGCGCCATTGCCAATCGCGGTCGCGGCGGCGGAGCTTGCACTGGCACCTGCGCCGACGACGGTAACTCCGGCGGTGGCAGCTGATGCACGTGGTCCGATGGCGATAGCGTCGAAGCCGGTGGCGCTGCTTTCGGTCCCGAGCGCGATGGCGAATTCAGCGGAAGTGAACGCGTCCTTTCCAATGGCGATGGATTCGGTTCCCGAAGCGACAGCACCAAGATCGTCCGCGTCATCACCGTCGCTACCGATGGCAAGCGAGTGTTCGGCCGTGGACTGCGCTCCTGCGCCGATCGCTGTTGCAGCAGTCGCAGTTGCCTCCGCCAATGTCCCAACGGCTATTGCCTCGACGCCAAATGCAGCCGTTGACCTTCCGATGCCGATTGACGATTCGAATCTCGCTTCAGCTGTGTCACCAATTGCGATCGACGATTCACCGCCCGCCCAAGCCAGTGTGCCCAACGCAGTCGCCCGAATATCCAAGGCCAAACTATCGGTCCCAATTGCTATTGCGTCCCTATCGCTTGCTTGTGGGCCGAAGTTACCGGCATCGTCGCCATCACTACCAATAGCGATCGATCGAAGCCCTCCAGACGTTGACCGCATTCCGATGGCGATCGCTTGTTGTGAGGTCGCTACGGCGGCAGTGCCGACAGCGATGCTGTTGCCGCCGTTCGCGGTAGTCAGAATCCCGCCCAAATTGCCCATGCCCTGAGCGACTTCGGAAGCGCTTCCTATGGCGATGTTGCCATGTGTCTGGCCAAGTGCATTGATCGTGGTCGCCTGCACGCCCAACGCAATATCACCATCGCCTTGGGCATCGCTGAAAGCAGCGATTGCTGTGCTCACAAACCCGGTTGCTCCTGCATTGGTTCCGACTGCCAATGCCGAGACGCCCGATGCCTCGGCCGCATTGCCAATCGCGGTAGTTGCGGTATCGACTGCACTAGCGTCAAGCCCGAGTGCAATGGCCGCACCACCAGCTGCAATCGATGTATCGCCGATACTGATTGAGGAAATGGAAGAGGATGTCGAAGCATCGCCGATGGCGATCGAGGACTGACCACTTGCGACGGCCAACGTACCTAGTGCGGTCGAGTGTAAGCCCGTAGCCGCACTATCGGTTCCGACGGCAAGCGAACCTATTCCCGACGCCTGCGCGCCCGCCATTCCACCGTCGCTCCCGTCGCTGCCGATGGCGATGGCATCTGTGGCAGTCGCATCGGCGAAGAATCCGATGGCAATGCTCGATTCCGAGGTTGCCTCCGCCTGATTGCCTAGCGCGATGCTGTCGAGGCCGGTCGCCAGTGCCGCAAAACCAACAGCGGTCGCGCCGCCGCCTGTCGCGTCGGAGCCAACGCCGCAAGCCACGTTGGTGTCGTTTCCGTTGGAATCCGCGCCGCCATCACTGTCGACATTGGTGTCGGCATCGCCGTCGTCATTTGAATCGAGCAGGCAGTCGTCGGCCTTCGCCTCCTGCGGCATCAGGACTGCCATCGCCATGATAGCGGTTGCCGCCAACAGACCTCGCTTGCCCACGCCTCCGACATTGCGCATCTCAAACTCCCCTTCGCCAACTGCCAACTTCGAAAATGGCAATTGGCTAAGGCGCTTGGAGTTCATCGGCGATCCCTCTATATCGAGGGATTGACGTAGTTATGCTCACATCCGGGGGTGTCTCGCTATGCGCAAATCGACCATCCAGACGAGCGGAAACCTCGCTCGCTACGCCAACGTCGCAACGTGGCGCTAGATGGGGTTGCTGGCCCCTCTCGACTGGGCAAGCGTCGCAATCTCAAGCGACGAGCCGGGTGAGGCCTGGCAGAAGCTCTTCGATGAATTGAGCGAGCATGGGTTCGAGAATTGCTCCGCCTCCCACATGCAGATCAGCAATCATGTTCTGCCCGAGGAAAGTCATGGCGTGCTGGTCTCTAGATCGTTTGAAGACTTCGTCAGCGACCAGCCCGAAATCACGTTGGCGATCGACACGATCGGACGCTTTGCGCGAAGCGAGCAGGTTCTGGCCGCGACCAGCCTGCACCCGGACTATGCCAAGTGGTCGCCCAGCGACCAGGAATTCCTGAGCTTCATGACGGAGTTCGGCTATCGCGGCGGGATTGCCGCATCGGTGCGCGATCCCTTGCGCGGTCAGTTCACCTTGCTCACCGCTAGCTGTCTCACCAGCGAAAGCGATGCGTTGGAAGGCATTGGGCAGGTCGCTTCTTCACTGCTTCCGGCCATCACCTTCCTGCAGGAAGGTATCAAGCTGAAGGAGCTCGTCGCGAGCGCAGAATTCCAGCCCCTCTCACCGCGAGAGCAGGAGTGCCTGACCTGGGTCTGCAGCGGCCATATGAACGGCGCAATTGCCAAGCGAACCGGGCTGTCGGAAGCGACGGTGCAGGAATACATTCGCAACGCATGCCGGAAACTGCAGGCGCGTACCCGTGCGCAGGCCGCTGCTCGGGCGACCCTATTGCACATGATCGAGCCCTAAGTTCTGAATTCTTTTTGGGCGAGGGCCCCGTTTGCCAAGGCACCTCGCCAACAACATAGTCTCCTAGAAACCGATGGTTGCCGCTACGCGCGCGCCGACATTCTCGTCGCCGGTGTTTCCACTGACGCTGGCCGAGATGTAGACGTCTCCCGACACCCGACCTGTCAGCGATCCCGAGAATGCTTGCTCGCCGCGGTAGTTAGCTGCTGCGACCGTCATCGAGAGATTCTTGCCCGGCACGATCGGAGCCGAGCCCATCGCCATTGCCATCGCGATCCCTCCGCGGGTGCGCTCGTCGAGATCCTCGAGCTGGAATTCCAGTCCAGAGACACGTCCATCGAGGCCGAGCACGGTGGATTCTAGCTGCGCGAATTGCGCATCGGTGATTTGCGCCAGGGCGTTGACCGAAGTCCGCACATTGGCGACCGAAGCGGCGGTCGCGACGGTCTGGCGCCCGAGGACGCCATTGGCATCGACCGTCACCGCATCGACCGGCCCTTGCTGGGCGAGGGTGGAGGCTTCGATGTCACCGATGCGGACAGCGCTGCCCGTGCCACCGATCGTGACCTGGTTGGCGGCGGTGGTTGTGGCTCCCTGACCGATCGCGGTCGAATTGGCCTGATCGGCTACCGCACCTGACCCGATCGCGGTCGAATCGGTGCCCCGAGCACGGGTGCCAAAGCCGATTGCGGTCGACTGCACATTGGTCGCCTGCGCGGTGTTGCCGATCGCGGTGGCGCGATCGACCGGAGCGAAGCTCTGATAGCCCAGCGCGGTCGAGAAGCTCCCGCCAGACTGTGCGAAAGCGCCAAAGGACAGCGCGCCAATACCGTTTGCGCCAGCACCCGAGCCGACTGCGGTGGATTGCACGCCTGTGGCCTGCGTTCCGGAACCCAAAGCGGTGGTGTTGAGACCGGCAGAGAAGGCATCGGCACCGACCGACGTGGTTTGGGTTCCGAGCGCCCGTGTACCAACTGCATCCGCGTCGTCTCCGTCCCCGCCAACGGCGATGGAAGCTTGTCCGCTGGCCGAGGAAGAACCCCCCAACGCGACAGCGTTATTGGCCTCCGCGCGCGCGCTCGAGCCAATACCGATCGCCGATTCACCACTGACCAACGATCCATCGCCAACTGCTGTCGAAGAACCGCCCGTAGCAAATGTTCCAACGCCAAGGGCAGTTGAACGAGGTGCAAGAGCAAAAGCTTGTGCACCGACTGCGGTGGATGAAGAGCCATTCGATTGCGCGAAGTCACCCAACGCAACTCCTTGTATTCCCGTTGCTCGGCTATCCTTTCCGATGGCTATGGCTCCGTTACCTGAAGTGGCGGCATCTGTCCCAAGCACAATTGCATCGGTACCACCGGCAACTGCATCGGCACCAACAGCGATGGCGCGGTCGCCTTCAGCCCCAGACGTACCAATCGCAATGGCATCCACACCAGTCGCGCTCGCTGCGTTGCCCGTCGAATTGACATCGAGGAACATGCTGCCGCCCCCACCTGACACGCCCGCAATCGCCGCGTTTAGCTGGGAAACATTGACCGCGTCGAATTCGCCGATTCCAGCGGCAACATTCACGATCCTGCGCTGCAAGCTAAACCTGCCGACCGAAACGGTTTGACTTGCGCTTGCTATTGACCCTTCACCGATGGCGATTGCCTGAAAGCCGGTGGCGTTGGCGCTGCGACCGATTGCCACGCCGCCATCTCCGGCGAATGCGGTATCACCGACAGCAACCCCATACATTTCCGCTCCGGCGCTGGATCCGATCGAAACGGAGTCGATTCCCGCGCCGGTTCCTGCGCGTTCTCCGATCGCGATCGCATTCTGGGCCTCTGCTCTGGCGAGATCGCCAATAGCAATGGCGTTAGCGGCTTCAGCTCTAGCCGATCGGCCAATAGCAACAGCGTCGTTGTCGGTGGCATCCGCGCTGCGGCCAATGGCGATGGCGTCCTCGGTAGTCGCAGTAGTAAACGCCCCGATTGCAATTCCGCCTACGCCGCTGACTGAACTGGCATAACCTATGCCAA